>CAISXT010000192.1 GCA_903889525.1 uncultured Opitutia bacterium | reverse complement strand
TCCAGGCCTACTGGTCGCGCTCGTCGGTAATCCCAACACCGGCAAGTCGACCCTCTTTAACGCTCTCACGGGATTGCGTCAGCGTGTCGGCAATTACCCGGGCGTCACCGTCGCCCGTAAATCCGGAACGTGTGATTGCGGGAATGGCGAAAAGGTCGAGCTGGTCGACCTACCCGGACTCTACTCCTTGGCCGCCGCCTCGCCCGATGAGCAGGTCGTTACCGATGCGCTTTCTGGCAATATCGCGGGCGACCGTCAGCCGGACGCGATTGTCATGGTCATCGATGCGACCAATCTCTTGCGGAATCTTTTCCTCGCCTCGCAGGTCGCCGAGCTGGGTCGCCCGATGGCCATCGTATTGAACCAATCCGACGTCGCCGACAAGCAGGGGCTACGCATCAATACAGGCTTACTTTCCGAGCGATTAGGCGGCGTGCCGGTCGTGCTTGCCTCGGCCTGGAAGGGCGAAGGCGTTGCCGACTTGCGTCGGGCGATCGCGCTGGCGCTGACTGCGCGGACCATGATGAAGCGCGTGGCGTGGCCGGCGAAAATCGCTACGGCCCTCGCCGGAGTTGTCAGTGACGCGCGGCGTGATACAGGTCGGAGCCTCTCGGACGCCGGAGCCCAGCGACTCCTCTTTGATGCCGGGAGCGCGCAGTCAGATCGATTGGGCTGGAGTCAGACGCAGCGCGATCAGGCTTTGCGCCAAGCCCGCGATCAGGTGCGTTCCTCCGGCTACAACCCGATGGCCGCCGAGCCGTTGGTGCACTACGCCCACCTGCGCACATTGCTGGAAGGCGTCATCCAAGAGGGCTCTGTTCGCGCCGGCCGCTCCCCCGCCGTCGATAAGTTGCTACTCCACCGCTTCCTCGGGCCCGTTCTGTTCCTCGGGATCATGCTCGGTTTCTTCGGCTCCGTCTTCTGGCTGGCGAAGTTCCCCATGGAGTGGATTCAGTCGGGGGTCGATTGGACGAAGACCGTCGTCGCGCCGCCCCTCGATGCCTATCCGATGCTCCAAAGCCTACTGGCCGACGGCATTATCGGTGGCGTGGGGGCCTTCCTGGTCTTCCTACCGCAGATTCTGATCCTCTTCCTTTTCATCGGGATCCTCGAAGATAGCGGCTACATGGCGCGAGCCGCGTTCATCATGGACCGCCTGTTCAGCTGGTGCGGCCTCAATGGGAAGAGCTTCGTGCCGCTGCTCTCGGGTTTTGCCTGCGCGATCCCGAGCCTCCTTTCCACGCGGACCATCGAAGACCCCAAGGCCCGGCTCGCAACGGCCTTCGTCGTGCCGTTCATGAGCTGCTCGGCCCGCTTCCCGATTTACGCGCTGATGTGCGCCGCCTTCATCGGCCCGCTCTACGGCCCCGGCTGGGAATCCGTCGTGATGGTCGGCATGCACTGCGTCGGCCTACTCTTCGCCGTCCCGACCGCGTTCGTGCTCACCCGCCTCGTGCTCAAGGTAAAGCCGCAGCCGTTTGTCCTCGAGCTGCCGCGTTATCAGATGCCCAAGCCGCGCGATGTCCTCTGGCGGATGTGGCAGAACGCCGCCGAGTTCGTCTCCAAGGCTGGTACCGTGATCTTCGCCATCACGATCATCGTGTGGGCGCTTTCCTACTTCCCGCGCGACGCGTCGGTCGCCGAACGCATCAAGGCGACCAATCCCACGGCCACCGAAGAGGTCGTGAAAGCCAAGCTCCAGGCCGCCTACGTTGAACAGTCTTACATGGGACGATTTGGTAAGGCGGTGCAGCCAGTCTTTGATCCGCTGGGCTTCGACTGGAAGATCACCGTCGGCGTGCTGGCCAGCTTCCCCGCCCGCGAGGTCATCGTCTCGACCCTCGGCGTCACTTATTCTGTCGGTGAAGGGGCCAAGGCCGACAGCCAGCATCTCCGCAAGGCGATGCAGGACGCGAAGTGGTCCGAGGGTCCGCGCACGGGCAAGCCCATCTTCTCCTTGGCGGCCGTGCTCTCCTTGATGGTCTTCTTCGCTCTTTGTTCGCAGTGCGGCCCGACGATTGCGACGCTCGCTCAGGAGACCGGTGGGTGGAAGTGGGCCGCCGCCTCCTTCGTCTACATGAC
Organism: uncultured Opitutia bacterium; assembly: GCA_903889525.1. Lineage (GTDB taxonomy): Bacteria > Verrucomicrobiota > Verrucomicrobiia > Opitutales > UBA953 > UBA953. The sequence goes on along the minus strand of CAISXT010000192.1, from coordinate 440 downwards.
GGCCCTTGCCTGGATTGCCGCGACCGCCGTCTACCAAGTCGTCATCCGCCTCTCATGAACCTCGAAGCTATTATCGTCGGGGCCATCGTGGGTGTCGCCGCGGGCTGGCTCGTGCGCCGCTGGCTCGCCGCGGCCCGTCGTCGTAAGGAAGGCGGTTGCGCCGGGGATTGCGGCTGCGCGACGAAACTAAAGAAGTAGAGTATCGAGTAAAGAGTATGGAGTATAGGGGATAGGCGCAGCGGCTAACCCCCGCCCCTTTCAATCCCCTATACTCTATACTCTGCACCCTATCCCGCCGTTTGCTGCTGACTGAGGCAGTGCAGCGCGCCGCCTTCGATGAGTAACAGGCGGCAGTCGATGCCGACGATTTTGCGTCCAGGGAAGCAATCGCCGACGATACCTATGGCGACTTGGTCGGAGTCTTGGCCGTAGAGCGGCAC
>CAISXT010000191.1 GCA_903889525.1 uncultured Opitutia bacterium | reverse complement strand
CTTCTTATGGCGATTTTCCTTCGAGCGCTTGCGGCGCTTGTGCTTGTTCATCTTCAGACGACGCTTCTTCTTAAGGCTTCCCATGGGTGATAGTGACTCGCAACTTGGCGACCCCTCGGCCGACAGTAAAGCCGAAACTAACCCGAAATAACAGCGTCCGCCAGCCAAGCTCCCGGCCCCCAGGCCGCCACACAAGCCGAACGCACGCCCGTGGGCTCGAAACCCTCCGAGACGAAAGCAAAACAGGCGCTGCCACTCCCGGTCAGGCGAAAATGAACACCCTCTTTTTGGGCGATTTCATCACAAGCAACCGGTAAGGCCAAGTGCTTCCCGAAGACCGGGGCCGCCAGATCATTCCCGATAAGAGAGGGATCAGCGGCGGGCTGGGCGACCCAAGCCGCCAGTTCGGCCTCAGCTTGGGCCGGCGGACGGTAAACTCCCGCCTTCGCCAGCAATCCGTAAGCCTCCGGCGTAGGAACGCCGAACGGAGGCTTGATAATGATAACCTTCCGCCCAACCAAAGCCCGGCGGGGCGCTTCGGATAATATTTCCAGACGCCCCCCCCTGCCCCGCATGATTGCGGATTGGCTCCGAATAAAATAAGGACAGTCGGAACCGACCTCGGCGGCGATAGATTCCAGCGCGGCGATTCCCAGCGGTGCGCCTGAAGCCCGATTCAGGAGACGGAGGGCCGCCGCCGCATCGGAACTTCCGCCCCCGAGTCCGGCCCCGTGCGGAATTTTTTTGGCGAGGTGAAATCTCCCGATCACGGCAGCAGGTCGATGACGCAGGTAAGCTGCTGCCGCCTTCAGCACGAGGTTCGTGTCGTCGACCGGCAACGCCGGATCATCGCAAGTCAGCCCGAGCGGCTGTCCAAGGTGGAGCGCGAGGTGATCCGCCAGCGAAATACTGACCACGAGGCTGACCAGTTCATGAAAGCCATCGGCGCGCCGACCGGTGACGGCTAGGGTGAGATTCAGCTTCGCGTGGGCGGCTTCGACGAGCACGAGGCTAAGATGATTCGGGGCCGCTGGGCTGGCGAGGCGAATCAGCGCTCAAGCCCGCGGGTGCGACTTACGATGCACCTCGCGCAACTTGGCGACACTAAGGTGCGTGTAGATTTGCGTGGTCGAAAGCGAAGCGTGGCCAAGTTGCTCCTGCACCAGACGAAGGTCCGCCCCATTGGAAAGCAGATGGGTCGCACAGGCGTGACGCAACTTGTGCGGCGTAAGATCCGCCGGCAATCCGGCCAAGAGCAGCTTCTTCTTTAACATCAATTGGACGGCCCGCGGATGAAGCCGCCCGCCGCGAGCCGCTAACAGGAGTGCACCCCCTCGCGCAGGCACACCGCGCAGTGCGAGGTATGTCTGGACGGCTTTCACCGCGCTATCGCCCACGGGGACGACGCGCTCCTTGGAGCCCTTACCCATGAGCCGCACGAGTCCGCTGCCCAGATCAAGATCACCTCCACTGATACCGCAAAGTTCCGACACTCGCAGACCGCCCCCATAAAGGAGTTCCAAAATCGCCATATCGCGGGCGAGCGTCTGCGGAGAATCTCCCTCCGTCGCCTCCGCGCTATCCATCAAGGTATCCGTCTGCGCTTCAGTGAGGAATTTCGGCAACGACCGCGGGAGCTTCGGCAGTACGAGGCCGGCCGCCGGCGTGGTCGTGATCCCGCCGCGCTCACGCAGGTCGGACAGAAAGGCGCGCAACGCAGAAACCTGGTTGTGCACTGAACGGCGATTGTGGGTCGCCTGACGCTCGATGACAAAATCCCGCAGATGCCGCGCCGTGAGCTTCGACCAATCGCCATCCCAGCCGCCGTCCGATTTCATCCACAAGGCAAAGCCTTTGAGCGAGCGTCCGTAGGTGAGGCACGAGCGCGCGGCCAGCCGTCGACCGGCTAGCTGCCGCGTCAGAAAATCAGACACCAAGGCCGAACCCGGCCAATCCGTCGGCTCCCCGTCTTCTTCTTGGACGGGGCGACGGCTCACGGCTGAGGCTGCTTGCCGTGCTCGGCGCGCACCGTGATCCCGATGCCACCGCGGACGCCGAAGGCGCCGGTAACTTCACACCAGATCGGATCGAGCGCCGCGACGAGGTCGTCGAGGATCTTGTTCGTCAGGTGCTCATGGAACATCCCCTGCTGGCGATAGCTCCAGAAATAAAGCTTGAGGGACTTCGATTCGACGATGCGCGGTCCAGGTACGTAGCGAATCGTGATCTTGGCGAAATCAGGCTGGCCGGTCGCCGGACACAGGCAGGTGAACTCCTCCGTCGAGAGCTCGACGGTGTAGTTCCGGCCCGCGTTGCGGTTCGGGAAGGTCTCCAGCGTCTGCTGGGGCTTGTTTTGGGTATTCCCGAGGTGGGAGAGCCCGCTGAGGTCCTGAGGCTGAGTGGCCATACGGACAGGCAACCATTCCCGCTGAAAGAGACAAGCGTTGAACGGAGCTAGTCGCCGTCTCCGCCCTGAAACCTGCTTGCCTCAGGGCAGTCCCGCGGTTGCCTCCAATGCAACCACGCGTGCATGGAAGCCAAGGCTATCGCCATCCTCGGAGCCACCGGCTCCATCGGCACGACCACCTTGAGCGTCGTTAGGGCGCATCCGTCCCACCTCCGCGTCGCCGGCCTGGCCGCCCACTCGCGCTGGCGTGAGCTCGTCGGTCCCGCCAAAGAATTCAACGTCGGGACCATTGCCCTCGCTGACCCGGTCGCCGCCGCCGAAGCCCGCGCCTCGGGCGCTTTTCCCGCCGGCACCCGCATCTTGGAAGGCACCGCCGGGCTGACTGAAATCGCCTGCCTACCAGAAGTTGCGATGGTCGTCTCCGCCGTCGTCGGGACGGCGGGCCTTGGGCCGACCCTCGCAGCGCTCCGCGCCAAGAAGGACGTAGCCCTAGCGAGCAAAGAAATTCTCGTTCTCGCCGGTAAATTCGTCACCGAGACCGCCCGTGCCTCCGGCTCGCGCCTGCTGCCCGTCGACAGCGAGCATAATGCCATCCACCAACTCCTGCGCGACAAGCCCTCGGCGGATATTGCCCGCCTTGTCTTAACGGCCTCCGGCGGCGCCTTCCGCGACACGCCACTCGCCGAACTAAAGAACGTCACCCTCGCGCAAGCGCTCAAGCATCCCAACTGGGACATGGGCCCGAAGGTGACCATCGATTCCGCCACGATGGCGAACAAGGGGCTCGAACTCATCGAGGCCCGCTGGCTTTTCGAACTGCCGACCGATCGCATCGACGTCGTCATTCACCCGCAGAGCATCATCCATTCGCTGATCACGCTCACCGACGGCAGTATGCAGGCCCAACTCTCGCCGCCCTCGATGGCCTACCCCATTCAAGACTGCCTGCTCTTCCCTCATCGGCTACCCTGCCCCGCCCCCCGGCTCGATCTAGCCCAGACGCTGGCCCTGACAATGGCGCCCCCCGAGCCCGCCCGCTACCCTTGCCTCGGCCTAGCCCGCACCGCTGCCGCCACGGGAGGCACTGCCCCGGCTATTTTCAATGCAGCCAACGAGGTCGCCGTAGCCGCTTTCGTGAACGGCCAACTCCCCTTCACCGGCATCGCCGAACTGGTCCGCCAGACATTAGCCGCTTGCGCCCCTCGCGAGCCGGGCTCGCTCGAAGATGTCCTTTCCGCGGATACCGAAGCCCGCACGGCTGCGTCCAGGCTCGCCCTGGCTCTCGGGCGCTGAGATAACCCTCCTTTCCCCTCTTTATGGATAATCTTTCTTTCGGCGACCTCCTCAGCTCCATCAAGGGCGTCGCCTTGGTCGCCATCTTCTTCGGCGGATCCATCTTCGTCCACGAACTCGGCCACTTCCTCGCCGCCCGCAAGCGCGGCCTGAAGATTGAGCGCTTCTCGATCGGCTTCGGCCCGCGCCTCTTCGGCTGGACCGGTAAGGACGGCGTGGATTACCGCGTCTCCATCATCCCCCTCGGTGGCTATGTCGCCCTGCCGCAACTGGCCGAGATGGAAGGCATCGAAGGCGCCAGCAGCGAAGAAGCGGAAAAGCTTCCGAAGATTTCCTACGCGGACAAGATGATCGTCTCGGTGATGGGCGCGGTCTTCAACGTCATCTTCGCGTTCGCCCTCGCCTGTATCCTCTGGGTGATTGGGATGCCCGTCGCCGAAGGCTCGGCTAGCACCGTCATTGGCTACGTACCCGAACAAGTCGTGACGAGCTCCGGCCACCTCGCCGAACTCGGCTTAGGCAACACCGTCCCGGGACCTGGCTTCAAGGCTGGCCTGCGCTCTGGCGACAAGGTCCTAGCCATCGACGATAACATCGTCACGAATTTTAATCAGATCTCCGAGGCGGTCATGCTCGGGAATCGCCGGGCCATTAAGGACTCCCAGTCCAGCCCCACCGCCACCTTTCGCATCGAGCGCGACGGAAAAGAGCTGGAGGTCGTCGTGCATCCCGCCCGCGTTGAACTCAACGCGCAATCGGGTGACCGCGTCCGCGTGGCCGGCATTCAACCCCGCACCGACGTCATTATCGGTCAGCCCGCCCCGAACTCGCCGGCCGAAAAAGCCGGCCTGCAGGCCATGGATCGCATCCTCTCCATCGACGGTACGCCGCTCAATAACACCATCGAATTCCGCGAACTGCTCCGCAAGGGTGGCGCCAAGCCGCGCACCCTGCTCATCGAACGCGAAGGCGGCGTCAGCACGAAGGTCATTATCACCCCCAAGGTGAACACGACCGTCAACCCCGTCAGCGCCATCAGCTTCGGCGATGAGGCCCATCCCCACCTGCTCATCCTCCTACCAGTCACGCGCGACATCCTGAGCAAAGATCCCGAGGCCAAGCGCGACCAACTCATGGTCTTTGGCATCTCCCCGGAAGATCCGACCCTGGCTGAACCTTTGAAGATTGGCACGATCGTCGACAAGATTGATGGCACCACCCAGATCATCGCCATCCGCTCCCGCGAAGACCTGGCAACGGCCGTCGGCAAGACCGCGCGCAGCCTGACGCTCTACTGGAAGCGCGCCAATGGCGATACGGGGAACCTCACCCTCCCTAATGCCAAAGCCGTCGATAAACAACCCACGCAACACGCCCAGATTGGCACCTTCTTCGTTTCCAAAACCGAACTCGTCTACCGCAACCCTTGGGAAACCTGCTCGGGTATCGTGAAGTCGACTTTTACCACCCTTGGCCGCCTCTTTGATCGTGGCTCCGATATCCAGGTAAAGCAATTGGCCTCCGTGATTTCGATCACGAAGACTTACTATAATCTCTCCGAGGACATCCGCCGCGTGCTCTGGTTCACGGTGCTCATCAACCTCAACCTCGCCGTGCTCAACCTCCTGCCGATCCCGGTGCTCGACGGCGGCCACATGCTCATCGCCACCATCCAGCGCTACACGAAGGGCATCCTCAATAACAAGGCGGTCATCATCCTCCAATACACCTTCATGGCGCTTCTGCTCTCCCTGATGGCCTACATCATCCTGCACGACGTCCGTCGATGCTCCGGTGATAGCGACCGCCAGCTCAAACAGCAGCTGCTCGAACTCCACGTCTACAAGCCGCAGGACTTCAGCCCCACGAAGAAGTGAGCGAGGCCTGAAGGCCTCGCAGGGGTGGGGGTTGGGGTAGGTAACATCCTCAACCCTTACCCACCCCTACCCCCACCCCTATCCCTACCCCTGCCCCTTTCGTTACGTTTGCACATTCTCATTTTTGCACCTATCACCCCCTTATACCCCCATGGAAAAACCCGCCCACTCCCGCCGCAACTTCCTAGGCAGCCTCGGCGCCACCCTCGCCGCGCTCAGCCTATCACCCTCCTTGGCTGCCGCCGATTACGACCAGGCCGCAGCGAAAGCCCTGCCTCGCAAGAAAATCACGGACCCTTACATCTATAAATTCACCATCGGGAAGTTCGAAGCGTGGTCCATCAGCGATGGCTACGGCACCTTCAAGAACTGCGTCACGAAGAAGATGTTCCCGAAGTCCGACACCGAGGCGATGACGAAGGCCCTCGTCGCCAGCGGCGAACGCCCGGATGACGTCACGCTCTACATCAACATCCTGCTCCTGCGTAAGGACAAAGAAGTCATCCTCGTCGACGCTGGCTTTGGCCCGGTGGAGCGCGACACCTGGGGCTGGCTCATCCAGGCCATGGCCTCACCGGAAATCAATATCAAGCCCGAGCAGGTTACGCACGCCCTGTTGAGCCATTCGCACATCGACCACATCGGTGGCTTCACCACCAAGGGCCACATCCTCTACCCTAATGCCGCCGTGCACGTACTGCAGACGGAAATCGATTTCTGGCGCGGCAAGGAACCGGATTTTTCCAAGTCCCACCGCACCGACGACATCCAGGGTATGATTAAGAGCGTGCGCAAATCCTTCGACATCCTCCAGCCGAACCTGGTGTTGCACAAAGACGGCGACCAGATCCTCGATGGCGCCATCACGATCATTGCTGCCCCGGGTCACACCGACGGCCATGCGATCTACCGCATCAAGTCCGATGGCCAGTCGCTCCTGCACATCTCCGACCTCGCGCACAACCACGTGCTGATGCTCGAAGACCCGAACTGGTTCATCGACTTCGACCACGACCCCGCCAACGCCGTGGCCACCCGCAAGAAGGTCTTCAGCGAAATCGCCGTCACCAAGGAGCGGGCCTTTGGCTTCCACCTCCCCTGGCCGGGCCTCGGCACCGTCGCCGCCAATGGCCGTCAGGGCTACCAGTGGATTCCGTCCACCTGGCGCTGGGATTTCTGACGCTCGTTGACGGATTGGGGCAAAGGGGTTGAGATACCCCCATGTCCTCGGACTACTGTCCCTCCCGCCACCGCACGGTCCGCCGCCTCACCCGCGTCGTGAACGTAGGCGGCGTGGCCGTGGGCGGAAAAAATCCGATTCGCCTGCAGTCGATGACGACCTCCGATACGGAGGACGTCGCGGCGACGCTGGCCCAGGCAATCCGCCTCGCGGAAGCGGGTTGCGAGATCATCCGCATCACGGCCCCGAACAAGGCTGCGGCGATTGCGCTCAAGGACATCCACCGGCAGTTCCGCGCGGCGGGCTTCAATCAGCCGCTGGTCGCCGATATCCATTTCCTCCCGGTCGCGGCGATGGAAGCCGTCGAACACGTGGAGAAGGTCCGTGTGAACCCGGGCAACTACGCCGACAAGAAGAAGTTCGCGGTACTGGAATACACCGACAAAGCCTACGCCGAGGAGCTCGAGCGCCTGCATGAGGCCTTTACGCCGCTAGTCCTCCGCGCCAAGGCCCTCGGCCGTTCGCTCCGCATCGGCACCAACCACGGTTCGCTCTCCGACCGCATCATGAACCGCTTCGGCGATTCGCCGAACGGGATGGTGGAGTCCGCCCTCGAATTCATCCGCATCGCGGAATCCCACGGCTTCAAGGACATGATTCTGTCGATGAAGTCGTCGAACCCGAAGGTGATGGTCGAAGCCTACCGCCTCGCGGCCGCCCGCATGACGGACCTCGGCATGGACTACCCGTTGCACCTCGGCGTGACCGAGGCCGGTGAAGGCGAAGACGCCCGCATCAAGTCCGCCATCGGCATCGGTTCGCTCCTCGCCGATGGCTTGGGCGACACGGTCCGCGTCTCGCTCACCGAAGACCCGTGGCACGAGATTCCGGTCTGCAAAGAAATCGTCAGTCGCGCCGAAGGCTTCGCCGCCCTTGGCGCCGCCTCGTCGGTCAAACTGCCAGCCGACCCGGCTGACCCGTTCTCGTTCGTCCGTCGAGAGACCGAACTCATCGCACTTTCATCAAATTGCCTCGCCGGTTCGGGTGAACTCCCTCGCGTGATCGTCCGCAGCATCGCCGGCCTCGCCGACTGGCAGGCTGCGGCGAAGGAGATCCTCGACGCCCATGCGGCCCAGCGGGAAGTCCGCGCCGAAGGCCTGCTGGTGCGCCTCGACGACCCAGCGCACACCGCCAGCCTTCGCTCACTGCGCAAAGCCCTCGGACAGGCCGTGCCAGCTCTCTTCGTCGAGACGAGCCTATCGCCCTCCGACTTCCCCTTCGACGGCTCCGGCAGCCGCCTGGTGGTGGTGAAGAGTTTCTCCGCCAAGGATGGCATCGACGTCAAAGCCTGGGGTGAAGCCGTGACGAAGCATGATGCGATCCTCGCCGCCGACCTCGATGGCCCGACGCTCGCGGCGCTCACGAAGGAACTCGCCGCGATTCCCGCCGGCCGACTGATTCTCACGTCTTCGCAGCCGCAGGATGGCCTGCACGCGACGGGCACGGTCCGTGAACTCGTGCGCTGTGCTGACGTCGCCCAGCTCGAAGCCCCGTTGTGGATCCGCGCCACGGTTGCCAACGCCGTGCGCCTGGATGCCGGCTTCCAATCGCGCCTCATCGAAGCCTCGATCTTCGCCGGCGGCCTGCTCGTCGATGGCTATGGCGACTTCCTGTCCTGCGAGACCCCGACCACCTCGGCGAAGTCGCTGACGCTTGCCTACGATATTCTGCAGGGTGCGCGCATGCGCCAGACCAAGACCGAGTATGTCGCATGCCCGAGCTGCGGCCGCACCCTCTTCGACATCCAGTCGACGACCCTCAAAATCAAGGAACGCACCGGTCACCTCAAGTCGGTCACCATCGCCGTCATGGGCTGCATCGTGAACGGACCCGGCGAGATGGCTGATGCCGACTTCGGTTACGTCGGCGGAGCGCCCGGCAAGATCAACCTCTACGTCGGCAAGACCCCCATCAAGTTCAACGTCCCCCAGGAAGAAGCCGTCGAGCGCCTCGTCGACCTCATCAAGGAAAAGGGCCGCTGGGTGGAGGCCTGAGGAGGTAGGGGCAGCACCGCGTGCTGCCCTCTTTTGCCTCGGGTAGGGCGGGCTCTCCGAGCCCGCCGTTGAGCCGATTGATATCCGTAACTCTGCCAGCGAACGGACGGCTCGGAGAGCCGACCCTACCACAAGACCTAGGGCAGCACGCGGTGCTGCCCCACCCTCATTACTTCGCCTCCGCCGTCAGGACCTCGATGAGGGGCTTCGGGTCGGATAGGCCGTGGGGATGGTGGTCGCCGCCCTCCTTAGGGAAGAGTTTCACGCGGCCACCGTTGTCCTGCCAGAGTTTGGCGACGAGGGCAGCGTTGTCTTCAAACGGCACGGTCTTGTCGGCGGTGCCGTGACACGAGATCAGAAATACGCCGGCCTTGATCGCGGGGAGCAATCCTTCAGCAGCCTGCAGCGACTTGGCCTTGGCTTCGTCGTCAGTCGCATAACCGAACTCGGTCTTATAAAGTTTCCAGTCGTTAGCACTGCCCTTGCTCTGGTGCGTAAGGGCGACGCCGCCTGGCCAGGAACGGATATCGCACACGCCGTTGTCGAGATAGAGCACGCTAACGCGATCCGGGTGCAGTCGCGTCCAGGCGTTGACGTAAAGTCCACCGCGCGAGATGCCGAGGAGCGCGGGCTTGGCGGAGAAGCCACGCTTGCCGTGGAATTCTTCGTACGCCTTTTCCCAGGTCGCCATCGAGCGGGCGGAGCCGAACTGATTGCTCACGCCGACATAGACAACGTGCCAGCCTTTCTCGACGAGGCCATCCTCGAGCGACTTCAAGTGCCCGGCGAACTCACCGACCCAAAGCCAAGGCTTACCAGGCGCGGCCTTATCCGGGGTCTTCACCGTGACGGCTTTGCCATCGATGGTGAGTTTTTCGACGGTGGCGGCCGAGGCGACGGCGCAAAACGCCATTCCAAACAGAGCGAGGAGGATGCGGGGCATGGCTCGATTTATGTGCAAAGGTGCAAAAGTGCAAAGGTGCAAATGCGGGAAGGTAGGGGCGCGACTGCGTCGCGTCCGTTGCCCCCAGTCGTGGAGAATAGTCAGCTGGCGCCCTATACGCAGTAAACTGACGAATGGACGCCACGCAGTGGCGCCCCTACCGCGGTGCATCTAGGTAGGGCGGGCTGTCCCTAGCCCGCCGTTGACCCGCAGCAGTTACGGATCTCGCATGGCGAACGGACCGCTGAGGACAGCGGTCCCTACCCGATACAGCACTGTCGTGTCCCAGTCCCTGTCCCTGTCCCTTAAATTCAGTGCTTCTTGCCTCCCTGCCCTAACTCACCCTATCTCTTACCTCTATCCACTTATGAAACCCGTACTTCTGGTGATCCGCGACGGTTGGGGCGAAAACCACAACCCTAAGCATGATAAGTTCAACGCCGTGAAGCTGGCGAACATCCCAGTCTCGCGCGGCCTGACCAAGGACTGGCCCCGCACCGAGATCATGGCCCACGGCCTCGATGTCGGCCTGCCGGTCGGCATCATGGGTAACTCCGAAGTCGGCCACCAGAACATCGGCGCCGGTCGCATCGTGGACCAGGAAATCGTCCGCATCGACAAGGGCCTCACCGATCCGGCTGCCATGCGCCAGATCAAGGCCTTCCGCGGCCTCGTCGAGAACGTCAAGGCCACCGGGGGTGCGGTCCACCTGATGGGCCTCTGCTCAGAAGCCGGCGTCCACTCCACCCTGCCTCACCT
>CAISXT010000190.1 GCA_903889525.1 uncultured Opitutia bacterium | reverse complement strand
GACGCCGGCGGCTTCGAGCCAGTCTTTAATGAAAGCTTTGCCGCCGAGGGCGACGCGGTAGGACATCTTCTCGCCCTGGCCTTTGAGGAAATCTTTAGCGCGTTGCGCCGAGGCCGCATCGCGTTCCGCTTCCCAGACGTTCACGCCCGTAATCACGATGCCCTTCTTGGCTAGCTTCTGATGAAGTTCATTGAGGTGCGGGATTGAGGCGACGCACGGGCCGCACCAACTCGCCCAGCATTCGAAGACATAGATTTCGCCCTTCTTGAATTCTTTCACCGCTTCACCTTGGAGCATCGACTCCGGGCGAGTCGCAGGAGCGGGGTCACCCACTTTTAGGCCGGCGGCGGAAAGGGTGGCCGTGAGCAGCAGCAGGAGCAGGGCGCGCATAGGGAAGGAATAGGGGGTGGGCTGGCGGGAGGCAAATAGGCAAATGGGTAAATAGAGTATGGAGTATAGGGAGAGGCTAGGGGCACGGACAGGGGCAGGGGCATTTTGTCTTGAGGGTGGGACGGCTGTCCTCAGCCGTCCGTTCGTCAGATGAGATGCGGATGTGGATCGGGTTAACGGCGGGTTGGGGACAACCCGCCTTACCGGCGATGGCGAAGCGCCATTTTAAGGAGACAGAGGGTAGGGATGCGATGACATCGCATCCGGAGGTCTCTTCGCAAACGGATGCGACGCAGTCGCGCCCCTACCCAAGACGGCTAGGGGGCAGCACGCGGTGCTGCCCGTACCTGCGAGCCAGAATCAGGCCTTAGCGGTATTGAACTTCGCGCGGATGGCCTCGACGACGGCTGGGTCGGCCAGGGTGGAGACATTGCCCAGTTCGCGGCCTTCGGAGATATCACGCAGCAGGCGTCGCATGATCTTGCCGGAGCGGGTCTTGGGAAGGTCGGGCACGAAGACGATGCGTTCCGGGCGGGCGAATTTGCCAATCTTGGCGTCGACCATCCCGTTGAGCTTCTTGGCGAGGGCGGCTTCGTCGACGTTCTTGGCGGCGGCCGTTTTCAGAATGACGAAGGCCATGAGACCCTGGCCCTTGAGGTCGTGCTTAACCCCAATGACGGCAGATTCGGCCACAGCGGCGTCTTCGATGAAGATCGCTTCCAGTTCAGCCGTGCCGATGCGGTGGCCCGAGACATTGACCACATCGTCGACGCGGCCCGTGATCCAGAGGTAGCCGTCTTTGTCGCGAATGGCGCCGTCGCCTGGGAAGTAATATTTACCGCCCCAGCGATTCCAGTAGGTGTCCACGTAGCGCTGTTCGTCGCCAAAGATCCCTTGCGTGATGCCCGGCCAGGGTTTGCGGATGGCGAGGATGCCGTGGTCGGTTTCGTTGCCGTTCTCATCGAGCACTGCGGCGTCGACGCCAAAGAAGGGAAGCGTCGCGGAGCCAGGCTTGGTGGGCGTGCAGCCGGGCATTGGGGTAATCATGTGGCCGCCGGTTTCGGTCTGCCACCACGTGTCGACGATCGGGCAGCGCTCGGCGCCGATGTTGCGATGATACCAAAGCCAAGCTTCTGGGTTGATCGGTTCGCCGACGGAGCCGAGGAGGCGGAGCGAGGAGAGG
>CAISXT010000189.1 GCA_903889525.1 uncultured Opitutia bacterium | reverse complement strand
TCAGTTCGAATCGACCCGCTACGCCCGCGGCCACAAGGCGCTCTACACGTTTGAGATCAACGGCGAGAAGAAGTCCCTGCAGTGGGATCTCCATGACCTCAATCGCTTGAACTACTTCGACCACGCCGTCCCCGGCGACCGTCGTGGTTGGGCCAGCATCCATACCTCCGACGGCGATCATCCGTACTCGGGTAACTGGTGGGTCCCTGGCCTCTGCCTCGGCTACGAACACTCCTTCACCCACGCCCTCGCGGAGTTCCTCAAGAGCCTCGACGATCCAAAGGCCCCTAAGGCCTACCCGGATTTCCGTCACGCCCTCGGTACTCAGTACGTCTGCGACGCCGTCCTGGAGTCCGCCAAGACCAAGCAGTGGGTTAAGGTGAAGAAGGCCTAATCAGACCTCCAGAAGCCTTCCAGAGGCCCCGGATCACCCGATTCGGGGCCTCTTTGCTTCCCGTGCACCGAGGGGCGCCCCACTGGCCTCACGCGATGGATACATCCCATCGTTTTTATCGATATACGCAGTTTTCGTTCTTCTGGTATGATGCCTCCGTCCCCCTGCCCCTTTGCACCTAGATCTCGTCCAATTGCCCACGAAACTGACCTTCAGCACATCGTTGACAGTAGGCTGTCTGCTTTTAAATTAAACCCTAACACTAACAGTCACCTTATGGCTCTTAACTCACCCAATCGCACCATGGTCTGTACCTACCAGCTCTATGTGCTCCACCGGCACCTCTTTATCGACCTGCCCGAAGGCCGCACGCTCATTGACACGGGGGCTCCTTGGAGTGCCTCGGTCACGGGGCGGATGACCTGGCAGAATGAGAACCACGGAGTAAACAAAGGCGGCTACATGGGCTTCACTTTCGATAAACTATCAGCCGAGATCGGCGTGCAGGTGGATGCCCTCATTGGCATGGACCTTTTAGCCCGGACGACCTTGTTCTTCGATGTCGCCAATCGGCAGCTCACGGCGGGCGATGATATTCCCGAAGGTTACACGGCGGCACCCTACTCGCTGGTGCCGACCTCCGATATCCCAATGCTAGAAGTCACCCTCAATGGTCGCAAGGCCGTGGTGCTCTGGGATACGGGCGCGCAGTACGGATACTATGCGGACGACCATTTTAGCGAAGGCCTGAAACAGCTGTCGGGCTTCAAGGATTTCAGCCCGATGTTCGGCGCCTTGGACATCTCTCGCTCTTACCATATCCCCTTCACTTTCCAAGGTTTGGGGTTGGTGGAACATTGCGGCCCGACACCTACGCATACTTGCGGCGGGCTGTCTCCGGTCCCGATGCGCACGTTTCTCTCCTTGCTGAACATTGATGCCATCATCGGACCATCCTGGATGCAACATGTGAAGATTTGGCTTAATCCGATCGAGCACACCATCGCCTTGTCCGCCTGAAGTATTTAGAGTCCGCCATACTCACCCAATCGGCGCGCTCGCCGGCCATAGGTCCATTCGAAGAGCGGTCCAGCCATCAGCGTGGTGATAATTGCCATGGCTACGAGGACGGAGAAAAGCACGGTACCCACGAGGCCGGCAGCCAGCCCGACATTTAGGAGAATCAATTCCATGAGCCCGCGGGCGTTCATGAGCGATGCGACGCCCCCCGCCGCGGCTGCATCCAGCCCAGCCCAACGTGCGGCGCACCAACACGCCCCGCCCTTGCCAAGTAATGACACTGCGACCACGAGCGTCAGTAGCCAGAGAGCCGAGGGAGCGAGGAGGAAATCCAAGCGGGTTTGGAGTCCGGAAAAGGCGAAGAAAAACGGTAAGACCCAAGCGCTGACCATGGGTTCAATCACCCGTAGACGGTGATTCAGTTCGCCTTTGGGTATCGCTAAACCGCTCAGGAAACCTCCGAAGACGGAATGCATGCCGCACCAAGTGCTAAAGGACACAAAGGCTAGGAAAAGTACGGCCACGGCCAGCATCGTCGACCCGCGTAAGCTTTGCCTTTTTTCGCAGTCAGCGGCGAGGCCGGCCAGTAGTCGCGGCATGAGGTAACGGGCTACCGCGATCATGAGGATGCCGCCGAAGAGGCAGCGGAAAATGACATCGGAGTTACCGCCGAAAGAGGCGAGGACGACAGCGAGGATAATCCACGCAAAGGCATCCCCGATGGCTCCGGCGGAAATCGCAACGAGGCCCATGGGCGAATTTGCGAGACCCTTCGAACGCACAATCCAGACAAGCATTGGGAAAGCGGTGATCGAGAGGGCCGCGCCTAAAAACAAAACTTGCTGCCCCAGCGATGGATTACCCGAAAACCAGCCTGGTACATCCTGGGTCGCAATCGCCAAGGGTATGGCCAGTAAGAACGGGACCATCACTCCGGCCGAAGCCACCGCCACGGTCAATCGGCCGCGCTCCCGCACTTTGGCTAGGTCGAAATCAAGTCCAACGCAGAAGAGATAGCCGCCGACACCAAGTTCCGCCGCAGCTTTTAACCACTCCCGCGTCTCCGGCGGGAACATCCATGCCTGCTCCACCGGCCAAATCAGCCCAAGGAGCGATGGGCCGAGTAACACTCCAGCGATCATCATGCCAACCACGGAGGGTTGCCCGAGTTTGGTCGCCAGCTTCCCGGCAAGGGTGCACACCCCGAGAATAACGAGCGCCTGCAGGCACAGGGAAAGAATGAGTGGGGGCGAACTCATGGGTCATTTGTAGACCGCCAGCAGAGAAAGGGAAGAACGGACGAGGCCGGGACTAGCCCGGCCTCGTGAGGGTCAACTGTCGGCTCTCAATTACTTCTTGGCCGCCGTGGGCGAGTAGAAGCGATTCATCTTATCGAGAATGGCGTTCTCGGTCTCAGCGAGGTCGATGATGCCCGTGTGGCGGTAGACGATTTCACCGCCCGGAGCCACGACGATGGTGTGAGGGATCGGGCCAGCCATGTCCTTGTCCAAGACGGCGGCGAGGTCATCGCCGCTGCCAGCGAAGAGGTAGCTGTTGGTCGTGCGGTGTTCGGCCTTGAGGGAGTTTTCAACTTTCTTGCTGAGGCCAGCCGCGTGCTTAAAGAGGAACGCTTCGGCTTTCGCTTTGTCTTCAGGCTTATCGAGGCTGATCGAGATGAACTCGAAATCACGCATGTCGAACTTGCGGGAGATTTCAACGAGGTCAGGGAATTCCTTGACGCATGGGGCGCACCAGGTGGCCCAGACGTTGATCACGCGGTATTTGTTGGTGGTATTGGCGCGCAGTTTGGCGATGCCCGCCTTGTCGATGAGTTCGACGGTCACCGGGGTCTTAGCCCAGGCTTCGTGTTTAGCATCGTGCATGACCTTCTTTTCGCGCCACTTGGTGGAGCAGCCCATGGGCTTGGTGAGTTCGAGGGTGACGGGCTTGCCCGCCAGGATCGCGTCCACGGCATTCTGGCAATCCTTAGACTTCACGGTGCTGTCATCGTAGAAGCGGGAGTCGTCGAAGCGGCCCTGGTAGCGGAGCTTGAGGTTCTTATCGAAGACGAAGACGTGCGGGGTGGCGAGGCAGCCATAAGCGCGCGCGATGGCCTGCTTGTCGCCGTCATAGAGGTAATCAAAGGTCCACTTGTTCTTCTCAGCGTAGGGCTTCATTTCCTCGTAGGAGTCGCCGAACTCACCGTAGCCGAGCTCATCTTTGCTGAGGCCATCCGGGTGGTTGGGGTTGATGGCGAGGAGCTTCACGCCCTTGGCCTTATATTCTTCATAGAAGCGCTGAAGGCGGCGCTCGATGCTATGGGAGGTCGGGCAATGGTTAGAGGTAAAGAGGACCACGAGGGCTTCGCCACCGGTGTACTCAGCGAGTTTGTGCATCTTGCCGTCGGTGCCGATGAGCGTGAAGTCGGGCGCCGCATCCCCGCTCTTGAGGGTGTGCATATCGGGCGGGTTGCCGTTGACGAGGCCAGGGAGGTCGGCCGCACGGACGCCGGTGATGGCGGCCAGGACGGTAAGGAGAGACAGGAGTCGCTTCATGGGAGTAAGGGTTACGGGTGAGAGTCCCGATTTCCGCGGGTGTTCCAATCCGAAAATATTCAGAAAGACCTCAGCTGCCGCCCCATGGGCTCGCTGGAGCCGTCCGTGCAGTCGATCAGGCTTAATTCCCCCTTGCGGACATAGAACACGGCTAATTGCCCATAGCGACGCCCGAACTCCACCGCCCCGGCCTGACCGAGGGGGGCTGCCCACCCGGGTTCTACATGAGTCTGGTCGGCCGACCCGCCGGTGACCCGATGGAGCGCATAGCCCGCCGACCGTAACTCGGCCGCGAGTTCCGCATCGGCAGTGACGTTGGCCGCAGCCGCGGTCACCCTGCCCTCCGGATTGTAGGCAGTAATGATTGCGAACTCGGCAGGCCAATCCGCCGGGAGCGGTTCATAGCGAAAGACGGCTTGTTTGAACTGGTCGCGCTGAGCGGGATCCATGGTCGATAAACAAAACAGGGCGACCGAGGTCGCCCTGTCGAATGATGATAGATATCGTTTACTGAGCAATGAGTTGGAACTCTTGAATCGCCCAAGGCTGACCTTTGGTCGCGTCCGTCAGGGTGACCTTGAGGAACTTGGTCTGCTTGGCTTCGTTGAAGTAAGCCTCCGAGGTAGCGTAAAGCCCGTGCGTGTTGCTCAGGGCGAACCACTTCTTGCCGTCAAGCGAGCCCTCGACCTTGTAATTCTTGGGGAAGGCGCTGGGGCGGCTGCCCACGTCCATGCGAATGCCAGACAGCTTAGCAGCGGTCGGGAACTCAATCTGGTACCACATGCCCTTCTTCTGGTCGGCTTTGGTTTCCCAGCGGGTCTTGCCGTCGGCATCGCAACCGTTCTGCGAAGTTTCGGACTGATCGCTGGCCGAGACCTTCCAGTCCTTGGAGGCTGGGACGAGTTTCGGCAAGGCAGCGGCGAGGGTCTCATTGGTCCAGGGGGCGGTGATGCCCTTCACTTCTTCGCGAATGCGCGCGACGTCCTTGGCCGTGATGACGGCGCCTTTGTTGCCAAACGAATTGCGGACGTAGGAAGCCACGGAGGCGATCCATTCATCGTTGTTCATGGCCATGGGCACCATCTGCGCGTCATAGGTCTTGCCGCCAATCGGACCAGACATGCCATTGAGAATCGCGCGGACGACGCCATCGCGATGGCCGCGGACGGTCTTGGAGCCGCCCAAGGGAGGCGCGATGGTCATGCCGGGCTTCGGTCCATCAATGGCCATGCCCTTGCCGTCGTAACCATGACAGGCGAAGCAGAGTTCGCGGTAGATTTCCTGTCCTTTGACGAGGAGTTTATTTTCGTCGCCGGGATAATCGCGGCCGCCGGCTTGCTCGTTACCGGTGAGGATGATGGCGCCGAGTTCTTTCACGCCCTTGGAGGTCGAGGTGAGCAGGGTCTTCTGCATGAAGCGGGAGCTATCTGCCCAGGCTTTAACATCATTCGAACCAAGCAGTTTGGCCGTCATGATGGACTGCAGCACGACGGAGGAATCCTTGTCGGCACCGAGTTTCATGAAGTCATCAATGAGGGATTTATCACCGGCCCGGACGAGCGATTCACCGGCCCGGAGACCGTGCTGGCGCAGCTGCGGGTTGGCGTCGGTCAGGAAGGCACGCACGAGCTTGGCATCGAGGGCACCGAGGCCTTCGAGCGTCCAGAGGGCATGGGTGCGAGCGAGCGCGTTCTGGCTGTTCAGGGCGAGCTCGGTGAGCGCCGGGACAACAGACTTGTCGCCTTTGAGTACGAGCAGCTTCTGCGCGGTATCGCGCCACCAGCCGTTAGGGTGCGAGAGGTGGGCGACGAGCTGGGCTGGGGTTTCCTCGAGCATGCGCGGCTGAGGGCCGGGCTTGAAGTCATCATGCACCAAGCGCCAGACGCGGCCATGGGCGAAGACTTTATCGAGGTCGTACTGCTGGACGACCTTGCGGAGGTAGCTGCCTTCTTTGACCCAGTTGCCTTCCTGGATGATGCCGCGATACATGTCTACGAGGTACAAGCAGCCGTCTGGGCCGTTGACCATGTTCACGATGCGGAAGTTCGGATCGCTCGAGCGGATGAACTCGGAGTGATCATGAGGATTGGCGATGCGGGTGATGCCGTCATCCAAGGTGACTTTAGCGCGGCGGATCAGGCGACCCACGGGCTCGGAGATCAAGACGTCACCGCGGAGGTCAGCGGGGAGGCGATCACCACGGACGACTTCTTGGCCGCAGGAGGCGGTGAAGTGATTGAGGGTCTTGTCCAGACGGGTGCGGCCCGCGCCACCCTGGTGATCGGCGAGGCCGATCTTTGGCCAAACCTGGACAAAGTCTTCGGGGAACTGGTTCTTAATATCATAAGCGCCATAAAGAATCGGGGTCTGGAAATGCCAGAGGCCTTTTTCGCCACCGGCGTTGCTCCACCAGATTTTACCTTGGTCATCCTGGGCGAGGCCCCACTGGCCACCACCATTAGGAATGGTTTCTTTTAACGGCTCCTTGGCACCATTCCAGCGCAGGCGAAAAGGATTATAGGTCTGGTAGAGCCAGTTATCCATCGTCCAGATAAGGCCGCTCTGTTGGTGCTCAAGGTTGCCGCCCTTTGGGCCGCCGAGGTACCAGAGCTGTTTACTGTCCGCCACGCCGTCACCCTTGGTGTCGCGGTAGACAAAGATGTCCATGGTGTCGGTTTCGTTAATAAGCACGCGATCATCGAGCGGGAGAACCATGCGCGGGAGCAGCATCTTATCGCGGTAGATGATGTGCTTGTCGAAATGACCATCGCGCTTCGTGCTTTCATGGCGAGAGACGACGCCGACGGGGTCGTGCGCATTTGAGCCGTCAATGTCCTGCATGTAGGTGCGGAGTTCGGCGATGTACATGCGGCCGTTACCATCGAAGGTCAGGTTCGCAGGTTCCTTGATGCCGTCGCGTTCGCTGAGCACGAGCTCGAGGTGGTAGCCGCGGGGGAGCTCAATGGTCTTCAGCTCTTCTTCGGGAGAGAGCACCTTGACGGCAGGCTGCTTGGTGAAATCGGGCTCATAAGGCTTCTCGTCCGCAGCATAGGCAGCGGCGAAAGTGAGCGCGGTCAGGATAACGGCGTTTCGCATGGGGGGTATGACCCCTAAACTTCCTTAATGTTCACCTAATAACAAGCGGTTTCGCCCGGAGCCGCCCAAAAGGGTTTGGCATCCTCGGGGTAGCCCGCCTTGCTAACCCCATGCGAGTCTTCGCCCTTGGATGCCTGACCCTGCTCTGCCCGCTTTTTACGGCATGGGCGGCCGCCGCTCAGCCCAATGTTGTGGTTATCCTCGCCGATGACCTCGGGTATGGAGATCTCGGCTGTTACGGCCACCCGACGATTCGTACGCCGAACCTCGACCGGATGGCCGCCGAGGGCGCCCGCTTCACCCAGTTCTACGTTGCCGCCGAAGTCTGCACGCCCAGTCGCGCCTCCATCCTCACGGGTCGCTACCCGATCCGCAGCGGGATGGCCCATAACCAATTTCGGGTCCTCCGCAGTATCTCGACAGGCGGCTTGCCCGCCTCGGAAATCACCATTGCTCAAGCGCTCAAGACTCAGGGCTACACCACGGGCATGATTGGCAAGTGGCACCTGGGAGTTTGGACCAACAACCCCGCGCACCATCCGCTGAAGCACGGCTTTGATTTTCACTTCGGTCTGCCGCACTCCAACGACATGAACCCATCGCCGGGTAATCCCGCTAAGGCTGGCTCCCTCGTTAATCAGGAAGCGGCTTGGTGGAATGCCCCGCTCTTCCGCGGCTACGAACTCATCGACCCCCAGGCCGATCAGACGCAACTCACCCGCCGCTACACGGAGGAAGCGCAAAACTTCATCATCGCGAATAAGGCCAAGCCATTCTTTCTCTACCTCGCCCATACTTTTCCTCATACTCCCCTCTTCGCTTCGGGTCGCTTTAAGGGGAAGAGCAGCCGAGGCATCTATGGCGACGTCGTCGAGGAGCTCGACTGGAGCGTCGGCGAGGTTTTCAAGACGCTTAAGGAGCAGGGTTTAGCGGAGAACACCCTCGTCGTCTTCACCAGCGACAACGGCCCGTGGTTGCTAATGGGCACCGAGACCGGTGGGAGCGCGGGGCTTTTGCGCGATGGCAAGGGTAGCACTTGGGAAGGCGGTATGCGCGTGCCTGGCATCTTCTGGATGCCCGGCAAGATTAAGCCCACCGTCGAGCGCAACGTCGCGTCGACCCTCGATCTTTATCCCACCCTCATACGGTTGGCCGGCGGCACGATGCCCTCGGATCGTCCGATGGACGGCGTCGACCTGTCCGGCCTGCTCTTCAAAGGTGAACCCATCGAGCGCGAAGTCTTCTGCTACTATCGCGGCGAGAAGCTGTATGCCGCGCGCCTCGGTGCGTGGAAGATTCACCTGATCACCCAGGCTCCTTACGGCGAGAAAGCCACCACGCACGAGAAGCCGCACCTCTACAATTTGGAAGTCGACCCCTCCGAGAGCCATGAGATCTCGGCGTCCCATCCCGAGGTCGTGGCCAGGATCGTGGCCGCCATCGAGAAACACCGCGCCACTGTCACGCCTGTGCGCAGCCAGTTGATCGACGTTGTTAAATAAGCCACCGAATCTTCCTTCCCACCCGACCCGTTTCCGTCTACAAATGACGCACGGGCCTATAGCTCAACGGTTAGAGCAGGGAACTCATAATTCCTTGGTTCTGGGTTCAAATCCCGGTGGGCCCACCAACTTTCTCCCAATCAGCGTGTCACTCCGGCTTCGTGGGCGGAACGGCGGGAGGACGGAAGCACCACTTGAAGCCAAAGTACCAAAGGACCATCCAGAAAGGGAGGATGCTGGGGTAAGCTACGATACCCAGCATGTAAATCCCGAGCGCGGCGTCTTTCTGATCCATGCCACGGACAAAGAGGATGCAATACTGGGGGAAACCCAGGAAGAAGAGCACGGTGTATACGATGAGACCGAGGATGAAGATGCCGGCGAAACTGACCAGGCGATATCCAAGGTTTTTCTGCGTACTCATGACCACCGACTATAACACACCACGCGCATGACCGTGCATCGATAATCCTGATGCAGGGTATCAGGTGGTGATTAAATGGAGAACAACTTAGGACAGCACGTGGTGCGGCCCCTACCTCGCAGGTGCTTGGACCTTCTGCTCTGCCATCCGAAGGTTAATCTTTTGCTGGAGTTGCTCGGCGTGGGCCTGGGTGCGATGACGGACTTCCGGCGTCATCCCTAGCTCCAGACTCGTGACCTTCGCACGATCGGCCACTACGGTCGTGCTCGCGACGCGGTAGTAGGCGTACGCTTCCAAGGCGTCCGGGGGCACGCCCTCCCCATGCTCGTAGCACATGGCGAGATTATGCTGGGCTTTGGCGTAGCCCTGGTCGGCAGATCGCCGATACCAGTCTGCAGCCAGCACGCGATTCTGCACCACCCCGCGCCCCGAGAAGTAACACGACCCGAAATCATTCTGCGCCACCGCATCCCCTTGCTTGGAAGCATCCGTGAGGCGATTCAGTTCACTGACAGTGATGGAGTTTGCCGGGTCTGTGGCGGCATGGGCCGGGAACTTTAAGCCGGTAGTTTCATATCCCTGCTGGACCAATAATCCGAATTCATTGAAAATAATGAAGACTACAAAAAATGCACCACCGAGATCGCCGCTGCCAGGGCGCATGCCCGGATTATCGCCTGAATAATAACTACGCTCGGTGCATCCGGTGACGGAAACCATCAGCAGGCAGAATCCTCCACTTCGACAGGCATTTCGGAGAGGGTTCATATCCACCCAGTATAACAGGTAAGTACGAGCTGCGGGCATCGTTAATTATGATACGAGTTATCTACTGATATGATGAGGCGGGCAGTTTTATGGATGAACTTTCTTGCCTCGGGCCAAGCCGGTGTGAGTTTGGTCTCACCCCACCTACCCATCCCATGCGTCACCCTCCCCTGAGCCCTTCCACCCGCTTTAGCGCCCTGCTCTGCTCCCTGGCCATGTCCTGCGTCGCCAGCCTGTCGGGCGCGGCCGAGCTTCCCGTGAAGACCGGCGAGAAGGTGGCCTTCATGGGCGATTCCATCACCGCGGGCGGCTTCGGAAACCCGGGCGGCTATGTCCGTCTGGTCATGCTTGGGTTGGAAGCCAACGGGGTTAAGGCTGGGGTGATTCCCGCGGGTGTGAGCGGTCATAAATCTAACCAGATGTTGGCACGGCTGGAGAATGACGTGCTCAACAAGAAGCCGCAGTGGATGACACTTTCCTGCGGTGTGAACGATGTCTGGCACGGCGCGAACGGCGTGCCGCTAGATGCCTATAAATCCAATATCAACGCCATCCTCGACAAGTGCCAGCAGGCCGGCGTGAAGGTAATGATTCTCACTTCCACCATGATTGGCGAGACGCCCGGGGACAATAATACGAAACTGATCGTCTATAACGATTTTCTCCGCGCTACAGCCAAAGAACGGCACCTGCTTCTCGCCGATCTTAGTGCCGACATGCAGCAAGCGGTCACCGCTCGCGCCGCCGCCACGGGTGCTAAGCCTGGCTGGCTCTTGACGATGGATGGCGTGCACATGAACCCCGTGGGTGACGAGATGATGGCCACCGGTGTCCTGAAAGCCTTCGGGCTCGATGACGCGCAGATGCAGAAGGCTCGTGCGGCGTGGGCCACCCTGCGCAGTGTCACCAGCATCAATGTTTCGGTGTCCCTTTCCATGCAGCAGTTCCAGCAGCTGTCGCTCATCGCCGGCAAGCAGGGCAAATCAGTGGGCGCCCTACTCGGCCCTGAATTGAACAAGGAGTTGGATGCGGTGATTAAGAATACGGCGGCGAAGTAAACCCCGAGCCGAGCGCCCGGACGCATTGCCCCTTCCGATGTCCGCCACGCCCGATCGCCGATCTTTCCTGCGCACCCTCGCCGGAGGGATAGCGGCCGCCGCGTGGACTTCGGGGTGTGCGTCGATGCCGACTGCGGAACGCATCGTCGACACCCATACCCACTTCTATGACCCCACCCGAGCCCAAGGCGTGCCTTGGCCGGCCAAGGGCAGCTTCCTGAGTCGACCGGTCCTGCCGCCTGACTGGCAGCGGCTGGCGAACCCCCATGGCATCCGGGAAACCGTGGTCATTGAGGCCAGCCCCTGGGTACAGGACAACGATTGGATCCTGCGCTTGGCCGACGCCCATCCCTGCATCGTCGGATGTGTCGGCAACCTGCGACCGGCCGATGGCACGTTCGCCGGTCACCTGCGACGTCTGGCCGCCCATCCACTTTTCAGGGGCATCCGAGTCCCGGCGGGAAACCTCACGCGCGATCTCACGGACCCAGTTTTCCGCCGGAGCCTCTCGCTGCTCACCGATCACGGCCTCGCGCTGGACATCAATGGACTAGGCGATTTTGCGGGGGCAACCCAGCTCGCCCGTGCCTTCCCGGATTTACGTATCGTCGTCGACCATGTCGGCAACGTTCGCGACCCGCATCGGCCTGATGCCACCTGGCGAGATGGCATGAGCCGCCTCGGTGTCGAACCGAACGTCTATTGCAAAATCTCCGCGGTGGTAGAGCAAGCCAACGGCCCGTTCGGGTCCTCCCCGACTGACCCGAATCCCTATCGCCCCACGTTGGATCACGTGAGTACCACGTTTGGCTCTCAGCGCATTTTCTTCGGCAGCGATTGGCCAGTGTCAGACAAAGGGTCCGACTTCGCTAGCATGTTCCGCGTCATCGCTGGTTATTTCGCCGAACGCAGCCCTGCGGAGCGGGCCGACTTCTACTGGCGTAATTCCTTACGCGCCTACCGCTGGGTCAGTCGCGGGTAGCGGTGGGTGGCCTTTTCAGCGCGGGAGCGTCGCCAGAAAGGCGAGCAAGGCGGTGTTCAGCTGGGCGGGGTCTTCGAGGTGGGGAATGTGGCTCACCCCTTCGAGAATAACGAGTTTACTGCCGACAAAACGGCGGGCGAGGTCCTGCCCCTGCGCCAAGGGGGTAATATCGTCCAACTTGCCCCAGACCAAGAGAACGGGTGGCTTGAAGCGGGCGTAGTTTGCATCATTTTTAAAAGCGGCCTCCGCGGGATATATCATGAAATCTCCGGCGAGCCAGTCGCCGACCGCTTGAGAAGAACTTCGCACGCCCAGCTGCTGCTTATACATGGCGAGCTTCGCCGGCGTCACGCAGTTATCGTTGGCCGTGAAGCGCAATAACCCACCGCGGGTGAGCATCGGGTTGGCGAAGGTCGCCGAACCCCAGACGGCGTTCAAAGGGCGCCAGCTTAACCACCAAGGCGCCTGCCCAGGGTGTGCGGGCTTGGCTTCATGTAAACTCATGGCGACATCCAAGAGGACCAGCGCTTTGACTCGTGACTCATAACGAAAAGCCGCCTCGACCGTCGCACAGCCTCCAAACGAATGGCCCACGAGGACGGCTTGCTTGATGTTTAAGACATCGAGAATCGCCGCAATGCGACGGGCTTGCGGAATCGGCCCATAGCCATCTTTACCTGGGCGTTCGGAAAATCCGAACGGCGGCAGATCGATGGCAACGGTGCGATAGCCCGCGGCGGCTAAAGGGTCGATGCAATCGCGCCAGGTTTCGCTCCAGGCTAGCGAGTTGCTGGAGATGAACATGACCACCGGTCCATCCGCCGGCCCCTTCTCCTGCAAATAAATCTTCAGCCCATCGGCTAAGACGAAACGACCGGTCTTTGGGGCGATTTCGGCGGCAGCATGGGATTCGTTGAAGAAGGCCGAAAGCGGGAACCACGCGACGACGAGCAAAATGACAGCGAGCAGAATGGCGGCATATTTTGCGAGACGAGCAAGGATCTTCATAAAATGGAGTAACGGGATGAGGTGATGGTCGCCAATCTTATTGCTGGATCGCTGGGTAATTCATCCTCAGCGCGGCAACGTCGCCAGAAAGGTCAGCAATGTCGCGTTCAGTTTGGTGGGATCCTCCAATTGCGGGATATGATTCACGCCTTCCATGATTACCAGCTGGCTGCCGATGAAGCGGCGGGCGAGGTCCTCGCCTTGGGCAAGCGGCGTCACCTCATCCAGGCGGCCCCAGACCAATAGCACCGGGGGCTTGAAGCCGGCGTAGTTGGTTGGCTCCTTGAACGCCGCATCTTGAGGGTAAACCAACAAGTCGCCTGCTAGCCAGTCCCCGACCGCTTGAGAGGTGCCACGCATCCGCAGCGGGAGCTGATACATACTCAACTTGGCGGGAGTTACCGCAGACTTTACCGCAGTGTAATAGCGAAACCCTGGACGCGTCAGCAGTGCGTTGGCATACGTCAGGGAGCCCCAGACCGCATTGCACGGACGGCATTGCATATACCAGCTGAGCGGAGCCGCGGAGGCGGGTGGCAGTTCGTGCAGGCCCAGGGCGGCGTCCAAAAGAATCAAGGCCTCGACGCGCTCCTGGTAGCGAAAAGCGGTTTCCACCGTCGCACATCCCCCGAAGGAATGTCCGATTAGGACAACCTTCTTCAGTTGCAGGGCATCCATGATGGCGGCGATGCGGCGGGCTTGGACAGACGGGCTATAACCCTGCGGGCCGGGTTTTTCCGTTAAGCCGAACGGCGGGAGATCGATGGCAACGACGCGATAGCCCGCGGCCGCGAGCGGGTCGATGGTGTTGCGCCACGACTCACTCCAAGCGAGGGCATTGCATGACACGAAGAAGACCACCCTGCCCTCAGGCGGTCCTTTTTCTTGGATAAAAACCTTCAGCCCATCGGCCTGAATGAAACGACCCGTGGATGGTGCCAGAGATTCGGGGGACGATGATTCCCGGAGGCAGGCCCAGATGAAGAATCCACCGACGATCAATAAACCTCCCACCAGGGACCAGCCGATAAACCGGAGGAAGCGGCGCAGGATACGGGTCATTTAAATATTAAATCACGGTGGGACCGTAACGGCAGGCTTATTTGCTGGCCGGAGGGAGAGCCTTTTTGCCTAAGGTCGCGGCGATTTCGGCGCGGAGCTCGTCCGTGCGCTTGGTAATCGCCAGCAAAGAGTCAGCCGGCAGCTTGCCTTCGGCATACGTCAGATTAATTTGAGCCTTCGGGAAAGTTGGGGCAGCCAAGCGCCAAAGTGCACACGCCTCGATGGGGTCGCCGTGTCCCTCGATGTTGGTATAGTAACATAGCCCAAGATTATTCTGCGCCTCCGCGTGGTCCTGAAGGGCAGAGAGACGATACAAAGTCATGGCCTGGGCGCGATCCCGCGATACCCCGACACCGTGAAAATAGTTAAAGCCCAATTCATTCTGGGCCTTGGCGTCGCCTTTTTTCGACAAACCCACGAGCTCTTCGCGGCGAATCACTTGCAGCTCAGTTCCGCGCTTCGTGGCATCGGCCGCCTGGTTTTTGTTATTATAATCGACCGCCATGGAGATCAGCTCAAAGGGGAGTTTAATCAACTTATACAGGTCGGGGAGATTAAGACTTCCTCCTCCCAAACCATTAAAATCACCACTATTGAATCCGCCCGTACCACCTGCCGGAGAACCCCCACCACCGCTGCCAGCAGCTCCTCCGCCACCACCGCCACTACCGCCGCCATCCGCCGCATCTGTTCGCGCAGATGTCATTAAGAGTAACCCCATCGCCATACTAGCGGAAAGCGTGCGACGATTTATCATCAACCCACTATAGCACGGAACGGGCGGGGAAGGTTCATTGATAATAATGATACAACTTATCGTTCACCGCTACTGGGGCCGTTCACCTTATGATCTGACCGGGTGGTAAATATGCCTTCTGGGGAACAAATGGCTGGAATAGCTGACCTAGAAGCACTTGAACTAGCCCGTCGTCCGCCCCCATGAAGAAAATCACCCTCCTTCTCGTCCTACTCGGGGTTTCCCTCGGTGGCGCTTACTTAGTTCTGAAGAAACCCGCGGTTAAATCGCCCTATGCCCGCATGGTGGCCGCCAGTCCGGTTGAAACAATCAAGCCAGCCAAGATTACCAACGCGCCCAGCCGGGTCGCGCCAGTGGCGACCAACCCCGAGGTCATCCGCCAGCAGCAACAGGAACGATTCACGGATTTGAAAGAAGAGGGCCGGCGCATCCGCCAAGCGTTGATCGATAACAACCCGCTAGGAGCGAAGGCATTTCAGACCATTGCCCAACTTCCCGAATATCGCCAGTTAGTGGAACGTCGTCACCAAATTGAAGCCGCCTGGGCGGCCGCCCCCGATGGCGAGCGAGACGGGATGCTGACGGAGATCAATCGCCTGCGCGAACAGTCCGTCGGGATGCTCCTCACGGAGATCAATCGACAGAAGAGCCTCCCCGATGTGCCTGCCGTGATTGTCGCGCCTGCAGGAGTTACGGCCGCGGGAGGCGTTCCGGTGGCCGCGCCACCTGCGCCAGTCTTTCAGTAAGGACCCTCCGTCTCGGAGCCAAGGGGCTACCCAAACTCGGCGAGCTTGGTGGGCACAGCGGCTGCTTTGGAGGTGAGCATATCATCCGCGTCATCCCCGCTGACCATCGAGCAACCGCTTGCCAGCGGCGTCACGGTGGCAATAGTCCGGTCGTGCGAAGCATCCTCCCACTCTTCCTCGCCCTGACCGCGTTCGCGGCCGAGACCGGCACGCCGGTGCAGAAGTTCCAGCAGCTGGATTCGCTCCTGCCCTCCCCCTCCCCCCAGCGCCTCGCGACGGGCGCCCCTGGTTCTGGCTACTGGCAGAACCGGGCTGATTACGATATCCGTGCCGAACTCGACGATGAGAAGCGGACGATCTCAGCCGAGGCCACGGTGACCTACCACAACGCTTCCCCCGACACCCTCGACTACCTCTGGGTCCAGCTCGACCAGAACTATTTCTCCAAGCGCGCCGATTCGCGCACGACCCCGAACACCAAGCGCGGCGTCGATCTCAAGAAGTTCAGCTACAAGGCCCTCGATCGGATGCTCGCCTATGAGGCCTACGACGGCGAATTGAAGATCACCCAGCTGACCGACGCCGAGGGACATGGCCTGCCGCATACGATCGTGAAGACGATGCTCCGCCTCGACCTCCCGAAGCCCCTCAAGCCGGGCGCCGATTTTGTCTTTAAACTCGCCTGGATGTACCCGATCAATGACGCGAAGCGCATCATGGCGCGGACGGGCTACGAACACTTCGCGGAAGACGGTAACTGCATCTACACCATCGCCCAGTGGTTCCCGCGCATGGCCGCTTACACGGACTATGCCGGCTGGATTAATAAGCAGTTCCTGGGCACCGGCGAATTCACCCTGGAATTCGGCGACTTCAAGGTGGCCCTGACCGTCCCAGATGACCACATCGTGGCCGCGACGGGGTCGCTGCAGAACCCCGAACAGGTTCTCACTCCCACCCAACGCGAACGCCTCGCCCGGGCCCAGCAGGAGACCAAGAAACCCCTGTTCGTCGTCACGCCCGAGGAAGCCAAGGCCGCCGAGAAAGGCCACCCCAAGGGCAAGAAGACCTGGCTGTTTCAAGCTGAGAATGTCCGTGATTTTGCCTTCGCTTCCTCTCGAAAGTTTGTCTGGGATGCGATGGCCGTCGCCGGTACCAAGGTGAACGGAAAACCCGTGATGGCGATGTCACTCTACCCCAAGGAAGGCATGCCGCTCTGGGATAAATACTCGACCCATGCCGTGGCCCATACAATCGAGGTCTATTCACGCTACACGTTCGCCTACCCCTACCCGGTGGCCTGGTCAGTCAACGGCGCCATCGGTGGCATGGAATACCCGATGGTCAGCTTCAACGGCCCGCGCCCCGAGAAGGACGGCACCTACCCCGAACGCACCAAGTACTCCCTGATCGGCGTGATTATCCATGAGGTCGGCCACAATTACTTCCCGATGATCGTGAACAGCGACGAACGCCAATGGACGTGGATGGACGAAGGTATCAACTCCTTTATTGAATCGCTCGCCGCGGCCGAATGGGAAACTAACTGGAAGCCGCACCGCGATAATCGGGTGATCATCGACTACATGCGCGGCCGCGAGCGCGTACCGGTGATGACTAATTCCGAATCGATCGCCGACCTCGGTCCTAACTCTTACGGCCAGCCCACGGCAGCGCTCACGATACTTCGCGAAAATATCCTCGGCCGGGAGGCCTTCGACCACGCCTTTAAGACCTACGCCCAACGCTGGAAGTTTAAGCGCCCCACCCCGGCCGACTTCTTCCGCACGATGGAGGACGCCAGCGGCGTGGACTTGGATTGGTTCTGGCGGGGCTGGTTCTATAGCGTCGACCATGTCGATGTCGCGATCGACGAAGTCCTCTGGCTCCAACTCGATTCCCGTGACCCCGCAATTGAGAAGCCCAAAGCCAAGGCGGAGAAGGAAGCCCTGCCCAAGACGCTGACTAAGGAACGTAACGCCACCTTACCTAAACGACTCGACCGCTTCCCGGAACTAAAGGACTTCTACGACGGCTTTGACGAAACCACGGCATTGCCCAGCGAGAAGAAGAAATACGAAGCACTGCTGAAGGAACTCGAGGAGGCCAAGATCGACCCCAAACTCCTTCAGGCCAAGCATAACATCTACGTCATCGAGCTTTCCAATGTCGGCGGCCTTGTCATGCCCGTCCCGTTGAAGTTCGAATACACCGACGGCTCCACGGAAGAGCTGCTACTACCCGCCGAATTCTGGCGCTTCAACACCGAGAAGGCTTCCAAGATCCATCTAACCACTAAGGAGCTACGCGCGGTCACTTTTGATCCACGCCAGGAGCTGATGGATACCGACATCGAGAACAACTACTGGCCACGCCGCCTGGTAAAGACGAAGCTCCAACTCTTTAAGGACGAGAAGCCCGCCAACCCGATGCGCGAACTCACCAAGCCCGAAGCCGAACCGGCCAAGGCAGAGGCCAAGAAATAGCCTTTGCAGGGGATTCGCCGCCGTGGCGCCACCTGCGCCAGTCTTTCAGTAAGGTCCGGTTGGGCGTTAGCGGGCGGATTGATTACTTGAGGAAATCTTCGAGCTTGGTCCGTTCGGCATCCGTCAGGGGCTTGCCCGTAACTTTAACCTTGGGCAGGGCTGCCCGGAGTTTCTCATAATCGCCGGCACTGAGATCGATATCGTCCAAGCGGAGGGCGGTGAGCTGGGCGAGGTCCTTAAGCTGCAGGAGCGCAGGCAAGGTGAGTTTAGCCTGCATGAGACCGAGGCTCTTGAGGGACTTCACCTGAACGATGGTCGCCAAGCTGGTATCCGTGAGGCAAAGCTGCCGAGGCTTACCATCATAACGCTTCAAACTGTTACCGAGGCGTAGGCTTTCGAGATTCTTGAGTTTGAGCAAGTAGGGGTGTGCCGGGTCGCCATATTGCGTATGCCAACTGGAGAAGTCCTTGAGCTGCGAGAGTTCACCAATGGCATTGAAGGCCGCCTCGCGGCCGCCGCTCCCGCCATAGGTCAGCCGCTCGAGCTGGGAGAGCGATTTGAGCTGAGCAAAGCCCGCCCCCGTGAATCCCTCTTTCGCATTGAGCGTATGACCGACGGATAACCAGCGAAGCGATTTCATCGCGGCGAGGTTCGGGAAGCCATCATCGGTTAAGGCCGCGCCATCCAAGACCAGCCCTTCGGGATCCAATTGGGCGAGACGACCAAGCGCCTCATTAGTGACCCCCTTGCCGCCGGTGGAGATGAGGCGTAGGCCGAGCCCTTCGATGGCCTTGAATTGTTCCTCGATCATGGGCGCCTCAGCCCGGAATGACAGCGTGACGCCCTTCCAGGAGTAGGTGTTGCCAATCTTGGCCTTGAGCGGCTCTAGGACTGCAGGGACCGGGGTAGACGGCGTCGGTGCGGCCTGTAGGCTAAGACTGAGTAGCGCAAGGAGTACGACGGTGCGAGGGAAGTTTCTCATCGGGGTGAGCAAGCCAACGCGGTCAGCCCATGGCCCGCAATCCCAAGATGGGGGAAATGCTTCACGAGGTGCGGAACCAGCAGTCCCCCTTGTCCTGTATATTTAGCAATAGGTCACCGCGGGCGAACCCGAGGGGGTTACTTCAGGAACACTGCGAGTTTAGTGCGAGCGGCTTCATCCAGGGGCGTGCCTGTCACCTTAACATTAGGAAGGGCACTGCGCAGTTTCTCGTAATCAGCGTCACTGATATCGACGTTAACAAATATGAGGGTTTTAAGCTTAGGAAGTGACTTAAGTTGCATCAGCGCCGGCAGGCTGAACTTAGCCTCCATCAGCGTGAGGGTCTTCAAGTTACTCAACTTCGAGATGGTCGACAGGGTGACATCCGAGAGGCTGAGCTGACGGGGTGTTCCGTCGTTACGCTTCAAGCTGTTACCCATCCGAAGGGTTTCGAGGTTCTTGAAGTTGAGCAGGTAAGGATTAGTCGGATCTCCGTACTCACTGTGCCAGCTATGAAATTCCGTTAGTTGCGTCAGCTCGCCCAGCGCCACGAAAGCTGGCTCGCGGGCGCTGGATCCGGCAAAACTCACCTTATAGAGTTTAGGCAGTGACTTTAGCTGAGCGAAGCCTGCTCCGGTGAAGCCATCCTTGACGCGAACGGTATGCAGGATGTTAAGCACCTTGAGAGATTTCATCGTAGCCAAGGCCTTGAAGCCATCATCCGTCAGGGCGGTGGCGTTTAGGGACAGCCCTTCGGGTTCCTGTTTCGCAAGCTGGCTGAAGCCATCATTAGTAATACCCGCGCCAGCCACGCTGAAGTTCCGGAGGCCCAGTCCTTCCATGGCTTTCCACTGCTCCGGCGTCGGCGGGGTCTCCGCCCGGAAAGAAAGCGTCGAGCCTTTCCATCCATATCCGGAAACGTCCACCTTGGCCTTGAGGGGCGCAAGCACTGCCGGCACGACGGGCGTCGTGGCTTCAGGAGCCGCACCCACTCCGAGTATTGAAAGCGAAAGCCAGACGGCAGGTAAGAACATCTTCATAGGGGTCACCCGAACCTATCCGACCCAAACCCGGCCGCAACCCCATATGACGCGTCACCCGCCTGGCCCATTATCGAAGGGGGAAAGCTATATTACTTCTTATTTTCAGCGGCACCGCGGGCGCATCACCGCCGAGTTACGACCCCCAACTGAAACGCTCGGGGACCCAGGCATATTGATCGCCCTTGGGTACGACAGTGCCAATCCCCGGCCACGGTAGATGGAAGCCGAAAGCACGGCTCTTCTCCTTGGCCATGCGCGTGAAGAGCTTCTTACGCGTCTTGACCGCGGTCTCGGGATCATGATCCATGGCAACAGTCCAGCCGACGTTGTCGAACATAAGGATATGGTGGTGGACGACGTCGCTGATGTGCACGAGTGATTCACCTTCCGAGCGGATCTCAAAGCAGGCATGCCCGTCGGTATGGCCGGGGGCGGCGATGACCGTGACGGCGTCATGGAAGAGCTTCTGGCCATCCTTGGTGATCACGAGTTGGTCCTTTAGGATTTCAAAGTTACGTCGCACCGTCTTCACCATGTTCGGCAAGGGCTTCTGATCGCGTTTCGACTTCGAGAAATCCGGATTCGGACCGCGCCAGAAATCATATTCTTCCTGTAAGAGGTAAATCTTCGCGTTCGGGAAGGCTGGCTTGCCGTTGTCGACGAAGCCGTCGAGGTGATCCGAATGCGAATGGCTCAGGAAGCCAGTGGTCACCTGTTCGGGCTTGATGCCCAATTGACGGAGCCCTTCGGCGAACCAACCGAAGTTCGGATTCGGGTGACGCTCACCGAAGCCAGCATCAATGAGGGCGACCTCGTCGCCGATCTTCAGACCCATGATGTTGACGTAAAGCGGGAGTGCATCGAGACGCTCGCGATTGAAAATCAGGGCGTCTTTCATTTTCGGC
>CAISXT010000188.1 GCA_903889525.1 uncultured Opitutia bacterium | reverse complement strand
CCCGACGTGAATACACCCGGTTCGTTTGCACGTAATGCGCTGCTCGCCCGTCGGCTCGCTGAAAAAGGCGTCCGTTTCATCCAACTCTACCACCGCGACTGGGATCACCACGGCAGTTTGCAGGACCTGCTCCCGAAAATGACTCGCGATGTCGACCAACCCGCCGCCGCGCTCGTCAAGGATCTCAAACAACGTGGCATGCTTGATGACACCCTCGTCATCTGGGGCGGCGAATTCGGCCGCACCCCTTACGCCCAAGGTGGTGCCAATCGCGAAAAATACGGACGCGACCACCACGGCAAGGCCTACTCCATCTGGATGGCAGGTGGGGGCATTAAGCCCGGCATGAGTTTCGGCTCAACGGATGACTTCGGCTTCAATACCCAGGATAACCCCGTGCATGTGCATGACCTGCAGGCGACCATCCTGCATTGCCTTGGCATCAACCACGAGCGCCTTACCTATCGCTTCCAGGGCCGCCAATTCCGCCTCACCGACGTGCATGGACGCGTCGTCCGCGATATCATCGCGTAGACGCGAGGGGACACGGGGGCACGGTGACACGGGGACAAGGGGCGCACATGAGAGGCCCGGAGGCTCAGAGACTCGGTTGATCAGATGAGGCAGTGCAAAGGTGCAAATCGGAGCGGAGCTCCTGTGCAAAAGTGCAAAAGTGGAGGCAATACTTCGGGTGGCGGGGTTTTCGATTCTGTCATCGATTCAGTCCTCTGCCATCGACGCAGTCATCAACTCAGAGATCCATTCAGCCCTCCATCTGGCTTGGCCTCATCTTCCCTCATTTATAATATCAATGTGAGCGAAGCGACATGGGTCGCAATCCTGCCACTTTATGGGTTTGCGGCCACGCCTGCCGCGCGGCCATGCTCCCCCACCCCCATGCGCTCTCTGCTCGCACTCGCCCTCTGTTCGGTGGTCACCTACGCCGCCTACGATCCGCTCAACGACAAAGGACGCCCCACCGCGAGCGAACCAGCGTTAACGCCCGCAGGTACGGCGGCCGCCCTCAAGGTCCCCGCCGGCTTCCGCGTGGAGCTGATTGTCGGCGAACCCCAAATCGTCCAGCCCATCGCCTACACCATCGATGACCGTGGGCGCCTCTGGATTGTCGAGAACACCAATTACCCTGCCAGCCCCGGCGTGGCCAAGGATCGCATCCTCGTCCTCGAAGACACCAAGGGCACCGGCACCTTCGACAAGCAGACGGTCTTCTGGGACAAGGCCACCTTCACCAGCGGCATCGCCGTGGGCTTTGGCGGCGTCTGGCTCGGCTCTCCGCCCAACCTACTCTTCATCCCGCTCAAGGACGGCGACGAACCCAAGCCCGCCGGCGAACCCCAGATCATGCTCGATGGCTGGCTGAGCAACGACACGCACGAGACCCTCAACGATTTTATCTGGGGCCCGGACGGCTGGCTATATGGCACGCATGGGATTTTTAATCGCTCTCTCGTAGGCAAACCGGGCGCTCCGGCCAGCGAGCGACTCCTCATCGAAGGAGCCGTCTGGCGCTTCCATCCAACGCGAAAGATTTTTGAACGCTGGAGCGAAGGCGGCAGCAACCAGTGGGGTGTGGATTGGAATGACCACGGCGAAGCCTTCTTCGAAGCCTGCGTCATCCCCCACATGTGGCACGCAATTCAGGGCGCGCGCTACCAGCGCCAAGCTGGCCCGCATCCCGACACCCACACCTACGAAGACATCAAGACCATCGCCTGGGGCCGCTATGAGAAAGCCGCCTATGCGGGCGCCATGGTGTACCTCGGCGGCGCCTTCCCGGCCGAATGGCGTGACCAGTTCTTCTTCCATGATATCCATATGAACAAGCTACGTTGCGAGACCATGGTCCCGACGGGCAGCGGCTATCGTAGCGAGAAGAAGATCGATTTCGGCGTCAGCTCCGACCGCTGGTTCCGCGGCCTCTCCCCGCAATATGGTCCGGATGGAGGCGTCTTCATCAACGACTGGTATGACAAGGTCCCTTGCCACCAGCAGATGAACTTCACCGACCGCTCCAACGGCCGCGTCTACAAAATCGTCACCGACGCCGTGAAGCCCGTAAAAGTCGACCTCGCCAAACTTTCCGACGCTGAACTCGTCGCCCATCATCTTAATGCCAACGAATGGTATGTGCGCCACGCCCGTCGTCTGCTGCAAGAACGCGGCGCCAATGCGGCCACCACCGCCGCCCTCGAGAAGATCCTCTTCGAGAACACGGATGATACCCGCCAACTGCGGGCCCTCTGGACCCTGCAGGCCCAAGGCGTCCTCTCCGAAGCCACCCTCCTCCGCACGCTCGAAGCCAAGAGCGCCGCCGTTCGCGGCTGGGCCATCACCTGCGCCAGTGAAGGCGGCAAGCCGTCGGCGAGCGTCTACGAAAGCATCGTCCAGCTCAGCCAGAAAGACCCTTCCCCCGTCGTGCGCCGTCGCATTGCCTCCGCCGCCCAGCGACTCCCCTTGGCGGACCGCTGGAGCTGGCTTGAACCGCTCGCCAACCGAGCCGAGGATATCGCTGACCAGAATATCCCTCTCCTACTCTGGTATGCACTCGAACCTGCCGCCGCGGCCGACCCGGCCCGCGGTCTGGCGCTCGCACAAAAGACACCCTTTGCGAAGCTCGCGAACTTCACTGCGCGCCGACTAGCCACGGCTGCCGTTGAACCT
>CAISXT010000187.1 GCA_903889525.1 uncultured Opitutia bacterium | reverse complement strand
GTTACTATTCAAAGCGATCTCCGTTGAAATCGTACCGCCGAGATCGCCCGAGGAGCTGGAAATCAGCGCGCCCGTGGCGGCTACCTTGATCTTGCCGGTGCCAGAAATCGTACTTGTACCGTCGACGTCGAAGCGGATTCCACTATTCAACACTAGGTTGCCGGTCAGGGTGGAGTTAACAAATACCTTCACCGTCCCAGAAGCCTGTCCAAGCACGAGATCACCAGCACTGACCGTGAAACCCGTCCCGGCATTAGGAGTCACCGTGCCGACCGTGAGGCTGCCGGCCCCCGTCTTCGTCAGCATCCCGGAAGTGGTCAGGGCGCCAAGGGTTAGGTCGTTCGCACCCGTATTGATCGTGCCGCCACTGGCGCCGATCGAGAGAGCATTGGCCGACATCGCTACGGCCGAGGACGAGGTGCTGACGAGGGTGGCACCGCTGCCATTGAGGCTGATCGGGCCAGAGCCCAGGCGGCCCGAGCCATCGAACTGCACCGTGCCGCCCGTAATGGTGACGCCGCCGGTAAAGTCGTTGGCAGAAGTGAGGATGAGCGTGCCGGCGCCGGACTTCGCGATGCTGGTACCGCCGGTGATCTTGTCTGCGGCGGTGGCTCCGTTGAAGGTATACGTGCCCGATGTCGCGGAAACGGTGACGGAGGTCGGAGCCAAGGAGCCGGACAAAGTGATGACGCCCCCGGCGACGTTATCGAAGGTCACGTTGTCGTTAGCCACGAAGGCCGTGGAGGATCCGCCGGAAGTGAAATTGGCCGTGGCCGAATCCCACGTGCCGTTAATAATCAGACCCCATGTGAGGTTCCTGACGCCAGCAGGCACGCTCAGGCGGAAATTATCCACCCCGGCGTTCGCATCGCTGCCAGTCTCATCGACCTCCTTCCATGCAAGGTAAAGATACTGCCCCGAGGCCCAATTCAAAGTGGACAAGGTGCCGGAGATGGCGGCGATCTTGAACATCGGCGAAATGGCCGCCTGCGACCCGGGAGAGCCCGTGCCAGCGCCCGACGCAGGCGTGCTGAAACCCAAGGTCGAGGAATTCAGTGCAGCACCAAACGTACCGGGGGCCGCCAGAGTGGTCGAGGTGCTAACTGCCGTGGAGCTCACCAGGTAGCCAAAGGTATAATTATTGACGTTGGAAGAGGGGTTCCGATTCATCACCGCATCGTACGAAAGGCTGAGCGAATTAATCGTCGATGAAGAGGTGTTCTGGAGCACCAAGCCGAAGAAGCCGTAAGCGGTGCCCGAACCCTCGGACCCCAAGGCACGTCCGCCGGTGGAGTCATAGAGCTGACGGAAACCGCCCGTGGTGCTGTTGCCAGTATCGGCGCCCTGCCACTTGGTGGCGGCCGTGGTCCAGCCTAGTCCGTACATGTACCATCCGGCGACGCCCGCACTGCCTCCGGACAGCGTGGATATTTCCGTCATCGTCGAGCCAGCCACGCTGCTCGTGGCGATCGCCGTGCCGGTCATCGTCTGGAAGTCCTGCGTGTAAGTCGTGGTGCCGTCGAAACTGATTGGGCCAGCCGCCGCGCCTGCGGCGCCGAGCGCGAGCAAGGCAGCGAATGGAAAGATTCCTCGGCGAGGAAGGCGGACGGCGTTTGGACTCACGCCGCCATACTCTCCGCCCGAGTCTGCTTATCTATTATTAATATGTCACGGGGAGTGACGTGTTTTTGTCGGTAAAGCGGCGGATGTGTGTCATGGTTTTTCGGCTACGCCAAGGTGACGTTAGGGTGAAAATCCATCTTACTGTCACGTGGATTTCACCGAGTTCGTAATGGGGTTTAAGGGACGCCTGCCCATGGTTGTGGGTCATATGTTTCTTAAAAAAATCCTGCCGATTGTCACCCTCGTCGCCGCGCTGCTCACGTCGCACGCCAGCCGCGCCGAAGAGAAGGCGACGGCAGCGAAGCGCTGCACCGTGATGGCGTTCAACGTGGAGAACCTCTTCGACCTCGATGCGATCTCGCTATACGATGATTTCCCAGTCACCGGAACCGGCCCCGAGCGCTGGACGCCCGAGAAACTGGCCGCTAAACTTAGCCGCCTAGCGGCCGTACTGAAGACCTCGGAGAATGGCCGCGGCCCTGACGTCCTGATTCTTGATGAACTCGAGGCCGACCACACTCCAAACACCACCATCACTCCCGAAGCATTTGTGGCCGCACACCGCGACCGGAACTACCGCGACATCCTCAAAGGTGAGCTCACCCCCGAGCTGACCGGGGCGCCGATCGAAGCCTGGCTCATGAAGGCGTTGGAAGACGAAGGCCTGACGGGCTATAAGGTCGTCCTCGGCGACGTGCTCGACCTCTCCAAGGAGGCCATCCATTGCGCCATCCTCACCCGACTGCCCATCAAGAGCACCCGG
>CAISXT010000186.1 GCA_903889525.1 uncultured Opitutia bacterium | reverse complement strand
GTCGCGGAATATAATAACCTCCCGGCTCTCGCGGCACTCTTCGATGCCAACCAAGGCCAGATTGCTGGCCTCATCGTCGAGCCGTTTCCCGCCAATGTCGGGCTGATTCTGCCCGACGCGGGTTTCCTCGCTGGTCTCCGCGCGCTGTGCACGAAGCATAGCACGGTACTCATCTTTGATGAAGTGATGACAGGCTTTCGCCTCTCGCTCGCAGGCACGCAGGGTCTGCATGACGTCGTCCCTGATTTGGTCTGCTTGGGCAAGATCATCGGTGGCGGCCTGCCGGTCGGTGCCTTCGGTGGTAAAGCCGAGATCATGGATAAGCTCGCTCCACTCGGCCCGGTCTATCAGGCTGGTACGCTCTCGGGTAATCCTCTTGCGATGGCCGCTGGTCTCGCCGCGGTCCGTAAGTTAAAGTCCCAGAATCCTTACGCACGTCTCGATGTCCTCGGACGGCGCGTACGCGATACGTTGCTCGCCGCCGCCCAGGCCAAGGGCATCCCGCTGCAGGTCCCGCAGGTCGGCTCGATGTTCTCGCTCTTTTTCAATACCCAGAAGGTGCGCAACTACGACCAAGCCATCGCCTCCAACGGCGACCTCTACCGCAAGGTCTTTCGCTATGCGCTCGATCACGGCGTCTACCTCGCGCCTTCGCCTTACGAGACGGCGTTCTTGTCCACGGCCCATGAAGGCAAGGACATCGACAAGGCCTGCGAAATTCTCGATGCTGCGGTCCGCACTCTCTGATCATGCCACAACTCGCTTTCATCGGTTCCGGACGCATGGCAGGCGCCATGGTGCAGGGGCTGCTTCGCTCGGGTGCCTGCGCCCCGGCCGACATCACCGTCATCGGTGGTAACGATTCCACCGCCGTCGACCTATCCAAGGCCACCGGGGTGCGGGTGGCCTCGACGCCCGCT
The DNA here is from genome assembly GCA_903889525.1 of uncultured Opitutia bacterium. Lineage (GTDB taxonomy): Bacteria > Verrucomicrobiota > Verrucomicrobiia > Opitutales > UBA953 > UBA953. The sequence goes on along the minus strand of CAISXT010000186.1, from coordinate 8,754 downwards.
GAACTCCTTGCCGGTGCCGACGCCATCGTGCTGGCCTGCAAGCCGCAACAGTTCGCGGATCTGGATAAGTCCTACGCCACGCTCGCACAGGGTAAGCTCGTGCTCTCCATTCTCGCCGGCACGCGTCTGGCCACGATTGGCACCTTCTTCGCTTCCGCCCGTAACGTCGCCCGCGCCATGCCGAACACGCCTGGAGCGGTCGGTCAGGGCATCAGCGCACGTTGCTCCGCCACGCCTTTGGCCGCCGCGGATGCCAAGATTGTGGACGCCATTCTTTCGGGCCTCGGTCCGGTGCTATAGTTTACCGAATCCATGTTCGACGCCGTTACGGCCGTGTCTGGGAGCGGTCCAGGTTTCTTCTTCGAATACGTCGCCGCCTATGAACAGGCTTCGGTGGCGCTCGGCTTCACGCCCGAACAGGCGAAGCTCCTCGTTCGCCAGACTTTCAGCGGTTCGCTGGCACTGCTTGCGGCTACCGGCGAGACGCCGGAAAATCTCCGCATTCAGGTGACCTCTCCCGGCGGTACGACCAAGGCTGGCCTTGATGCCATGGAAGCTGGTAAGTTCCGCGACATCGTCGCCTCCGCCCTCATCGCCGCCAAGAAGCGCGGCGAAGAGCTCGGCAAGAAGTAAGCGGTATTCTCATGCCGCCGCAGAAGCGGACGCAGGGGTAGGGGTGTGGCTTTGCCGCGGCCTTTCGTTGCAGGAGGGTAAGGCTGAGCCTGGCCCTTGCCTGGATTCGCCCTGCGGCGAATGGGTGCTGTCCGCGCCTTTCCCCGATACTCAAAACTCCATACTCGATACTCTCGAGTCCACTCACTTCCCCGGTAACGTGAAAGGCGGGAATTCGAACTTCACGGGGCTCGGGCCGACGCGCGGGTCTTCGACCTGCTTGAGCGTGGTGAGCAGCTGTGCGGACATCTGCTTCAGCGTCGCGGCGTAGGCGGGGTCGGCGGCGATGTTCTTGATCTGGTCCGGATCCTTCGCGAGGTCGTAGAGTTCTTCGCTTGGGCGCTTGCCGAAAGCATGGACGTAGACCCACTTATACTGCGGATCGTCAAAGTGATGAACCACCCAAGCCTTGGTCGGGCTGGCATCCATGTCGGCGAAGACGGCGTAGGTCGATTTCTCGATGTCCTCGAATTTCGGCAGGTCGGCACGCGAGGTGAACTTCGGGCTACCCATCGGCCAGCGCTCTTCAGCGAAGTTCCGGATATACAGGAACTCCTTCGTGCGGAGGGCGCGGTGTGGGTAGGGCAGGTTACCTTCGCGGGCGGAACCCACGTGGCGTTCGCGGCCAGTGACGACCCAGGTGCGGGACGCGTCGATCTGGCCGGCCTGGGCGGACTTCAGCAGCGGGACGATGCTGCGGCCGGTCATAACGGCAGGCGGCTGCACCCCGCCGAGCTCGAGGAACGTCGGAGCGAGGTCCATCAGGTTCACGAAGTCGTCGATGACGCGGCCGGCCTTGATGCCCGGACCGCGGACGATCAGGGCGACGTTGGTGCCGTGGTCGTAGAGGTTGCACTTGCCGCCGGGGACGCCGGGCATGCCGTGGTCGCCGCTAATGACGAAGATGGTCTTGTCGAGTTCACCACGCTTCTCGAGTTCGGCGATGATCACGCCTACGCCGGCATCCCAGGCCTGGGATTCGCCCATGTAGTCGGCCACGTCGTCACGGACTTCAGGGACGTCGGGCAGGAAGGAGGGCAGCTTCCCTTTGAGGTCGTCAGGATTGATACCCCAGAGGTTGACGCCGCTGTGCTTCTCGTAGGCGCGGTGGGTGAGCGTCGGGCCGAACCAATAGCAGAACGGCTTACCGTCCTTGCGGTCGGCGAGGAAGGACTGGAAGTTACCGCTGACTTCGGCAAGCAGCTTGGCTTTGGCATCGGCGAAGGTCGCGCCGGCCTTGACCATCTCCGTGGCGTTCTCGGAAAAGTTGTTAAATTTGCGGCCCGACTTCTCGTAGGCGTATTTTTGGCCGCCGTACGGGGCATCGGCCGGCTGGCCAGGGCTCCAGACCTTATGGCTCTTGCCGATGTGGTAGCCTGCGGCGAGGAGCATCAGCGGGTAGGTGGGGATTGAGGAATCCCACTTCGCACCGTTGAGGATCGCGCCCATGTGGGTGCGGAAGAAATACTGGCCTGAGAGAAGGGAGCTGCGGCAGGGTGTGCAGCTCGGGGCGGTGACGAAAGCGTTGCGGAAGATGGCACCTTCGCTGGCCATGCGGTCGATGTTCGGCGTCTTGATGATCTGGTTGAGGCTCGGGCGGGAGTCGATCTTGGCGTAGGCGCCGGCGTAGCGGCCCCAGTCGTCGGCGAAGCAGAAGACGATGTTGGGGCGTTCGGCGTCAGCGGCGCTACCGATGGCCGCGATGAAGCAACCGAGGACTGCGAGGAGGGTTTTCATTTGAGGGGTTCTTTCTCGTAATCGCTCTTAATTACCCAGCCGGCATCCAGTAGCTCGCCGCGCATATAGCGTTCGTAGAAATGGTTCTTTTTGAAATCTGCTGACGGGTGGGCTTCGTATTCAGCCCCGCGCCCGATGGCCCGCAGGTCGCCTTGGGCTTTGAGCTCCGCCCACATCTGCGTGCGGAGTGCCGCAATTTCGGTGGCGCGCTTGGTCGCCAGGTTCGTGACGCAATCACGATCGGCGGCGAGGTCGAAGAGCTCTTGGCCAGGTCGCATGCCGAAACAAAGGCTCCAGAACGGGTCGCTACCTTTATCGCGGCGTGCTTGCAGGATAAAAGTCTTGGTGGGGCTGGCATCCGTGTCGAGGTAGCCGGTCTCGGGATTGCAGGCCGGCCAACGGGATGGTTCGCAGTTCTCTAAGTAGGCGAGGCCGTCTTTGACGATGCCACGAATCGGGTACCCAAGGTCACCAGGTCGGCCGAGGTCGTTGCGTTCGCGTCCAATGAGGGTGTGGTCGCGCGCGGGATTGCTCCGGCCATCGATCCCACTCCGGAAGATGTCGGTGAGGCTACGCCCGGATGTGGGGGCGAGGCCGCGGTCAGGCCACTTAACTCCGGCGACTTCCAGGAAGGTGGGAGCGAAGTCGGCGAAGCTGATATAGTCGCTGACCTTGCGTCCGGGATTCTTGATGCCAGCTGGCCAGCGAGCGGCCATGGGTAAGTGATTAGCGTCTTCGTAGGTGCTGCCTTTGACCCGCGGGAAGGGCATACCGTTATCGCTGGTGACGATGATGAGCGTGCGGTCGAGTTCACCGCGTTTTTCGAGGTCGTCTAGGATGAGTCCGAGGTGACGGTCGCAGTGTTCGACCTCAAGGGCGTAGTCGAGCATGTCGCCGCGAATCACCGCGTTATCTGGCCAATAGGCGGGAACGTGATCCACGTCGGACAGTTTCTTGCCGAGGCGCAGTCCGCTACCTTGTTCGTATTCCCGGTGCGGTTCGTGGAAGCCCAGCCAGAAGAACCAAGGCTGGTCTGGCTTAGACTGCTCGAGGAAGTCGTGGAAGTTCGCCGCGTAATCGGTCTTGGCCATGCCTGTAGCGGGCGGCGTGGCTAGTCGGCGATTGAAAAGTTTTCCGTCCATGCGGCGTTTGCTACCGTCGGCTTTGAGCGAAAGCCCCGGGGCCCACACCTTGCCACAACTGGCGTAGTTGTAGCCATTGCGCTCGAGCACGTCTGGGAAAATTTCATGCTCGGGCGGGAAGACGCACTGATGGTTCGCCGCCGCACCGAGTAGCCAAGGGTGGCGGCCCGTGAGAATCGCGGAACGCGATGGCGTGCACTTGGCCGTGGGGGTGTAGGCATTGAGGAACAATAGCCCTTCCTTGGCGACGCGATCAAAGTTCGGGGTCTTCACCCATGGGCAGCCATAAGCGCTGGCGTGGCCGTGGCCCCAGTCATCGGCGATGACGAAGAGGACGTTGGTAGGTTTCTGCTCGGCGCCGGCGAGGCTGGCGAAGGTGGCCCACAGGGCGGCGAGGAGGTGTACGGGGCGCATGGCAACAGGGGGGTATGTCTAGGTCGGTCTGCGACGACCTGCAATGGTCGAGAAGCACGGCCAATAAAAAGGCCGGGCGACTTTCGTCGTCCGGCCTTTTCGGTGCGGTGGATCGGCTTATTTTTTCGCTTCAGCGTCGACCTTCTTGGCCGGAGCCTTCTTGGCGGGAGGCTTAGGGCTGAGGTCGCGGAGCTTCACGTTCTTAAACCAAACTTCGTCGCCGTGTTCCTGCAGGAGGATGTGTCCGTCGGCCCACTCGCCGAAGTTCTTGCCGTACTTAGGATCGGCATACTTTGACTTACCGACGAGGTCTCGGAATTCCTGGGTCGAGCGGTCGTAAGCAATGACGAGCCGTCCGTTAAACCAATGTTCGACCTTCGTGCCCTTGGTGATCACGTAGGCGTTGTTCCACTGGCCGATGGGGTTGGCGCGCTTGTTCTGAGCGGTGATCAGGTCGTAGAGCGAAGAGACGGTGCGGTTGCCATCGCGGCCGAGTTTGGCGTCCGGGTGCACGGCGTCATCCAGCATTTGGAATTCCAGGCCGAAGGCGGAGCCGGCGCCCTGATTGAGGTCGGGCTGGACGTAGTACTTCAGGCCGCTGTTTGCGCCTTTGGTGAGCTTGAAATCAACGGAGATTTCGAACTGTTTGTAGCGGGCGATGGTGATGATATCCCCGGCGGCGGCGGATTCCTTTCCGCCCGAAGCGGCAGTGTGGAGCTGGCCTTTCTCAATCGTCCAGCCTTCCTTGGGGAATTCGGGTCCCTTGGCGGAGCGCCAGCCTTTGCTGCTGCGCCCGTCGAAGAGAAGTTTCCAGCCGTCAGCCTTCTCGGCGTCGGTGAGGGTATTATCCGGAATCCGGGTAAGGGAGATGTTGCGCCATTGCACCGTGGTGCCGGCCTTGGTTTCATCCTTACCGATGCCGTGCACCTGGAAGGCGATGAAGCCGTTCAGGTAGCCATCATCGCGCACGTCGACGCGCTGGATGCCGTTAAGCCAAGTGCGGATGTGGTTTCCGTTAGCTTCGACTTTCACGTGGTTCCAATCCCCGACTTTGGTGATCTCGCGACCCTGCTTTGAGAAAGCGAGGGCGTCGCCACCGCCGAAGCCAGGAACAATCCAACCGCGCCGGCCTTCTTCGTAGAGGCCAGCGGACCATTGGCGGGCTTCGGTGTCAGGCTTCTTCACGTTTTTCGGGTCGGTGTCGATCTCGGCTTGGTAGCCGTGGACGCGGCCGGCAGGCACTTTGCCTGGCTTCCCCTCTGGGGTTTTGAAATTCACTTCCTTGGCTTCGGCGTGGCTACGGATCTGCACGCCGGAGTTGAGGCGTGGGTCGTTGAGGAAGTCATATTCCAAGACGAAGTTCGCGTAGTTTTTCTCGGTGGCGAGGAATGTGTTGGGCGTGTTGAGCGTCGAGGTGCCGACGAGATAGCCTTCGGCGTTGACGGAGTAGGCCGCATCTCCGCCGATTTTCTTGAAGCCGGCGAGGTCCTTACCGTTGAAGATTTCAACCTTGTTGGGGTTACCTTTCGGGGCGCCGGGGGCGGCGGCCGTTTTGGCGGCGGTGTCATCGCTGGCGCAACCGCTAATAAACAGGGCGGCGGCAGCTGCGAGGCTCAGGGTGAGTAGGGTCTTTTTCATGGGGTGGGGGATTTGGTTTAGAGATGAAAAAGCGGAGCGGCCTTGCGACCGCTCCGCTTCGTCGGGGGAGCTTAGAACGAGGTCGGGACTTTGAACCCTGCACGACCTTCGCGCTTGGCGATGAGGTCGCGGTTGGCGGCCTCGGCGTTGGCGCCGGTGAAGAGCTCGGTCTTGGTGTCCACGGTGAGCGGGGCGCCCAGGGTGGCCTTGGTTTCATCAAGGTTCACGCCGTTACGACCGAGGTGCTCGGCCATGCGGCCGAAGGCTTCGGCCAAGCCGGAGCTCGCTTTGATGGCTTCCTTGATTTCGCCGGCGCTCTTCTTGCTGCCGACGCGGAATGAGATGTTGGCGGAGTGAACCAGCGCAGTGGAGAGATGACACTCGCGGACTGGGGCATTAATGCCTTCAGCCGAACCCTTGCGGATGCACGCAACCCAGTTGGCATGGTGGCCAGAGGCGCCGCCGGTCAGGTCAACCTTGTCCACGGTCTTGCCGTAAGACATCACGAACTTGCCGCCTTCGTAAACTTGGGCGGAGTTGTAGTCAGGGACAACGATGGTGGCGTTCTCGCACTCAACGATGATGCCGATGTCTGGAGACTTGGCCGACTTCTCGCCTTTGTTGGCTTCCGAGAACTTGCCGAACTTGTTCATCGGGCCGTCCATCTTGCCGTCCATGGAGAGACCGTAGACCTCGGTGATGAGAGGTGCGGCAGCGTAGTTATGAATCGAGATGAAGGTGTTCGGGGTCTCGGCGCAATCGGTGTAGCCGAAGCGGCCGCCGACGGAGACGACTTCCGGGGCGACTTCATGGGTGCCGAGGAACCAGCGGGCGATATCGATTTCGTGAATCGCCTGATTGCAAAGGTCGCCGCCGCCGTAGTTCCAGAACCAGTGCCAATCGTAGTGCACCGGGCCGTTATTCGCGGCTTCGTTCACCTTGTCGGACTCATGGCCGCGGATGGATTCCTGAATGTCGGCCGGGCCGTGCCAGAGGTCGAAATCGATATTGGCCGGGATGTCGCTCTTCTTGGCGGGGCCAATGGATTTACGGCGCTTGTAGCAGATGGCGCGTGCAACTTTTACTTTACCATACTTGCCAGCGTGGACGTCCTTGATCGCCGCGCGGATACCAGCGCCAGAACGGCTCTGGGTGCCAGCCTGGACGATTTGCTTGGAGAAGTGGTTCGCGGCGGCGACGAGCTGCTGGCCTTCAAAAATATTATGCGAGAGGGGCTTTTCGACGTAGAGGTGCTTGCCGGCCTGGAGCGACCAGATGCCCTGGATGGAGTGGTGATGGTTTGGCGAAGCGATGGAGACGGCGTCGATATCCTTATCTTCAAGCATCTTGCGGATGTCGGTGTAGCCCTTGGCTCCAGGGATGTCCTTGAGGCCTTTGGCGACGACCTTGGAGTCGACGTCGCAAAGGGCGACGATACGCACGCCCTTGATCTTCTGGAGCTCTTTGATGTGCTCCTGGCCTCGGCTACGGAAGCCGACGACGGCGACGCGGAGGTCGCCATTGGCGCCCGCGGACTGGGCATAGGTCTGGGCGCTGAGTCCGGCCACGGCGGCAGCCAAGGCAGAGTTCTTAATGAACGTACGACGATTGAGTTGGGACATAGATTGGACTGGGGGTAGTGTCCGAGCATAAGGAGATGCCGTCTGAGTCGAGATTGTTCCAAGGCACAGCCTAACCGAATATCGGCAAGGAGGGCGCAAAAGGGGTGGGGGTAGGGATAGGGTTGGGCGTGTACGCCAAACTCATAACCTTTTTATTAATAGGGTTTTGTGATTTCACCGACCCCGACTCTTGCCCCTAAAGGGTCCTACTTAACCGTCCGCAGGTATTCCCGGATGGCGTCGAACTGCTGGGCGCCCTTGCCGTCAAATTGGTCCGTTAATTGGGTCATGCCTTCGGGGTCGGCGTATTTCGGCATCTTGGTCTCGGGGTCGATCCGGATGGGGGCCATGACCCAGCGGTGGAAGTAGCCTTTGCGGACACGTTCGACCGTTTGCACAAAATTAATGGCGGGAGCTTCAAAGACGGCGGTGGCGGCTTGATCGCCCACGGCGTGGCAGGTGATGCAATTAAAGCCTCCGTCGGCACCAAGGAGTTTTTCTCCAATCGCAACCTTCTCGGCGACTGGGGCAGGCTCCGCTGCTTCTTTTTGCGGGAGGCCGTGCTGATGGTTGAGGCCGAGGGCGATGCCTCCCGCCACGTGTGGCGCAAATCCGGGCATGCGGCCAATCAGCCAGGTGCGCGGCTTGTACTCAATTTTTCCAGCGATGAATTTGGCCATCCACTCGTGCTGGAGTTTTTCACCGAGCCAGGTGAGCGGCGGGATGGGGGCATCGGGCACGGCTTCGCCTTCGACGTGTTCCTTCGGCGGCAGGGCGTCGCGCAGCTTCTTCGCTTCGCCGTCGACCTTGGTCCAGGTGCTGACGTTGCCGTCGCGCGCATGGCAGGCGACACAGTTGAGGTTCTTGATTTGGCGCTCGGCGAATTCGGCGGGGGTGTCCTGCTTCAGCGAGGCGAGGTCGCTGCCTAGGAAGGCCTTGAGAGCGCTCCGTTGGTCGGCGTTGAGTGCGAAGTTGGGTGCCGTTCCGCGGGCGGCTTGATCGCCGCCGAGGCAACCCTTGTCGCCCGCTTTCATGACTTTAGTTAATGGTGGCTGGGTCGTTGCGGGCATGCCGGCGTGGCAATTGAGGCAGCCGGCACTCACGAGGAGCGCGGCCCCGCGGCCGACGTCGCCCTGCAGGGGCTGGCGTTTAATCATCCATCCGTTGGCCAATAGGTAGGTCGCCAGCTGGGCGGCTTCTTCATCACTCAGGCGGAAGTGCGGCATCCGGGTGGCGGGGTAGGACTTCGCCGGATCTTTGAGAAAATCGGTGAGGGCGGCGGCGTGCCATTTATCGCGGACGTGGCCCAGTGGGATGCGATCAAGCGTGTCGACGCCGGTGGCGTCGGGTCGCTGGTGGCAAGCGATGCAACCAAGATTGGCGAAGAGGCCGCCGCCGATGGGCGTGAGTTTCGGGTCCAGCGGTTTCTCGGTCGCCGGTATGGCCCCCTGCGTGAGCATGGCCGCGATGTCCGCCGCCTTCTGCTCGGCGCCTGCCCCGTTGAAAAGCTTCGGCATCAGCGTGTGCGG
>CAISXT010000185.1 GCA_903889525.1 uncultured Opitutia bacterium | reverse complement strand
TCCTCAGCCGTCCGTTCGCGGATACAGCTGCGCATCACCTGCGAGTTTCTATTCTCACTCTGGCCAACGGTGGGTTGGGGACAACCCGCGCCACCCAAGGCAGCTCGATTCATCTATTGTCTAGGCCGGCTCTGCGGTTGGTTCAAAACTTAGGGTGGTCATCTGGGAGGATTGGCTCATTTTGAGCGACACCCCCATGAAACGCTCGCTTCGCCATGCCCTGATGTTTTTGGGCTTCGGGCTTGGGGTTTTGATTGCGGCAGAACCGATCCCCGCCAGCCAGCAGCTCGCCGACCTGAAGGGCCGGTTCAAGGCCCAGTATGATCTCGAGATCCGGTCAGCTCAATCGGACGACAAGGCATTATCGGCGTCCTACGCTGTCACCCCGGTCGCCGATGCGAATCTCGCCGGCACGGTGAAGGTGCTCGGATGGGTGGAAGAGGAGCTCAAGCGTTATCCAGCGGGTTTCCTGAAGCACCATGGACCGCGCCAGCTTGTGCTGGCCGAATCTTTCTTGTCCAAGCGTTCCGCGTCGGGCGTTACGCCTGTCTCCCTGTCGTCATTTGAATTCAAGTCGGCTGATGCCATCGCGCTAACGGTTCCGGCTAAGCTCACCGCGGTGCAGGAGTTTTCCAAGGCGCGCCATATCCATCAGACCCTGATCGGCTTCCTGCTCCAAGATCATAAGGCTCCGGCCGATCCCATCTCGTTCGATGCCTGGAAAAAACTCCCCAAGCCGGCTACCGCCTCTACCACCCCCATCGGGAAGCGCTTGGCCGGTGCCGACTCGCGGGCCGCCTTGTTCGGTCTTTTGTGGGACCCGTTCGAGCACCTTGATCTGATTGCTGAAGCTAAGGCGGACGCATCGGTCGCCCAGAAACTCGCCGTCATGAAGGATTTCTTGGCCACGCAGGACAAGGGCTTCGACCAAGCATTCCTCAATCAACTCACCGTCATCCCGGAGTCTCAGCGCATCGTCTGCACGAACGACCTCACTAATCTAGGCAGCGTCGACCTGATCAAGAAGGATGCGGAGATCCAGGCCGACCTACGACAAATCGAGCAGAAGTGGGGCATCACCGTGCTCTGGGCGCCCGGTTCGCCCGCGCCGCCGATGCCCGCCAAGGTCCGCTTGGTTTATTCGTATTTCACCGACAAGAAGATTGTCCAATTCAAGGCCTTCGTACGCATGCTGCGCGAGGAGTTAGATATGTATCCGGATGCAATCGTCTCCCGGCTGGGTTTCGGCAACATCTACATCTTGGATGAGTTCACGTATCGCGACGTGAAACTGGCCGGTCAGAGTTTCAGTTGGATTCCCAAGCCGGCGGTCGCCTACGGGTTGAACTCCTTCAAACCGGAGGACGTGGCTTCCCGTGCCTTCTTCAGCCGCACCACGCACCACGAGGTCTTTCATGCGATGGAACGTCAATTCACACGCTCCGGTAGCCCGTTGTTTGGGGCCACTTGGGATGCGCTGAACGAAGACGGCTTCAGATATAGGATTGGTCCGTACTCGGTCAGCGCCGAAGGACAGCCCACTCACACCAAGGACAACAAGGGACGGAAGGGCTTCGCCGAACCTTACGGCATGAACATCGCCACCGACGACCGCGCGACGATGTACGCGCGCATGATGGTCGCCGACCAGGTCTTCTACGGCCGACTGGCGACGGACCCGATCCTCCTCGCCAAGACCAATCGGCTCCAGGAATTCTTCCGCAATATCCGCCAGGAGCTCTCCATTCCAGCATCCAGCCCGCTTTACCAAATGTTGGCGAGGACTCCTGCGGATGCCGCATCGGCCGCATCCAAGACTGAAGCGAAGTAACTCGCTCAGGCCTGCCTAATCGACGCCATGTCGATGACAAAGCGGTAGCGGACGTCTTGCTTGATCATGCGTTCCCAGGCTTCGTTGATCTTCTGGATCGGGATTAGCTCGATGTCGGAGACGATGCCGTGCTTGGCGCAGAAATCCAGCATCTCCTGGGTCTCGGCGATGCCGCCGATGCAGGAGCCGCTGAAGTTGCGGCGCGGCATGATC
>CAISXT010000184.1 GCA_903889525.1 uncultured Opitutia bacterium | reverse complement strand
TGGTGGGACCATCCGAGCATCCACCCGAGGTTTTTCTTTTCGGTCGGATTGTACAGATAGACGCCGTAGCGTTCGGCGTTAGAAAAAATCAGGTCCGGATGGCCGTCTCCATTGAGATCGATGAATCGCAGACTCGGGTCGTTTTCTTTCAGGCCTTCGGGTAAGGCGATTTCAGGGTGCGGACGTGCGGCCGCCGACAGTGAAGTCGCGACGAGCAGGCAGAGGCTGCCGATGAGTTCCCGGGATGTGGGCACCCCCTTGTTCTAGGCCGAGGGTGAATGCCCGCAAGGGCGCTTTAGACCCGCTCCAGTTTGATCGGGTAGGTCTTGCCCGAGGCGAACTGGGCTACGATCAGGCTGCCGTCGGGATTGGCGATGACGTCGTGAGGGTGCAGGAAGACGTCGGCGGTGTGCTTCATCGGCAGGAGCTTGCCCGCGGCATCGTAGATGGGGGCCGAGCCGGCGATGTTCGAGATCACGCGGAGATTGGTATCGAGGATGGAGAGGAAGCCGCGGCTGTTGCGATCCTTGGGCCAGTTATCAGCGAGGTGGGCGACGACGTAGTGCTGGCCCATGCGGCGGATCTGGCGGGGGTTGCCGCCGGGGAGGTCGGTCTGGGCGAGCTTCTTGCCGTCGAGGTCGAGGCGCAGCAGATACTGCTGATCGCTCATTGCGATGAGCATCGTCTCGGACTTGTCGCCCGCCGTATCGATCATGCCTCCATGCGGGCCCCAGTGGACAATCCCACCTTCGGCTCCGCCGAGGAGGCGCTTGAAGGTGCCGTCCGCGGCGTAGTGCAGGATGTAATCCTTGCCGTAGCCATCGAGGACATAGAACTCGCCGTCGGCGCGGTGGAGCGTCCAAGACGGACGATAGTCGGTCTCCTTGGCGTACTTGCCCGTATTGGCAGGGAGGTGCCATTCGCCGAGCTGTTCGCCGAAGGTCGTGAATTTACATACCGTATGCAGATTGAGGTCGGTGATGAAGAGCGCGGATTTATTAAGATGCAGGGCGAGCGAGAGTCCGTGGGCGCCAGGAAATTTCGGCCCGGTCCACTTGTGCACCAGTTTGCCGGCGTCGTCGTAGAAGATGACGTTGTTGCCGACGTGATTTGTCAGCAGGACGATCTGTCCGTCGGCCGTGCGGGCGAGGCCGTGGCAATCGTTGACCGGCGTCTTGTCATCGAGCACGCCCCAGCCGGGAACGACGCGATACTTGAAGTCGCCTTGGCCGAGGACTTCTGGCGAGGAAGCCTGCGCGAACGACCGTCCGACCGCGCCATACCAAGCCCCGGCGAGCAGGGCGTTCTTCAGGAGGGAGCGGCGGGTGAGCGTCACGGCTTACTGCTTTAGGACGCGCAGACGGTGATTCTCGGAATCGCCGACAAAGACCGTGCCATCCTGGTCGACAAAGACGCCGTGCGGGCGGGCGAGCTGACACTTCAGCGGATCGCCGTCGGGTCCATCGCCTTTCTTGCCGGTCCCAATCATCAATTCGAGGTTACCGGTTTTCATATTCACCATGCGGATCGAGTGGGATTCCGTGTCGGCGATCCAAGCATTGCCAGCAGCGTCAAACGCCACGCCCTTGGGGCCGCTGAGGGTGGCTTCCTTGGCTGGGCCACCGTTGCCGGTGAAGCCAGCTTTGCCATTGCCAGCGATGATGGAGATCTTGTCGGCTTTGAGGTCGAGCTTCAGGACCTGATTGCCTTCGCGGGTGCAGACCCAGAGGTTGCCCGCCGCGTCGAAGTCAATGGAGCGCGGGCCTTTGAGGGGCGTACCTTTGACGGCGGCGCCGTCGGGCGTGGCGCCGGATTTCCCGGTACCGGCGATGGTCGTGATGATGTGCGATTTCATATCGACCTTACGAATGACGTTATTGCCGATGTCACAGATGAAGAGGTCGCCGTTCGCATCGAATTGCAGGCTATGGGGATTACGCAGCTGTGCCTGGTCAGCGGGTCCGCCGTCACCGGAGTAGCCGGGCTTACCTGTGCCGACGACGGTCGTGATGATGCCCGTCTTCACATCGATTTTTCGGATGACGTTGTTCATCATGTCGACGATGAAAAGGTTACCGCGTTTCGGACCGAAACGGAGTTCGTGGGGCAGGTTAAAGGTCGCTTCGATAGCGGGACCGCCGTCGCCTGAGTAACCCGACTTGCCCGTGCCGGCGACCAGGTGAATCTTGCCGTCAGGCGTCACCTTGCGGATGCGCTGGCCGGTGTATTCACAAAACCAGATCGCGCCGTCCGGGCCGCGCGTCACGCCGAAGGGATT
>CAISXT010000183.1 GCA_903889525.1 uncultured Opitutia bacterium | reverse complement strand
CGGTCGCCGTAATTAGGAGCGGCGGCCTGGCGTGAACGGGGGCGGCGGCTGGAAGGGGAATCGGTCATGTGGAAGGCGGTACTCTGCGCTCGGCCGTTTGCCCTGGATAGCCAGAATTAGACGCAGATTATACCCAAGAGGCTGTGAACAAGGATGCAAGCAATTGTCACAATCGCCGCTAAATCGACACCCTGACGCCGCCTGCGTTACGACCGTGAGGCAGGGCGAACGCTAATAAGTGAAAATATAAAACCGGGGGGCATTTGGTTAGACGGTGAGGGACGGGTGGACTCAATGGGCGGCATGATTGCCTACCTTCTCATGCTTGGCGCGCTCACGCCAGAATCTGAGTCGACGCAAATCACCCTCAAGGCGATGAGTTTCGACCTACCCGAGGCGGAAGTCGTGATCCTTGACCCCGCCGGACGGCCCGCACCGGTCACACTCTATTCCCACGCGCTGAGCGAACCAATCGTCTGCCGAACCAAGGAAGGCAAACTGACCTTCTTCCGGAAACCGAAGACATCTGATCCGAAGGAGCCGCTGGTGCCCCTGGCCTCTGTGTCCGCTCCGCCTGAGAATGGGAAATATATCGCGATTCTTTCCGGTGCCGGCGAGACCTCCCGTCTGAACCTCATCGCCGATGGCGGCGGGGCCGCTGCCGCAGGCACCATCCGATTCTTCAACCTGTGCCCTCAGCCGGTAGGGCTCAGCGCCCCAGGCGTCAAACGCGTGCTGCCTTCCGGTCAGGAATTCACCGTGCGCCCTCAGGTGAAGGCGCAACAATACGGGCAGGCCCAGTTCTTCCTGCCAGGAGAGGACGGCGATTGGCGCCTAGCGGGCGGCCTGCGCTGGCTTCAGCTCGACGATATCCGCTCGCTCCTCTTTCTCGTGCCTGCGCCTGGCGAGGAAGGCATCATCAAGGTGCGCGGCGTAGAGGAACGCGTGACCGCAGATGCCAAGAAGTCACCCGCAGGTCCCGTGACGCCCGCCCGTGGCAGCGAAAAACGCCGGACGGGCCTCTTGACACTCCAGTAGGGTGAAAGCAGCGACCCCAGCGAAACCGGGCGGGCGGGCGGGCTTCTCGATCATCCTCTCCCTTACGATGATGACGATGATCGTCATGTTGTTGCTCGTACTCATGACCTTTTTGACCATCGAATCCCGCGCATCGAAATGGTCGATTCTGTCAACCCGGTCGCGCCTCAACGCCCTGATGTCCGCGCGACTCGCATTAGCCCATCTTCAACAAGCGACCGGACCGGACACCCGCAGCACTGCGACCGGCGAGCTGGCCTGCACGCCGGCGCCGATCAGCCCCTTTGATCCGGGGATGCATTGGACCCAGCGACCGGGACAAGGGCAGCGTTATTGGACCGGCGCTTGGCGAACCGACAAGCCGGACGAGCCGCCCCAGTGGTTGATCAGCGGCAAGGGCGGCAAGACGCTTACCAACGCCTCCTCCTACCTGGCGCAGTCGGTGAGCCTTTCGGGTGCCACGGATTACAGCGCGGATAAATCCTACTGGGCGCCTTGGCAACGCGACTACCCCATCCCCTTCGCCGCGGGAAATAAGGAAAGTTACGCAACCCTGGTCGGCAACGGTAGCGCCACGCTCGACCCCGGCCCGGACGGACTCCAAGGCACCGCCGATGATATCGACGGCCGCGTCGCGCTTCCCAAGATCCCGCTGCCAGGCCCGTGGACTAACAGCACGACGGGCAACTTCGCCTACTGGATCGGCGACGAAGGCGTGAAGGCCACCATTGGTCTCACCGACCCGCGGGACTTGACCAAAGCCGCGCCAGCGGGCCTCGAGACGGTCAACGCCCTCCGGTCGCCCGGCCGGCGCGGCACCGAGTTGCTGCTCGGGCTCAAGAACGTCAATATCAAGGAGCCGAAGTTCGAAGCGGTGCTGTCGACGTCCGCACTGCCGATGTTGCCCGGCTACGACCTCAGCGACCCGGCCGCCGCTGGCCTGCCTCCAGCCAAGCTCGCCTTCCATCACCATACCCTCTGGTCGGCCGGCGTGCTCGCCGATAGTTACCGCGGCGGCCTCCGCCGCGACCTTTCGCTGGCGTTCGAGATGGAGGACTCATTGTTCGATAAATCAGATTTCGGTTCCGGTAACGGGCATGAGACCGTGATCGAAGCCTACACCGCGGACCCG
>CAISXT010000182.1 GCA_903889525.1 uncultured Opitutia bacterium | reverse complement strand
GTTCGCACCGGCCGAGCGCGATACCACCCTTCCGAACGCACCGCGTCATCGAAACTCAAGGTGTCATTCACGCCCATGGGGACCGAGAAGGCTCCGGGATGGGCATGGAAATAATCCCGGGCGTAACGGGCCCCCATCTCGGGTGCGCGCGGATGTGCGAGATTCGGGTTCGGTTCGTAGGCCCCAAGACGCGGCTCTCGGCGAACCCCGCTAATCTTGGGGAATAATTCCTGATTCTCTTGCCACTCTTTTTTCCCAAACGCTTCATGCAATCCGTGGGAGAAAGCCGGTACGCGGCCAAGGCCAATGGAATAGGCCCAATCCATGGAGATTTCATTTAGCCCGCCGACTTCGCGCCAATGGAAGGATGGACGGAAAGTATCGTCGGCCGGCAGCCCGATCGAATTAAGAATCATCCAGTCGGCACCCTTCTCGCCTGGCATGGCGAAGAAGACGCCTAGATGCTGTTCGCAGAAACGCCCGATGGCGATACGCGTCGCGAGAGGGCTATTACCTATAAGAAAAACCGCGCCGCGGATCGTTCGGCGCACGGCAATGTCTCCCTCCGCTTTCGGCACGTCGATGCCGGCTTCTAATAATTTTGTGGTGTGTCCGATATAAATCCCCGCCGCGGGAACGGTGCCGACACCCTCCTGGATTACCTCCGGACGCCGACCCGTCACGCGCTCACACCAATCCGCTAAGGTCTGCGCGCCATACCATTCATCTGGCTCCGGATTCGCTGCCAGCACAATGGGGGCATTCCAGCGTCGGCCGTCAAAGAGGCGGTCAGCAGCCGTGAGCGTGGCGGCAAAGGCAAGCAGCAGAATAGCAAGCAGGCGAGGCACCCGCAGAAATTATCCGCCAATGGCCACCCTGCAAAGGTGCAAATTACTTTCAGACCCTCTCTGGGCAGGGACAGCACCATACCTCCCTGCTCATTAGTGGTCGCAGCTTACTGCCTTGGGTAGCGACGGCTGTCCTCAGCCGTCCGTTCGCGGATAGAGCTACACGCCTCGTGCGAGCTTGTATTCTCACCCGGCTCAACGGCGGGCCGGGGACAGCCCGCCCTACCTTGCTACATCGTAAGGCAGGGACAGCACCATGCGGAGGCCTCATCAAGCCTAAGCCTCACTTTCCGACGAGGGCGTTCAGGAGTTCCTGGCGCCATACCTTTTTCTTAGGATCCCAAACGCCGAAATTTGCCTGATACTCCCAGTAGGCCCACTTGATGCCGCGCGTCTCCGCTTCCGAGACGACCGTGTGCGTCCACTTGGCTCGGGCCGCCATATCGGGCACGCCTCCGCAGGTCCCAAATTCACCGAGAAAAAGTGGGCGATGCTCCTGCTTGCCCCACGCCGCCGCCTGATCGAAATCCTTACGGATCAGGGCTAGCTCCGACTCAGTGCCAGTCCAATTTGAGTCTTTCCAGGTATCGGAGCCCTTCACCCAGGAGGCGTTGGCATGGGTGAAGTGATACGGGGAATAATAATGAATATGCACGACGATGTGCCGGTCGTCTGCTGGCAGCTTGAGATCTTTTAGCGTCGAGATCTGATTCCAGCGCACACTCCCGATGTGCACGGCGCGCTCCGGATTCACCCGCCGTACTTCACGGAGCCCGGCGAGTAGGCTTTGATTCCATTCCGCGGCTGAGTGATTCCCGTTCGGCTCATTGAAAAGTTCAAATTGGAGGCTGTCCGGGTAGGCGGCAAAGCGGGTGGAGATTTGTTTCCAAAACGCCGTGAAGCGTTCGCGATGCTGCGCGGGCTCTTTGTCCATCTCATCATAATGATGGAGGTTGAGGAGCACGGTGAGTTTGGCGGCCAGCGCTGTTTTCACGATATGTTCAACTCGGTCCATGAATGCTGCATCGATTGTATAGGGGGCCTCTTTGGCCGCATGGGCAGACCACTTGGTCGGGATGCGTACCGAGTCGAAACCTGCCGCCTTGATGCGGGGGAAATCCTCGTCGGCGACGCGGAGACCCCAGGCGCCTTCGGTGGGCGCCTCAAGCATATTGCCCATATTTAGGCCGCGGCCTAGTTGCCGTTGCTGCTCAAAGACATCGGCGGCTGAAAGTCCGAGCGTTAAAAGAAAGAGGGCCGAAAGGAATCGGGGCATGATTTGAGCGTAGCGAGCAGCGCGCAGGGAGCAAGGGGACAACACGTGGCGCTATCCCTGTCTCGACCCATCGGGGCACAAAAAAGCCGCGCATGGAGCGCGGCTTTCTGCCAGGTTGGAGCCAAGTGTCAGCGCTGGATAAATAAATAGTTCACCCCGCCGAAATCACGCACGCCAGAGGCAAGCCATCGCTCGACGTCCATCCGCTCCACCATGCGCCGGGCAGGATCAAAAGTCTGGCAGAGATACCCGGCATCCCAGAAGATTTCGAAAAGCGAGAGGAAGCCGGGGTTAATGCCGCCCTCCTGATTTTCGTGGAAAGAATGTTCGATAATCCAACCGGTAGGCGAAGGGCGTCTCAGTAACTCCCGAGCTCCGCTCAAGACAGCGTGCTCATGCCCTTCCACGTCGATCTTGATCAGTAAAGAATGCGTCGGAGGGTAACCCGCTGCCAAGTGATCCAGTGTCTCCACTTCCACCACGCGCGCATAGGTGCTGGCCATGCCACCCCAATTCTTCAGCAAGCTAGCACCCTCCCCGCCACCATACAGCAGGGCCTTCCCCTGCTTGTCCCCCAGGGCCATATTCCATGCCTTGGCCTTTTCACATTTATTGTGCGCGAGGTTCTCCGTCAGCCGCTGGAAATTAAGCGCATTAGGCTCGATCGCGATCACCGGAACGCCAGCTCGACAGGCAATCAAAGAATAAAGGCCGCAATTAGCCCCGACGTCTAGAAAGAGATCCCTGCCCGCGAGTAGCTCTCTCAATAAGGCGACCTCACCTGATGCCGTTCGCGACTCGGGCATACCCTCGACCCCGATGAAGTCAAAGCCCAGCTCGGTCGGACGCATGCGCTGGGCG
>CAISXT010000181.1 GCA_903889525.1 uncultured Opitutia bacterium | reverse complement strand
GAGCTGTCGCCATGGCGTTCGGCCTTCACGCCGACGCCGCGGAGCATGGCCAGCCAAGCGTTACAAAGCGGGGTATCTTTCGGGGCGATGATATTGTGCCCAAGCTTGAGGCCAGCGGCACGCCCGGTCACGAGGGTGGGGCAGTTGTCGAGGTTATGCTCGGTGCGGATGTTGCTGCCGTAGGCCAAGGCGA
The DNA here is from genome assembly GCA_903889525.1 of uncultured Opitutia bacterium. Lineage (GTDB taxonomy): Bacteria > Verrucomicrobiota > Verrucomicrobiia > Opitutales > UBA953 > UBA953. The sequence goes on along the minus strand of CAISXT010000181.1, from coordinate 4,804 downwards.
CGTGGTCGAAGAGGCAGCTACCATCGGACTCCTTGGTGGACTTCAGCTTATCGATGAAGCCGGCGAGGAGTTCGCTTTGGGCGAGGTCGCGACGTTGCGAGGCCTCGAGCTTTTCACCCATCGTGGAGTGGTAGTGGCTCATGTCGTGCGGCGCGACTTTTACGCCAATACTGGTGAGGAGGGTGCTGACTGGCTGACGGTAGGTCATGACGCGGGTGCTGTCGGTGCGCATCGCGGCGATCATGATGTCGTACATAATCTTAATCTCTTCGCGGCCGGCCAGGCCGGGCGGAGGCTCGGGGAGGTCAGTCTTGGGCTGAGGGACGCCGAGCCACTGCTCGTCCTTGCTTAGGCGGACTTCGATTTCGCGGATGCCTTGGAAATACTCGTCAAGTTTTTGGGTGTCGTTCTTGGAGAGGTTCCGGCGCAGGTCGCGGGCATTCTCGACGAACGTGTCGAGCACACTGCGTCGCTGGGCGAGCATGGCCTTCTGTTCGGCGATGGGCGTATTGTCCTTGGCGAAGAGTCGATGGTAGGCGGCGACTGGGCCGTTCTCGCCGGCGATGGGCTTGCCGGAAGCGTTCCACGCCATCGAGAGACCCGGGCCGTGGCCGGAGGCCTCTCCGTTCTCGGCGCCGTTCAGCTGCAGTGAGGTGAATCGGGTGGAGAGTCCGAGCTGCTCGGCGGCGACTTGGTCCGCGGAGATGCTGTTATGGAAAGTCTGGCCGGCTTCGGCGAAACGGTTGGCGCCAGACAGCCACATGGTGCTGCCCCAGTGGCCGTCGTTGGAGTATTTGTTCCAGAGGCCTTGGATGACGGAGAAGTCGGCCTTGTGGCGGGCGAGAGGGGCGAGGCCGGCCGGGATGGTGTAATCCTTGCCGGGTTGCTTCACGTCAGGGAACCAACTCTCGGTGGTGATGCCCCAGCCAAAGCCGAGGAAGATGAGGCGCTTGGGCGGCGTGGGTACCGGGGCGGCGGAGGCAAAGCGCTGGAAGCCCAAGGAGGCGAGTACGGGCAGGGCTACAAGGGCGCTACTGGAGCGCAGGAAGTGCCTGCGGGTCTGGGGGAGGCTCATGGGGGTAAGGGTTATTTAGTATGGAATTCAGGGCTCGCAATGAGGGAGTGAATGAACTCGCGGAAAGCCAGATCCTTGCGGGCGCCTTGGCTGACCATTGTGTCGATTAGGGGCTGGTCGCGGAAGCCGATGGGGCGTCCAAGGGCGTATTCAATGAGGGCTTCGCTGAAGCCACGGGCAAAGGCGTCGGACTTTGAGGCCACGATGTCCCGTAAACCATAGTAATCCTTGAAGGCAGGGCCTTTGTAGAGTGCGGCCGCGGAATCGATGGTCCAGGTCTTGAGGCTTTTCTTGTCGGGTTTGCCGGCGGCATCGAGCGCCATGATGCTATCCGTGGTGCGCCATTGGCCGGCAGCATCGAAGTTCTCGAGCCCGAAGCCGATGGGATCGATCTTGCGGTGGCAATTGGCGCACTGCGGGTCCTCTTGGTGGGCACGCAGGCGTTCCTTGGTCTGGAGGGCCTTGCCGGCAAGGCGGGTGAGTGCAGGGATGTTGGCGGGGGCAGGCGGGGGCGCGTCGTGCAGGAGTTTACGGAGGACCCAGGCGCCGCGTTCGACGGGGCTGGTGCGTTCGCCATTGCCGCCCATGAAGTGAATGGCGGCCATGCCGAGGAGGCCGCCGCGGGGCGAGCCTTCGGGCAGTTTGATTTTCTCGTAGTCGTCGCTCTTGACGCCCTCGATACCGTAGTAGTGGGCGAGGATGCGGTTGATTACCACGTAATCAGATTTGAGCAGATCGCGCAGGCTGGCGTTGGTGCGCATCACGTGGGCGATGGTCTCGTGCACTTCGCCCTTGGCGGCGACCTTAGTGCCAGTGTCGAAGCGCGGGTAGAGGGCGCGGTTCACTTCGAAGAAATCGAAGCGATCCATGCCGAGCCACTGGTTGGTGAAGGGCTGGAGGAAGCCTTTGGAACGCGGGTCGGCTAGGAGGCGTTCGGTCTGGGCCGCGAGGACGTCAGGCTTCGAGAGTTCGCCCTTCTGGGCTAGTTCGCGAAGGGTGGCATCGGGTGGAGCGGACCAGAGGAAATAGGAAAGTCGGACGGCGAGTTCCTGGTCGTTGAGGGTGCGTTTCTTGTTATCGGGAGCCGGCTCGGCAAGGTAGATGAACATCGGCGAGGACAAGACGAGCGCGAGCGTCTCCTTTAGGGCCGCCGTCGGCTTGTCACCGGCCTTGCGGCGGACGTCATAGAAGGCCAGCAGGCGGTCGAGGTAGGTCGCTGGCGGCTTGGTGCCACGGAAGGCTTCGGTGGCGAAGCGTTCCAGTGCCGAGCGAAGTTCCGGCGTGGTCGGCGCGGGCGCCTTGTCGTCAAGCGGGAGATTGAGGGCGATGAAGCCAGGTGGCTTGGGCTTCGCGGAGTTGGGGATGCGTTCGATTTCGACCCAGTCGACCCAGAGCGCCAGCTCGGGTCCGACGCCGTTGCGCTTCACGGCCTCGCTGCGCTTGCGACCGCCTTCGTCGTTATCATCCCAGCTGCCTTTCTCCCGCAGATAGACGAGTCGGTTGTCACGGGAGGTGGCGTTGCCGCGGGTAAGGGTGAGGGGGAACTCGACTACCTGTGGGTTCTCGATCGTGCCGGAGATCTCGCGGGTTGCCATGACCTTGGCGGTCCGGGCGTGGATGCCGAAATCGAGGAAGCGGCGTTCCTTGGGGGCGTCCTTCACGGCGGCGGTGCGGACGCGGACGATATATTCGCCAACCGGCCAGTCGTACGGCACCAGGATCTCGATATAGTTGAGGTTGAGCTCGGCGGGGTGACGAGTCTGGGTGCCGAGGTAGGCGCCGCGTTCCACGTCCGGCATGCCGGCATAATACTGGTGATACTTAAGCCAGCCTGCGCTGAGTGAATCGTTCGCGAGGTCGGCGTCGTTCTCACCTTTCTTATCGAAGCCGAAGTCGCGCGGATTGGGGGCGCCTGGGATACGAGCCCATTCGCGGCGGAGTCGGCTGGCGTTGTTATTCGTTTCTTTCTTTAGCAGGGCGACGATGGTGGCGTTTTCAGGTTTGGCGATGGCAGCCTCGACGGCGGCTTTCCATTTTATCGCCCGCTCTTGAGCATCGATCTGATATTTGACGAAGGCACGAACTGTCGGCGTGATGGTCTCGCCTTCGTAGTGCAGTTTCTTCTGCACGGGGGCGGAGAGCTGCCAGGCGAAGCCTTCTTCCAGGGCCTCGCGGCCTAGCTGTTGGTATTGGTCGATCTGGTTCGCGGAAATGAAGAGGTTGGCACCGACGGTATCAAAGCCGCTCGAGCCGCCATCGGGTGGCAGTTCGCTGACGTTGATCTCGACGCCGAGGAGTTCGCGGAGGCTGTTGCGGTATTCGCGTCGGTTGAGTCGGCGCATGGTGATGACGCCGTTCTGGTCGCCCAGTTTCTTGCGGGCGGCCACCATCATGTTGGAAAGGTCGTCGAGCAGCTCCGTCTTGGCGGCGGCGGCGGGTTGCTTCTTATCCTCGGGTGGCATCTCGCCCGAGTTGATCTGATTGAGTACCTTCTGCCAGCGCTCGGCGGTCTCGACGGTGTCGACCTTGAGGGAGAGTTGGTCGATGCGGAACTTACCCTTCTGCTTGTCGGGACCATGGCAGGAGACGCAGGTCTCCTTGAACAGCTGCTGGTGCTTCGCATCCAGCCGCACTTCCGGGGCTTCCTCGGCGGCGAAGGCTAGGGTGGTGAAGAGAAGGGCGACCGAAAGTTTCATGGGGTATGAGAAGGATGTGCGACCGAGGGGTTTTGTTCCTTAAATAGGGTGAACTGTCTATCAGCGCAGGATGCCCGGCAGGGGCTTGCCGTCGGCATCCAGTAACTGGAGTTCGTGCACGCCTTGATTGGAGACATCCGTGTAGGTCCAGACGACTTTCTTCTCGCGGGTGATCTCGACCACCTTGGCCTGCGGGGCGCGGGCCATATAGTTGCTGAAGACGATGTTACCGTTGGGCAGCCAGGAGACGGCTGTGGTGCGATTCACCCGCACGCCCGCGAGGTCGCCATCCCGGAGTTCCCAGACGATCTTGCCGGCCGCATCGACCTCGATGAGGTTGCTGCCGACGGTGAGGCTGATGAGCGTGTGGCCGGCGGCGTTGCGCAGGCAGCAGAAGGAGCGGTTGTCCAAGGTCGACTCCGGGCTCTTGCATTCCCAGACGACCTTGCCGGAGGCATCGTATTCGCGGACGGTCTTGTCCTGCGGCACGAGGTAGTGGCCATTGGGAAGCTTGCGGGCCATGCGGCTCTGCATGTGGTGGTTGGTGATCTGGCAGCCCAGTGGAATCTCGACCTTAATCGAACCGTCGCGGGCAACCTCGAGGAGGCGCGGCTTATCACCGGCTTCGGTTAGCATCACGTTGCCGTTTTCCAGCAGGATGGCCGTGTTCACTTCCGACTGCGTGCCCTTGTATTCCCAGACGACCTTCTGGTCGCGCGTCACTTCGACGACGGCGCCGCCGGGATAGGCCTTGGTCTTCGAGAGCGTGAGCAGCAGGTTGCCGTTCGGTAGGATATAACCATCGCGTGTGGCGGCGGGATACTTCCAGGTGGCCTTGCCTGAGGCGTCGATGATTTGGGTGAGGCCGCCGAGCATCAAGAAGGAGCGACCGGCCGGCTGGTCGGCGGCGGTGAGGGTCAGGCTCGCGAGGAGCAGGCAGAGAAGGGCGCGGATCATTTGATTTCTTGGTAGTCAGAGGTGAGCGTGAGGCTATCGGCGTAGGCGTTGATATACCAGGCCGTCGTGCCGGCGG
>CAISXT010000180.1 GCA_903889525.1 uncultured Opitutia bacterium | reverse complement strand
CTTATCCGCCGCCGAACTGATTGACCCGCCGGCGGGTGCATCGATCGCGATCATCGGTGGAGGGCAGGGCGAACGCCTGCTGCGCGCTCCGGCCTTCGAGGCCGAACTCCAGCGTCGGTTCGCGGGGCGCGACCTGGTCATCCGCAATCTTTGTGACGACGGTGACACTCCGGGCTATCGGGATCATTCTGGACGTAATTCTCCCTTCGCCTATCCGGGTGCCGAGAAGTTCTATCCTCTTTCCAAGGCCAAGGACTTCTGGGGCTCGGGGCATGCCGGTGCTGGTTTTGCCCAGTCACCCGATCAGTGGCTGACCGGCCTCAAGACCGATATCATCCTCGCATGGTTCGGTTATGCTGAGTCCTTCAAGGGTGCCGCCGGTCTCGCCGATTTCCGGACCGAGCTCGAAGGCTGGCTCGATCACACGGCCCAACAGAAGTACAACGGTAAGACTGCGCCGCAGGTTGTGCTCCTCGCGCCGCTGGCACTCGATGAGCGGACCGCACCGCAGGGCGCAATGGCCGCTCGGGTGATTAATGCCGACCTCGTCCTGTATGCTCAGACCATTCGAGCCGTGGCCGAGGCCCGCCACCTCGTCTTCGTCGATCTCTTTGCTCAGAGCCCGGAGATGTATCGCGGCGCCGCGACGCCGTTGACCCGGAACGGGCTGACGCTCGAGGCTACGGGGCAGTCCTTGCTTGCGGGCAAACTCGCCGCGGTGTTCGCCCCGGGTGCGCCCAAGGGAGATGCCACCGCCGTGGCCGCCGCCGTCCTGGATAAGAACTGGTACTGGGAGAATCTTTTTAAGGCCCCGAATGGCGTGCACGTCTTTGGTCGCCGCAATAAGCCATTTGGTCCGGATAACTACCCTGCGGAACTCGATAAGCTGGGCGAACTCGTGGCCATTCGTGATCGGGCCATCTGGGCGGCCGCCCGCGGTGAGAAGTTCGACGTCGCTGCGGCCGACGCCAAAACCTCGGTGCTCCCTCCGGTGAAGACTAATTATAATGCCGCTAACAAGAAGAACGGCTCACCCGATTACCTTAAAGGCGAGGACGCGGCCAAAACCCTGGCTGTACCGACTGGTTATAAGATCGAACTCTTCGCCTCGGAGGAGAAATTCCCCGACCTCGCGAAGCCCGTCCGCATCGCGTTCGACAATCGCGGTCGCCTCTGGGTGGCGACCATGCCCAGTTATCCCGCTTGGCGCCCCGGCGATCCTAAGCCCGACGACAAAATCATCATCCTCGAGGATACCGATGGCGATGGTAAGGCCGATAAGCAGACCATCTTCGCGCGCGGGCTGCACCTGCCGCTGTCATTCGAATTCGCTCCGGAAGGCGTGTATCTCTCGCAGAGCAGTCACCTCGAGCTCCTGCGCGATACCGATGGCGACGGCGTGGCCGATCGCACCGACGTTATCCTGAGCGGCTTCGATGACCATGACACGCACCATGCGATTCATGCGTTCCAGGCCGACCCTTCGGGGGCATTTTATATGGGTGAGGGCACCTTCTTGCATAGCCATGTGGAGACCCCCTACGGCGTCGTGCGCAGTTCTAATGGAGGCTGGTTCCGTTATTCTCCGCAGCGCCATCAGCTCGAGCGCACGGCCCGCCTCAGCATCCCGAATCCTTGGGGGATGGCCTTTGACGCCTACGGCCAGGATTTCTTTGCCGACACCTCTGATCCCAATGTCCGCTGGCTCTCGCCCGCGACCTTGAAGGTGCCGTTCGGTGAATTCGCCCCTTTGCCTAAGAATCTCGTCCCCAATGCCCAGAGGGTGCGTCCGACCGCTGGATTGGAATTCATTAGCAGCCGCCACTTCCCGGATGATGTGCAGGGTGATATCCTGATTAACAACACCATCGGCTTCCTGGGCACCAAGCAGCACGCCGTGAGCGAGGATGGCACGGGCTACAGCCTGAGTTTCCGGCAGAACCTCTTGCAGTCGACGGATGGTAATTTCCGGCCTGTCTCGATGCAGTTCGCTCCAGACGGTTCCCTGTAT
>CAISXT010000179.1 GCA_903889525.1 uncultured Opitutia bacterium | reverse complement strand
CTTCCTCGGTGCGCCGATCTACGACGACGTCGCTAATGCGGTCATCGCCCAGCTACTCTTCCTGCAGATGGAAGACCCGAAGAAGGATATCTCGATCTACATCAACTCCCCCGGTGGCTCCATCACCGCGGGCATGGCGATCTACGATACGATCAATTTCCTGACCTGCGAAGTGAACACTTACTGCATCGGTCTTTCGGCCAGCATGGCCACCGTGCTCCTCGCCGCCGGCACCAAGGGCAAGCGCCATGCGCTCCCCAACTGCCGCGTGATGATTCACCAGCCCAGCGGCGGTGCCACGGGCCAGACGTCCGATATCTCCATCGCCGCCAAGGAAATCCTCCGCTGGCGCGATACGCTCAATCACGTCCTCGCCAAGCACAGCGGCAAGACGCCTGAGGATCTGCAGCGCGATTCTGACCGAGATTTCTACATGACGGCCGAACAGGCCAAGGCCTACGGCCTCGTGGACCACGTGGTCGCGCCCAAGACGGGCCGCGCCTAAGCGTATGCCCGGCGACCGCGCCGAGAGCTGCTCCTTCTGCGGCAAACCTGCCACTCAGGCAGGTAAACTCATCGCTGGCCCCGGTGGCGTCGGCATCTGCGAGGCCTGCGTGAGCACCTGTGGCCGCCTACTCGAGCGCGAGAAAACCCGCGACGGCAAGCCCACTGCGCCCTCGGCTGCCGGTGGACCCGCCCTCCAGGAAGCGCCGAAGGGAAACCCTCTCGCTCCGGTTAAGCTCATCCCGCCAACCAAGCTCCGCAGCGAACTGGACGCCCACGTCATCGGCCAAGACCATGCCAAGAAAGTCCTCTCGGTCGCCGTCTTCAATCACTACAAGCGGCTCAACGATCGCCTGACCCAAGCCACGGCCGAACAAGCCGGCGACCTCGCCGACGTCGAACTCGATAAGAGCAATGTGCTGCTCATCGGCCCCACGGGCACCGGTAAAACACTCCTCGCCCGCTCGCTCGCCCGCATGCTCGACGTGCCTTTTGCGATCGCCGACGCCACCACCCTCACCGAAGCCGGCTACGTCGGTGATGACGTCGAGACCGTCGTGCTCCGCCTCCTGCAGGCCGCCGACATGGACATCGACCGCGCCCAGCGCGGCATCGTGTTCATCGATGAAATCGATAAGATCGGTCGGAAGTCTGATTCCGCCTCAATCACCCGCGATGTCTCGGGTGAAGGCGTCCAGCAGGCGCTGCTCAAACTTCTCGAAGGGACGATCTGCAACGTCCCACCCGCCGGCGGCCGTAAACACCCGGAGCAGCAGTGCATCCGCGTCGATACGTCCGATATCCTTTTCATCTGCGGCGGCGCCTTCGCCGGCCTCGATCGCATCATCGCTCGTCGCTCCGGCTCAAAGTCCCTCGGCTTCGTCGCCCCACAGAACGACCAGCCGACCCTTTCCGCCGAACAGATCATCGCCGGCCTACAGCCCGAGGATTTGTTCTCCTTCGGGATGATTCCAGAGTTTGTCGGCCGCCTGCCCGTCATCTCCGTCCTGGAGCCGCTCGATCGCGCAGCCCTCATCCGCATCCTGACCGAGCCGCGCAACGCGGCGACGAAGCAGTACCGCAAACTTTTCGCCCTCTCGGGCATGACCCTGGAGTTCAACCGCGAATCCCTCGAGGCCGCCGCCGATAAGGCGCTCGCCCTCGGCACCGGCGCGCGCGGCCTCCGCTCCGTCCTCGAAGGCGTCCTCCTCGAGACGATGTACGCCCTCCCCGAAGCCGTTCCGGGCTCGAAGTTCACGGTCACGGCCGAGGCCATTCGCGGCGACAAGCCGGTGACGGTGTCCGCCCCGAAAAAGAAGGCTGCCTGATTTCCATGATCGTCTATCCGGCCATCGATATCCGCGGCGGCACCTGCGTCCGCCTCAGCCAAGGGCGCGACGACGCGCGCACCGATTATTATAAGGACCCGGTCGAGCCGGCCATTCAGTTCGCCCAAGCTGGCGCCGAGTGGATTCACGTCGTCGATCTCGACGGCGCCTTCGGCGGCGCCCCACTCAATCTTCCGATCCTGAAGCGCATCGCCGCGCTCGGCCCGAAAATCCAGTTCGGTGGCGGCATGCGCGACCGCGCCATTGCCGAAGCCGCCTACGCTGCCGGCGCGAGCCGCATCGTCATCGGCACGCGTGCTGCGACGGATCCCGCTTTCCTTCATGAGATGGCTAAGGCCCACGGTCCGCGCCTCGCCGTCGGCATCGATGCCAAAGACGGCCTCGTCGCCGTCAAGGGCTGGACGGCTGTCACCGCCCTCAAGGCCACGGAGTTCGCCCAAGCCGCCGGTGACCTTGGCGTGTCGACGGTGATCTACACCGATATCGCGACCGACGGGATGCTCACGGGTCCTAATTGGAAATCACTCGAGGAAGTCCTCAAGGCCTGCCCTTGCGGCGTCATTGCTTCGGGTGGTGTCGCTGGCACGGAAGATGTCGCACGTCTCGCGCAGCTGTCCCAAGCCTACCCGAACCTCGTCGGAGCCATCGTGGGCAAAGCGCTCTACGAAGGCCGCTGCGATGTGCCGGGATTGCTCGCCGCCGCCCGCGGAAAGTAAGCTCAGCCGCGGCTTCCGCCGCCTTCCGATGCTTGCCAATGCGTCACCTCGCCCCACGATGAGCCCATCGATGGTCTTGTTTCGCCCAATCCTCTCGCTCTGCCTCCTGCTCCTCGCCTCGGGCGTCGTCAGCGCCGCTCCCGAGGCGCCCGGGATGACCGCCGCCCAGGTGATCGCCAAGGCCCGCGCCGCCGTCGCCGCCCATCCCGCCGACCTCACCAATCTCCGCGGCGTCCAGATGGAGTTCACGGCATCCAACCTCGAGAACAAGGAATCCGCCCACTTCACCCTGACCCTCGCCACCCCACAACTCCGGCTCCTCCGCACCCAGGACAAGGATCGCCAATCTGAATCCTCCGTCTGCGCCGGTCGGCTCGAAGGCTGGCTGACCCGCAAGAATAACGCCCTGGCCCGCCGGGAACTCAAGGCGGTGTCCTATGAGGAGTTCAAGAAGATGCAGGACATGGCCAGTGATGACCTGGGCTTCTTCGCCACCCCGACCACTGGCAGCGCAACCTATCGCGGCGTTGCCGAAATCAACGGCCGCCAGACCCACGCCATTGCCTACACTTACCGGAGCGGGTTCGCCGTCACGCGGTACTTCGACGCGGAGTCCTTCGCCCTCGTGGCTTCGGATCAAAACACCCCGGACGGACATAAGCAGCGCCAGCTCGTCGCCGGCACGACCAAAGTCGCCGGCCTGACCTTCGTCGCCAAGGAAACCATCTTCATCGATGGCCGTAAAACCGGCGAGATGACCTACGATAAGATCGAGGTCAACCCGACCATCGACCACCATATTTTCGATTTTCCCTCTTTCTGAGCCCATGACCACCCTTCGCTCCAGCGATAAGGATTTTTGCGCCAAACTCCGAGCCTTCGTGGGCACGGGTGAAGCCACCCCCGACGTGCGCACCGCCGTCGCCGCCATCATCGCCGACGTGAAAGCCCGCGGTGATATCGCCGTCCTGCACCACACCGCGAAGTTCGATCACGCGAAACTCAACGTCCGCCAGATCCGCGTGCCGCTCAAGGACCTCGAGAAGGCCGCCGCCAGTTTCGATCCAGCGAAAAAGAAAGCCTTCGACGAAGCCGCCAAATGCGTCACGGACTTCCACGCCCGCACCTTGCCTAAAGGCTGGACGGCGAAGAATCCCCACGGCGCCATGGTCGGCGAACGTCACCATGCCATTCGCCGCTGCGGTCTCTATATTCCCGGCGGCCAAGTGCCGCTCGTCTCCACGGTGCTAATGACGGCGCTCCCCGCCAAGGTCGCCGGCGTGCCGGAGATTTGTGCCTGCACGCCGCCCCAGCCAGATGGCAAAATCAATCCGGATATCCTTGCCGCGCTCTACCTCTGCGGCGTGCGCGAAGTCTACGCCGTTGGCGGCGTTCAAGCCATCGCCGCGATGGCCCTCGGCACTGACAGCATCTGCGCGGTAGACAAGGTTTTCGGCCCAGGCAATGCCTTCGTGACCGAGGCCAAGCGCCAGCTCTTCGGCCTCGTCGGCGTCGATCTCCTCCCCGGCCCCAGCGAAGTGATGATCATCGCCGACCGCACCGCGAAGCCGGAGTGGGTCGCGGCCGACCTCTGCGCCCAAGCCGAACACGGTAGCGGTAAAGAAAAACTCTACCTCGTCACGGATAACGAAGCGTTCGCCGATAAGTGCCTCGCCTCCGCCCGCACGCAGTCCAACTCCCTCACGCACGGTGAGAAAATCCGCAAGGCCCTCGACTCGAAGGTCTGCGTGGTGCTCGTTCCGAAAATCGAAGATGCCGCCGAAGTCGCTAACCTCGTCGCCCCCGAACACCTCGAACTGATGGTGGCCAAGGCGAAACTAAAGAAACTCTCTGCCGCCGTCACGACGGCCGGTGCCATTCTGCTCGGCCCGCACACCCCCACGGTGCTCGGCGACTTCACGGCCGGCCCCAGCCACACGCTGCCCACGGGCGGCACGGGGCGCTTCTTCAGCGGCCTGCGCGTGGCCGACTTTCTTCGCCGCACGAGCCTGGTGCAGTATGACCCGGCTTCACTCAAGAAGGCCGCCGCGGTAGTCGATGCGTTCGCCCGCATGGAGCGTCTCGACGCCCATGGTCGCTCGCTGAAACTCCGCCTTTAACGGACCTCAGTCGCGCAAGGTCCGCATCACTTCCGCGTGCAGCTTCGGCGCTGCGGCGATGATATTACCTGCCTTGAGGGGGTCGCCTCCGCTCCACGAAGTGACGGTCGCCCCCGCACCGCGTAAAATGGGCAACACGGGCACCAAGTCCCAAGGGTTCATGATGGGGTCCGCCATGACGTGCGCGCGGCCGGCCGCCACGAGGAGGTGACCATAGCCGTCGCCCCAGGTGCGCACATGGGCGACGCTGTCGGCGAGGCGATTCCAGCGGACCTCGCGGTGGAGACGGCGGATATTATCGAGATCGGTGGAAACAACGACGGCCTCCTTGAGGGCGACTTCGGCGACGCGTACCGCCCGACCATTCAAAGTGGTGGTGCGATTATCACCAATCATCCGCTCACCAAGAATCGGCTGATCAATCACGCCGAGCAGGGGCTGCCCTTCGTAGCGCAGGCCGATGAGTGTGACGTAAAGCGGAACGCGCGAGAGGAAGGATTTGGTGCCATCAATCGGATCGAGCACCCAGCAGAACTCAGCGTCGACGTTCTCCGGCCCAAATTCTTCGCCCAGGATGCCGTGAGAAGGATAGGCTTTCTTAATCGCCGCCCGCATCAGCCGCTCAGCTTCCTTGTCCGCAACCGTCACGGGCGTGCCATCCGTCTTATACTCCACCTCGGTCTCGCGACGACCATGCGCGGCGATCAGAACGCCGCGGGCGAGGTCGGCGAGGGATTCGGCGAAGGCCTTGAGTTCGGTCTGGCGCGCTTCCGGGAGCATGCTTGAGAGGTAAGCCGCCCCCGCCCCCGCTCCAAGCGAAAAGCCCCGTGCACGCTTGAACCAGGCCCGATATTGCCGACACTGCGGCCATGCGGCCCTTCCCTTGGCTCCTTGGCCTGTGCAGCCTACTTAGCCAGCTGACGGCGGCGGAGCCCTGTCGCATCGAGATCGTCGAGCAAGGCACCGATTGGGTCGTACCCGGCGTCGAACTCCGCACCCAACACGGCGTCCGCTTTGTCTCCGATAATGCCGGCGTCATCGCCCTAGACCTGCCCGAGCTGATGGGCCGCGAAATCTGGCTGGAAGTCATTGGCCAAGGTTATGGCGTGAAGGCCGACGGCTTCGGCTACCGCGGCGTACGCCTCAAGCCCGCCCCCGGCAAACGACTCAAGGTCGAGGTCACCCGCACCATCCTCGCCCGCCGTCTGGGTCGCCTCACCGGAGCGGGGCTCTTCGCCGAAAGCCAAAAGGTCGGCGAACAACTCGACTGGAAAGAAAGCGGCGTCCTCGGCTCCGATAGCGTCGTCACGACGGCCGTCGGCGGCAAACTGCTTTGGTTCTGGGGTGACACCAATCTGCCGCACTACCCGCTCGGGATTTTTAACGTGTCGGGCGCCACGACGGAAAAGTTTTCCCCACCAACCCAGCCGCCGCTGCGTCCGCCTTATAAATATTTTACGAGCCGCCCAGCCGCCCAGGATGAGGAGCGCCCGCGCGGCGTCGCCGACATTCCCGGCGCAGGGCCGACCTGGATCTGGGGCCTCGTCACGCTGCCTGACGCCAAGGGCGCACTGCACACGGTCTGTTCAGCGGTGAAGGTGAAAGGTGAAATGCACGCCTACCGCTGGGACCTCGCCGAATGGGATCCGCACGAGGAACTCTTCCATCCGCTGTCCACGGTCTGGACTGAAGGTGTTGACCAAACTAAAGCCCCCGTGATGCCAGATGGGCATGCGGTCCCGTGGACCGATCGCGCCGGCCGCCGCTGGATTCTGTTTTGCAATCCGTTCCCGACGCTCCGCACGCCAGCGACCTACGAGGGCTGGAAAAATCCCGAAACCTGGCGAACCCTCACGCCGGACCCCGTCACGGTGACGGCCGAGGGCGAAAGCATCAAGCCCCACGGCGGTCACATCGCTTGGCACCCGTGGTGCCGCAAGTGGCTCGCCCTCTTCACCCAAAAAGGCGGTAAGCCCTCCTTCCTCGGCGAAATTTGGCTCGCCGAAGCCGACGCCCCCACGGGCCCGTGGATCAACGCGCGCAAGGTGCTCTCGCACGACGACTACACGTTCTATAATCCCGTCCTGCACCCGGAGTTCTTCCGCGACGATTCACCGATCATTCACTTCGAGGGCACGTACACGGTCACGTTCTCCGGCAATAAGCAGCCGACCCCGCGCTGGGATTATAATCAGGTACTCTACCAGCTCGACCTCTCGCTGCCTCCGTTCAATAAGACAAAATAAGGGCGCCCCGCTTGACCGCTCGCCCGGCCCGGGGACAATGGCGCCGTGCATGGCGCCATCGAGAGACTCCTGCGGGCCCGCGTCCGGCCAGGGCGTCGTGCGGTCATGCGGCAACACTGGGACGACCTTTTTTTCCTGCACTGGGAATATGACGTGGCCGCCCTCCAGGCTCGCCTCCCCGCCGGGCTCACCGTCGATACGTTCGCCGGTAAAGCCCACCTCGGCGTCGTCGGCTTTCGCATGAACGCGGTGCGCCCAGCCTTCCTCCCCGCCCTGCCCTGGCTCTCATCTTTCAACGAACTCAACGTGCGCACCTACGTACGCGACACCGCCGGCGAACCGGGCGTCTGGTTCTTCTCGCTCGACTGTGACCGCGCCCCCGCGGTGGCGATCGCCCGCGCGTTCTTCGGACTCCCCTACGAACACGCGGCCATGTCCTTCGGCCCGGGCCTCGCACAGTCCTGCCGCCGTCGCGGTGAAGCGGAGACGGCCCGCTACGCTTGGTCGGCCACCTCGGCACCTCAGGCCACCACGCCAGGGTCACTCGAATTCCATCTGGCCGAACGCTACAGCTTCTTCTCCCACCAGGCTGGCCGTCTGGTGCGTGGCCAAGTCCATCACTCCCCCTACGAACTGAGTCAGGCCATCTCCACCGACTGGAGCGACCTGCCGCTCCACTGGGATGGCTTTGACGTCGGCGGCCGCGCCCCTGACATGGCCCACTGTTGCCAAGGAGTCGCCATCGAGGCTTTCTCCCTGGTGCCCGCCCATGCGTAAGAAGCTCACCGACTACCGCCACGCCGTCTGGGATTGGAATGGCACGCTCCTCGATGATACGTGGCTCTGCTGCGAGTCACTGAACCTGCTTCTGCATGAAGACGGCCACCCACGGGTCGACCCGGGTCGCTATCGTCAGATTTTCCAGTTCCCGGTGATCAAAGTCTATCAGGCCATCGGCTTCACGCCCGACGAGGCTTCCTTTCGCGCGATGTCCGTCCGCTTCATGGCCGCCTACGAAGCCCGTAAGCACGAGTGCCAACTCCACCCCCACGCCGAGACACTCCTCTCCGGACTCACCGCTGCCGGGCTCACGCATTCCGTTCTTTCCGCTTACGAGCTCAACCTCCTCACGGCGACGCTCACGCAGTACGGACTGGACCGCCACTTCATCAAGACCTGCGGCGGGAGCGACATCCACGCGGGGAGCAAAGAGGAACGCGCCCGCCACCACTTGACCGATCTCGCCCGCCGACCCGCCGAAGTTATTTATATCGGCGATACCGCTCACGACGCCGAAGCCGCGGCCGCCATGGGGGTCGATTGCGTCCTCGTTGCCCACGGGCATCAGCACCGCGATCGACTCACGGGGCAAGGCGTCCGCGTGGTCGACAGTTTCGCCGAGTTGGTCGCTGAACTTTAGGCAACAAACCCGCGGGCCAGGGGTCAAAATACTCACAGCTCCGCGTTTTGGTTGCCCTCCGGGTGACCACGGGGTTCATATTAACGCCCGACTGACCCATGCCCCTTTCCTCCATGACCAAAGTGGTCAACCCCAGCATCCTGGATCACCCCTGGCTGGTGCTTGTCCTCGCGGTGCTGGTGGCCTTTTCCATCTACCTTATCCTTCGCTCCAAACGACCCCCCATGGCCCATACCCCCAACTCCTCCGAATCCAACGAAGAGATCGCCGACGTCAAACAGGCGAGCGCCGAAGGCTTCGGCTCCAACGAACAGATTTTCCCGCCGAGCGCCGAGTTCGTCGCCAAGGCCCGCGTCAAAGGAATGGATGGTTACCATGCCCTCTACCATCGCTCCATCCAAGACCCTGATGGCTTCTGGGCCGACGAAGCGAAGGAACTCTCCTGGTTCAAGCCGTGGACCAAAGTCCTCGATGAATCCAAAAAGCCTTTCTTCCGCTGGTTCGTCGACGGCAAGACCAACGTGGCCTATAACTGCCTCGACGCCCAAGTCGCCAAGGGCCTCGGTGACAAGGTCGCCATCGTCTACGAAGGTGAGCCCACCACCGACGGCCAGGCCACCGAAGTCCGCCGCATCACCTACCGCGAACTACTTTCCGAAGTCAGCCGCTTCTCCAATGTCCTTAAGGGCATGGGACTTCAACGCGGCGACACGGTCGCAATTTACATGCCGATGGTGCCCGAACTCGCGATGGCCGTCCTCGCCTGCGCCCGCCTCGGTATCGTCCACTCCGTGGTCTTCGGCGGTTTCTCCGCCGAATCCATCCGGGATCGCGTCAACGACGCGAAATCGAAAGCGGTCATCACGATGGATGGCGGCTACCGCCGCGGTAAATTCCTCCCACTCAAGCAGACGGTCGATGAAGGCGTGAAAGATTGTGCGACGTGCGCCCACGTGCTCGTACTCCAACGCCACCCAGGCAAGCCAGACGCCGGTTGCGTCATGCAGCCCGGCCGCGATGTCTGGTACCACGAGGCCGCCGCCAAGGTCTCCGATCAATGCGAGGCCGTCCAACAGGAGGCCAATGAAATGCTCTTCCTGCTCTACACTTCCGGTTCCACCGGCAAGCCCAAGGGCATCATGCACAGCGTCGGCGGCTACATGGTCCACGCCTATGCGACCAATAAATATGTCTTCGACCTCCGCGCCGACGACCTCTTCTGGTGCACGGCCGATGTGGGCTGGGTCACGGGCCACACTTACGTGGTCTACGGCCCACTCCTGAACGGCGCTTCGGTGCTCATGTACGAAGGCGCCCCAGACGCTCCTGACTTCGGTCGCTTCTGGAAAATCGTCCAAGACCACAAGGTCTCGGTCTTCTACACGGCCCCGACCGCCATCCGCGCTTTCATGAAGTGGGGCGATGAATGGGTGAAGAAGCATGACCTCTCCTCGCTCCGCCTCCTCGGCTCCGTCGGCGAACCGATCAACCCAGAAGCTTGGCTTTGGTATCATCGCAACATCGGCGCCGAGCGCTGCCCGATCGTCGACACGTGGTGGCAGACCGAAACCGGCGGCCACATGAT
>CAISXT010000178.1 GCA_903889525.1 uncultured Opitutia bacterium | reverse complement strand
GAGGACACGAGGGCCAGAGGGAGGCAATCAAGGTAGGGCGTGCTCTGCCTTCTCGATGCCTTGGGTAGGGCGGGTTGTCCCCAACCCGCCGTTGACCCGAGCGAGGATAGGATCTCTCACGAGGTGCGTAGCTCTCTCCGCGAACGGACGGCTGAGGACAGCCGTCCCTACCTACACCCCTACCTACACCCCTACCCCTGGCGGCCGCATTTGACCGTATTTGAAGGTCAAAAGCCAGCCGCCCGAGGAACATTCCCCTTGGCAGGGTGTTGAAAGAGCGACAGGTTTTGCCTCTCCCCGTCTAGACCATGCCTTTGCATGGCCTCCCCCCTTTTACCAAACCACCGAACCATGCGCAAGCTGCTCACCCTCCTGCTGACCCTGACTACCGTCGCGTCGGCCTCCGCCCAAACCCTTAAGCTGGAGAATGGCGATAACATCGCCGTCATCGGCAGCGGTCTTGCCGACCGTCAACAACACCACGGCAACTTCGAGGCCCTGATCCACCAGAGCTTCCCCGAGCAGCAGCTCGTGATCCGCAATTTCGGCTTCTCTGGTGACGAAGTCTACGCGAGCCTCGGCCTCGCCGGCGACAAGACCGCCCTCAAGCCTCACCGCTCGGACGAAGTCCCGACCCTCGACTACTTCCTCAACATGGCGCCTGGTGACAAGACCGAGATGGTCGGCAAGACCAGCGTCACCTACCACGCCGGCACCCACTTCCACGCCAACGTGGTGTTCGCTTACTGGGGCTTCAATGAATCCTTCAAAGGCGAAGCCGGCCTGCCGGACTTCAAGGTCGCCCTCGATAAATTCCTGAAAGTCACGCTCGCCGCCGATTTCGGCAAGGGCAAGCCCCGCGTGGTGCTCTTCTCCCCCCTCGCGCACGAAGACCTCAAGTCGGCGAACTTCGACGCCAACATCGTCGCCAATAATAATAAGAACCTCGGCCTCTATACCGCTGCCATGGCTGAAGTCGCCAAGGCTAACGGCGTCCAGTTCGTGGACCTCTTTGCTTCTTCGAAGCAGCTATTCGCCAACGCCGCCCAGCCGCTCACGATCAACGGCATCCACCTCACCGCCGCCGGTGACGCCGCCCTCGCTCCCGTGCAGTTCCAGGCCGTCTTCGGCAAGGCTGCTCCGGCCATCAACGCCACCGTGCTCGCCAACGTGCTCGAGAAGAATACCCAGTGGCACCACCGCTACCGCACGGTGGACCAGTTCAACATCTACGGTCAGCGCTCCCGCATTAAATATGAAGGCGTCGACAACGCCACCGTGCTCGGCCGCGAACTCGCTAACCGCGATATCAAGACGGCCAATCACGACAAGGGTATCTGGGCCTCCGCTCAGGGCAAAGCCACTGAAGTGAAGCATGAGAACCTGCTCGAGCCAGTGGCCGTGCCCCCCAACCGTAAGGAGCCCGTCCCGTATGCGGGCGGCTCTGTGCAGACCGACCACCTGATGGTGCCGGAAGGTTGCAAGATCGAGTTCATCGCCGACGAAACCACCATCCCGGCGCTGATTAATCCAGTGCAGATGAACTTCGACGCTAAGGGACGCCTCTGGATCGCCGCCTGGCCGAACTACCCGGAAACCTCTCCGACCACGAAGGACTTCGATAAGCTCCTCGTCCTCGACCTCGACCCCAAGACCGGCAAGGTCGCTAAGTCGCACGTCTTCCTCGACGGCCTCAACTGCCCGACCGGCTTCCAGTTCTACAAAGACGGCGTGATCCTCATCCAGTCTCCGGACATCTGGTTCGTCCGCGATTCCTCGGGCAAAATGGAGAAAGCCGATACCCGCGAGCGCCTGCTCACTGGCATGGATGCCGCTGACTCGCACCACGAGACGAACTCCATCTGCTATGAACCAGGAGGTGCGATGTACTTCTCCGACGGCGTCTTCCACCGCACGCAGGTCGAGACCTTCAACGGGCCGATCCGCAACACCAACGGCGCCATCTACCGTTTCGAACCCCAGACCAGCAAGTTCTACCGCCACGTCCCTTACGGCTTCGCCAACCCGCACGGTCGCGTCTTCGACTACTGGGGCAACGACATCATCACGGACGCCACCGGTAACTCGAATTACTTCGGCCCAGGCTTCTCTGGCTACCTTGACTCTGGCTCGCACGGCGGCTTCCCGCAGTTCTGGAAGCGCCCTTCCCGCCCTTGCCCCGGCACCGCCATCCTCAGCAGCCGTCACTTCCCTGACGACTGGCAGGGCACGTTCCTCAACACGAACGTGATTTCCATCCAGGGAATCTTCCGTGCGAAGATCACCGAAGAAGGCGCCGGCATCAAAGGTGAGACCATCGAGCCTAACCTGATCAGCACAGACCTCACCAAGACCCCGAACTTCCGTCCGTCTGGCGTCGCCGTCGCTCCCGATGGTTCGCTCTACGTCATGGACTGGTCCCAGATGCTCATCGGTCACCTCCAGCACCACCTGCGGGACCCGAATCGCGACCACCAGCACGGCCGCTTGTACCGCATCACCTTCCCAGGCCGTCCGTTGCTGACGCCGAAGCAGATCGATGGCGAATCCATCGAGAACCTCCTCGCACTCCTCACCGAGCACGAAGACAACGTCCGCCAGCGCGCCAAGGTCGAGCTGCACAAGCACGACTCCGCCCAGGTCATCGCCGCCACCCAGAAGTGGCTGAAGCAGTTCGACCCGAAGAAGGTCGAAGACGCTCACCACATCCTCGAAGGCCTCTGGGTTCACCAGTGGCACAACGCGGTCAACCTTGACCTCATCAAGACCGTCCTCGCCTCGCCCGCCCACCAGGCTCGTGCCCAGGCCGTGCGTGTCATCTGCTACCAGAAGGACCGCATCCCCGATGCGATCAGCTACATCGAAGCCGCGATCAAGGACCCGCACCCGCGCGTCCAGCTCGAAGCCGTCCGGGCGCTGAGCTTCTTCAATGGTGCCGACACCACCCGCGCCATCACCGCGGCCATCACCCTCAAGGGCAACAAGGACCAGTATATCTCCTACTGTCTGCGCGAGACCATGAAGCAGCTCTCTTCCCTTCCTGAGGGTAAAGGTTTCGACATGAAGCAGGTCGCCGATCCGAAAGAAACTTCCTACGGCCCGACCAACAAGAAGCTCACCGACGCGGAGAAGAAGCTCTACAACCTCGGCAAGGAAGTCTACTTCCGCGAAGCCCATTGCGTCACCTGCCACCAGCCTGACGGCAAGGGTGCCGACATGCCGGCCGAGAAGGGTAAGCCCACCCGTGGCGCCTACCCGGCCCTCGCTCGCGAAACCGGCTACCCCGCCAGCGCCTGGCTCGAAGGCAGCCCTGATCGCAGCATCAAGATGGTCCTCAACGGCCTCTACGGAAAGATGAGCCACAACGGCAAGGAATACGGCGACATCGCCAGCGGACAGCCCGTGATGACCGGCCTCGGCCAGCTCCTCAAGGATGAGGAAGTCGCGGCGGTGCTCACCTACGTCCGCCAGTCGTTCGGCAACAACCTGCCGCCCGTCCAGACTGCCGAAGTGAAGAAAGTCCGCGCCTCTATCGCTGGTAAGAACAACCAGATGTTTACGGTCGAGGAAATCCTCAAGGAACACCCGCTGGGCGAAACCGCCGGCAAGAAGAAGTAATTCTTCGGAAATCCTCCCCACAAAGGGCGTGCCGTTAGGCACGCCCTTTTTTGTGCCTGTCAATAAGTCAGGCCAATCTGACGTTCGGTCCGCTTGCCTCTGGCCCGACTTCAGCAAAAGTAAACCTATGAGACCCGCCCTGTGGAAGGCCGTCGCCGAACACCTCAAGAAGACCGAACCGGCCTATCGCCTCACCGCGCGGGACGACTTCAACGCGCGCGTCGTGCTGAAAGGATCCACCGCCCTCATCCGCGCTTTCTACCAGCCGCGCGAAGGCGACGTCGCCGGCGAAGCCACCGTCTACCTCACGCTCGACGGGCAATCTGAGTTCGGAGCCATCGCCGCTTTTCTCTCGGACCAGAAGCGCTACGCCAAGAAGTCACCCGCCGCCCTCCACTTCTCCCAAGAGCTTTCGCAACGCAAGCCCGAGGGCCTGGGCGAGGCCCGCCTGACCTTCAAGGCCGGGGTGGTTTCATGGCATGACGATAACCTCATCAAACGCCTTTCCGTCTTCTACGCCGACAGCGTGCACGCGCTGTTTCAGTTGCACGCCCAGTTGATGACGGCCGAGGGGGAGTGAGTCGAGGGCTCATGGCAGAGTCGATGGCTGATGGCAGATGACGGAGTCGAGGACTGGATAGAGGGTTGAATGGCAGAATCGATGGCTGATGGCAGATGACGGAGTCCAGGGCTGAATGGATGATGACAGTCGAAGGCCTTCATTTTTCGGACCTATCTCTACTCAGACCTCAACGTAGTCCTCAATTCAGCCCTCTATCCAGTCCTCAACGCCGTCCTCCGCTTGCCTCCGGCCCGCGGGTCCTCCATTTCTCGTTCATGCGCCTCGCCCTCCTCGCCTCGCTCCTCTGCCTTAACCTTGCCGCCGCCGAGTTCACGCTCTCGCCCGACGTTAAAGCGAAGCCACTGGCTAAGCACTTTGAACAGACGGGCCTGCCCTACGCCTTGGACTACCTGGCTTACGTGCCCGCGTCCTACGAGAAGGATACCGCCAAGAAGTGGCCACTCGTGATTTTCATGCACGGCTCAGGCGAGCGCGGAGATCAACTCAACCTCGTCCGCAAGAACGGACTGCCCTTCGAACTCGATCGCCGGGGCGACACGCCGTACATCATGATTGCGCCGCAGTGCCCGGCCAAAGCGAACTGGAACGTGCAGGTCCTCGAGGCCCTCCTGACCGATCTGCTCAAGCGCTACCACGTCGACGAGAAACGGGTCGTGGTCACGGGGCTCAGCCTCGGCGGCTACGGTAGCTGGGCCTGGTCTTGCGAACACCCCGAGCGTTTCGCCGGTGTGATTCCCGTGTGCGGCGGCATTGACCCCGCAAAGACCGTCACGCTGAAAGGCATGCCGATCTGGGCGTTCCACGGCGACAAGGACAAGGCCGTGCCATTTGAACGCGGTCAGGCCGCCGCCGAAGCCGCCAAGAAGAACGGCGCCGATGTTAAATTTACCGTCTATCCCGGCGTGGGCCACAACTCTTGGGAGAAAGCGTACGCCGAACCGGAACTCGAAGCCTGGATCTTAGCGCGCGTTCGGAAGTAAGAAGTGCTTCGCCTCTATTGGTAGGGCGGGTTGTCCTCAACCCGCCGTTGACCAGATCGAGGATAGAATCTCTCACGAGGTGCGTAGCCCTCTCCGCGAACGGACGGCTGAGGACAGCCGTCCCACCCTGCGAAGGCGGAGCCTTCGAGGGGACACGTGG
>CAISXT010000177.1 GCA_903889525.1 uncultured Opitutia bacterium | reverse complement strand
GTAGCCTTCAGCGGAGCGCCATTCGGCATGGAGAGTGATATCGCCAAAGGAGCGCTTGGTGTGGATGCCGTTACTGCGGGCAATCATCGTGCCGTCCTTCACCAACCAGAGGGCGGTGTTCTTGCCGTCGGGCTCCCATTCGGCCGCGACATCCTTACCGCCAAACAGCACGACGGCTCCAGCCGGAGCGGCGGCTTCGTTGCACTTCAGCTTGGCGGCATCGGCGCGAGGAGGCTGCGGGCGGGCGGAGTCATGGACGTGCCAAGTCGTACCCGGGATGAGCGGGGTGTCGGTATAGCCCTCAGCGACGAGGAGGCCGGTGGCGGCAAGAAGGGATAGCAGGTGAGCGAGACGCATGGGTGTTGTTAGGGTGCAGACAGGCTGGAGAGAGGGAGGTTCGAGGAAAAGGGGAAACCTTTCAAGGGGAGGGGTAGGGGTGGGGGCGGGGGTAGGGATAGTCGCTCCAGCCACCCGCCACCTGGGGGCCGCCACCTGCCACCCGAATCGACAACCCCCACCCCTTAATAATCTCACCTTTTACCACTTTCACCCCTTTCCCCGCCCCCAATTCCATTGCCCTTCCTTGCCCGATTCCTCAACTTTGGGCCCATGTCCGCTCCGAAGGCCCGCTTCACCCTTGAGTTTGAAAAGCCCCTCCGGGAGCTCGAGGACAAGATTAACTCCCTCCGCGCCTCTTCCGAGAACGCCGGGATGGATGTCTCCAAGGAGGTCAAATCGCTCGAAATCAAGATGGAGCAGACCCGCCGGGAGGTCTACGGCAACCTGAACCCTTGGCAGCGCGTCCAACTGGCTCGCCACCCCCGCCGCCCCTACTCCCTGGATTATATCGGGATGCTCTTTGACGACTTCCAGGAACTGCACGGCGATCGCTTGTACATGGACGACGAGTCTATGGTGGGCGGGACGGCTTTCTTCGAAGGTCGCCCGGTCATGGTGATTGGTCAGCAAAAGGGTCGCGACACCAAGGAAAACCTGCGGCGCAACTTTGGCTGCCCTAACCCCGAAGGCTACCGCAAGGCCCTTCGCCTGATGAAAATGGCCACCACCTTCGGCCTCCCCATCATCACCCTCGTCGATACCCCAGGAGCCTTCCCGGGCATCGGCTCGGAAGAACGTCACGTGGCTGAAGCCATCGCCGTGAATCTCCGCGAGATGAGCCAGTTCGGCGTTCCCATCATCACCTTCGTCATCGGCGAGGGTGGCTCCGGCGGCGCGCTCGGCATCGCCGTCTCCAACAAGGTCTACATCCTGGAGAATGCCTATTACTCCGTCATCTCCCCCGAAGGTTGCGCGGCCATTCTCTTTAAGGACCGCGCCCATGCCCCCAAGGCCGCCGAAGCGCTGCGCCTCGATGCCCCGAATCTCCTCAAGCTCGGCGTCGTCGACGGCGTCGTGAAAGAGCCTCTCGGTGGCGCGCAGGAAGACCCTGCGGCGACGGGCTCCGCCATTCGTAAGACCCTGCGCGACACGCTCGCCGAGCTCAGCAAGGCCTCCCCCGAAAAGCTCATCGCCATGCGTTACGCCAAGTTCCGTGCGATGGGCGTTTTCTCGGAGTAAGCCGCCGAAGCCACCCATAAAAAAGGGCGCCCAGCGGCGGCCATTTTTATGCCTGTATACGAAGGCTCAACCGCCATTCGCCAAGAGGCGGATATAGCGGGTGAAATTACGGCCATGCTGATTCACGATGCGGCGATAAGCTTGATCATCCGGAATCTTGATAATCGTACCGGGAGCCACGGGCGGCGGAAAACTCAGTTGCTGGAGGGCGCGAAGTTCCTTGGAGCCTTCCGGCGTGAGCACCGTGACGGAGACCTCGACCGCCTTGAGTGTGTAAGGTAGGTAAGGCAAAGGAGCCACGGTGACTACGCCCACCGGTGCGGTCATCAGGTTGTCGGGGTACATCCGATCGGCGAACACGCGCAGGCGACCGCCAAATTGGTCGTACGGGTGCATCTGAATCGCCGTCGGCATGGGGGCCGGCAAAGGCGGCGTACCCGCAGGGGCGTAACGAAGGGGCACGCTCGTGGCGCTCGCCGTGGTGTCCGTGCTGATGGCGCTGAAATATCCGCCATTCAACTTGGAGCCGAACTTGAAGGTATCACCCGAGCTAGGAATCACGGGGCGCAAGGCCGGGGGCGTGCGCATGATGGGGTCCTTCAACTGGCCAGCCGTCGTCACACTAGAGGGCAACGAGGACGAACACCAAAGGATGAGGTTCATCGCCACGACATTCGAGCCAATGAAGTTCTGGTCATCCAGCGTCCAGCAAGGGGGCGTGGTAGAGAGGTTCTTATCGATCAGGATTTTCTGTTGTTTCTGGCCCGTGGTATCCGAGGCCGAGTAATTGGAAATCCAGCGCGCGGGGCCGGACCAATAATCCCAAGGGGTCGGGGCTTTCGCGACTTCCGTCGTCTCGGCCGAGGAACCGAGGATAATCGGCAAGGCATCCTGGAAGGTGCCCTCCGGGTCGACAATGGTGCGGTACACCCCGTAGATCTGCTGGATGGATTCTCCGGGCATATCGAAAGGCGAACGCTGCCCGAGACGATAACTGACTGCACAGACATCGCCCTTGAGGCTCAGGCGCGGAGTCGCCGCCTGCGGGCTCCAGCGCGGGCGGTCAGGCGGAGCCGCGAAGAACATCAGAATCGGCTGGTCGATGCTCTGCATATTGCCGATGACGCCTGGGGCCTTAGCCGGGGCACCCGGGCCGCCAGGAATAATGATTTCCATCCAGCAATGTCCGTCGGGGCGAATGATCGCGGTCTGTAGGTCATTCTCCAAGGCATCCAAGACCCCGCGCGCTTCGGACTGAGTTGTGAGGTCGGAGACCGCGCGGTCGTAGGCCTTAAAGCTGTCCGAGGCGATGGTCACCACGGCCAAGATGATAATCACCATGATCGACGTCGCGACCATGACTTCGAGTAGCGTGAAGCCGCGGCGAGTAAGACGCTTAGGGGATGAGGTATTCATCGGCTGATGATGATATTCTGGACTAGGACGGGGGCTTCTTCGCGGGACTTGAAGATGGTGGAATCCGCATAATCATGCGGGAAGAATTCCGCCACGACCGGCAGGTAAGCCAGAGCATACTGGCGAGGGTCGACCGGCAATGTCGAGCCCACTGCCCATTTGTCCGTCGTGGTGGGCTCGCCGGTGGCGCCGGCGGTACCGGCATCGAGCTTGAAGCGTTGGCCGACCAAGAGTTTCGAAAGCGAAAGGCGCACCCGCATCGGCGTGCCGACCACATTACGGAAAGCCGTCGTTTGCAGGCTCAGGTTATCATTGTTACCCTTGCAACTGGCCACCTCCATCACCGAGGGATTTGAAGCGATATTATACTGGATGTTCGTCCCGGAGACCTGGGCATCCGCACTCGCGACGACGACCTTGCGCTCGTAGACATAAAGCCAGACCGCATTGGCCGAGCTATTATCCTTCGCGCCAGCAAGCAAGCGGTAGGCGATATCGAAATTGGAAGCCGGGTTCGCGGAGTCCGGGTCCAGCGTAGGAATCCCGCGGGTCAGGTAGTTGGTCGGAGCGTTCGCCACCGTTGAATCAGCCGCGGAGGTCAGGTAAACAATGGAGCGAGGATTATCCAAGGCGCCGATGAGGCGGGTGACGCCGGCCAGTGCCCGGTTGGTCTGCATGATGTCGTCCACCTGCTGAAAGGTGGAACCCAGGATGCCGACCAACGACAGGATCGAGATGCCCAAAATACCGATGGCGAGTGTCACCTCGACCAAGGAGAAGCCCCGGCGGACGGGTGCGGGATAAGGAAGTGATTTCATTACTTGGTCAAAAGAGTGGTATCCATCTCGTTCGGGTCAGTCGTGTAGGAGATGTCGCCGTTGGGGCGAAGCGCCAAGGCGGCGAATTGACTTTCCGAGATGAGATTAAGTGCCGAGCTGCTGACGCCATCCGGAATCATATTTCCCTTCGCCAGCACGACCATGACGCGACCTAGATGGTTAGAGGCGCCGCTCGATTGAATTTCAATATAGTACCAGTTCTTGGCCCCCAGCCCACTCATCCCGGGCAGCGAAGTCGGCTGATTGAGTGGGGCGAACTTCATGGTGGGCGGACTCGCGCCAGCGGCATCGAGCGCATTACCAAGCCCGTCGGCAATGGGCCCGATGATGCTGCGACGGGTCCCTGCCGCCATCGTAGCCCCAGCGGGCGGATTGATCGTAGTCGTTAGGTCAGTCTTCGGAGGAATGAAGTAAACTCCATCCGGCAGAGATGACGTCCCTTCCGGAGAGAACCACTTATAGCGATTATCGTTCGTTGCCGTAATCGTCGTCGGATCGGTAGGCGCGGCGTCCGCCGCGGTGACGCCGCCCACGGCGATGCAGAACTGGCGGAGGTGATTCACCGGATCCGTCGGGTCGTTGAGAATCAAAAGTCGGTAACGCGAATTATAGGAGATACCGGTGACGTTTGTCCCGCGATTCATCAGTGCCATGGCCCGCACCGAACGAATCGTCGAACCCATCATCCGCTGGGCCGCGGGCAGCCCGCCGCCATCCCCGACGCGCAACCCCAGAAACATCCCAGAAATTAAGAGGATGATCATGATCACGAGCAATAGCTCGATGATGGTAAAACCCCGGCGAGACCGCCGGCTCTGGGCACTGAAGTTCATTACTGAATGGCGATAACGTCGGCGAGGTCGGGAGCGGTCAGACCGTTGGCCGAACCGAAGTCATCCCCGGCGATGGTCGTATAAATAATCACGTGAGCAGGCAAACCGTTGGTGGCACCGATCGCGGCAATATCATCAGGCCAGACACCCCCCGGAGCCACCACACCCTTAATATTGTTCGAACTATCGGTGTCAAAAATGACCCGGATGTTATGGTTACCAAAGCGATCGGCGAGTAGGCTCGTCGCGGTGAGCGGGTTACCGGAAAAACCTGGGTCTTCGAAATCATCGCCCGCAAACGAGCAGAACTCTTCGGCATTCCGATTGAACTTGGCGCGATCGCCGTTGATCCCGCCCGAAAGAATGGCGCCAATGGAATCCTTGGCCGACAAGGATTTGATGAAATTCACCCCGGGCCCGAGTTCCAACGAATGGATGGAATCCGCAGCCGTATTATACTTGGAACCGATATTGGGGTAATAACCGTAAACCTGCTTGTAACGCGTGACGCCATTGGCCCACTGCGAAAAAGTCGACTGGGCCGTCGCCAGCTTGGCCTTCTTACGAATACCCCCGACCGCCGGGAAGAGCACCGCCGCCAGAATGCCGATAATGGCAATGACGGTGAGGAGTTCGATTAAGGTGAAGCCAGGACGACGACGGGAGGACATAGGAAAATCGGGTAGAAGACGGGGCAGACATCTTACCCCCGACCTGCGCAGGTTGAACAGTCAAAAAGGGCTATTTTCCCCTCCCATGCCACCCTCACCTCAGCCCAAGAAAGCACCCCAAGGCCACGGCAGTCGGAAACAGAGCCCAGAGGGCCAATCTCCAGGGAGAAACACCCCCTTCGAACCATGGGGCCAAAATCGACTGCCCGGCGGGGTTGGGGGCGTTGGCGATCACGGTCAATCCACCGCCCGCCAAGGCCCCGGCCATGACGGCATGTCGCAACCCTTCCGCCTGAGGCTGAGCCAGCGCCGCCACCTGCGATGCCAAGTAGGTCACCGCGGCATTATCGTTGAACGAGGTCAAGAGGGTCGAGACGCCAAGCAAGGCCCGCTCATCGAGCCGCCCGAGCACCGG
>CAISXT010000176.1 GCA_903889525.1 uncultured Opitutia bacterium | reverse complement strand
GTCGACGCTCCGGATGAAATGGGTGCCGGGGTTTTTGGAGCGGGCGCGAATCGCCCGGCGATCGCCCACCCAGAGTTGCTCGAAGGTCTCGGTACCCGTGGGGGTCTGCAGGGTCCACTTGCCGTATTTATCGGGAACAAAGTTTGGCAGCGGCGCGGCGCCGGAAATGAGTACGACGGCCTCTGGGGCCGCTTCGTAGGTGATGGGTTTGCCCGCCTCGCCCGAATCGGCGGCCGTAAAGGCGACGGCTTCGGTGAGGCGATAGGTGCCGGCCGCGAAGATGACGTGGACCGGATCCGCCAGGGGGCGGGGCAATTTGCGTACCGCGAGGCGGGCCCCATTGAGTGTGGCCAGCGGGCCATCGGTGTGGTCGGCATTCGGGGTGACGAGCCGTCCGGACCAGGCGTCATTCCCCGTGGGGGCCACATGCAAATCGAGCGCGGAGGCTGAACCTGCAAGCAGGAGCAGGGATAAAATAGAACGAAGGGTGGCCATGGGGGAGTTCGACAAGACCCGTGCCCGGCAGTTCCTTCAAGACTTTGTGGCGATGTAGAAGCGGGTCTCGCCCGCGAAGGCTTCCACGGCGGGCCCATCCTGGGCGACTTCGGTGCTCAAGGGACATTCCATCGTCGAGAAGCCGGTTTCGGAAAGCTCGCTACGGGTTTCTGCTTCGGTACTGCTGTGCATGAAGACCGGTGACGTATCGCTCTCGTGCCAGCGGTCGCCCGGTATTTCATCATCCGACGCTGCTTCCTTCGCCCGGTAGGCGGCGTTGGCACCTTTTTCTCGGTCACTGGCGGTGAAAATGAGGATGCCGCCGGGTTTGAGAACTCGGTGAATCGAGCGAAGCGCGGCAAGGCGGTGCGCCCGACTGGGCAGGCACATCAGGCCATTGAAAGCGAAGATGGCTCCGGCGAAATCTGCGGCGGGGTAGGTGAGCGCCGTGGCATCCTGTTGCTCCACGCACCGTTCCCATGCGGGATGGTGATCGGCGAGCACGGCCCGGGCCAAGCTGACCATGATCGGCGAGAAGTCCGTGGCGACGACCTGGGGGTAACCAGCCTGTAGCAAACCGAGGGCGACGCGTCCGCCGCCGCAGCCCAGTTCCAGCAGGCGGTCGGTGGGGTGAAAATACTTCGTGATCAGAGATTTCTCCGAAGCCCAGAGCCCGATGCGGACGGCGGCCCGGGCGTAGTAGAGCGCGGTTTCGGTCTCGAGCCAGTGGGCTTGGGGGTCGCGTTCCATCTCAACAACGCAAGCGAATCTTGCCACCGAGGCAATCGTAGGAACACTCGCCTGCATGTTTCGGCTCTGCTTCTTGCTCCTCACTTTGGCCATTATCGGTTGCGATAATCAGACTAAGCCCCCCGCCGGCTCGGTGGGCGAGCTGGGTATCGATGCGCTGGTGAATGTGCGAATGGGCATGGTGGTGACGAAGCTACGTATCGCAGCCACGGAGTTGGAGAAGGCCCGCGGCCTCATGGGCACCAAGAGTCTGCCCGAGGCCGAAGGCATGGCTTTCATGTATGACGCGGAACAGCAGATGCGCTTCTGGATGAAGGATGTGCCCTTGGACCTCGATATTGCCTTTGTGAGTCGCGACGGAAAGATTCTCGAAATCAAGACCATGACGGCGGGGGACACGGACACGACGGCGTCTTCTTCCAGGGAAGTACGCTTCACCGTTGAGATGAGCGCTGGCTGGTTCAGTCGTTTCGGCGTGAAGGTCGGCGACAAGGTCAGCGTCGACGACCTGCGAGCGGCCCTGACGGCGCGCGGCTTCGAGGCCAAGCGTTACCTGCCCTAATCAGTACAGAGAACGCCAGGCGAAGAGTAGGCTGGCGGCGACTCCGAGGACGGTAAGCAGGAGGGCCGCGGCCAGACGTTCGGAGCGGGTAGTTCTAAAAATCTTCATGACCGAGGGGTGAGCCGGGCAGCGGCCTCGCGCAGGAAGGCAGTGAGCCGGAGGAGGAAGAAGGGCGAAGGCGTGCCTTCGATGGGGGCTAAGGCTTGTTCGGAGGCGGCGATTTCCGCGTCGAGTCGCCGGAAACTTTCGCGCCAGGTTTCTGCGGAAATCAACGTGCGGGCGTCGCCGCCTTGGCGGAGTTTCGCGAGCACGCCAGGTCCGGAGCGATCGCGCTCGAGGAGCATTGGGAGGGTTAGTTTGCCGCTGGCTGCATCCGTCCCGAGTGTTTTGCCTGCCTTGGAGTCTTCTTGCAGCAGGTCGACCAGATCATCGTAGATTTGATAGGCGATGCCGAGGTGGCGGCCAAAGAGGGAGCAGGCCTGGATATGTTCGGCTGGCCGTTCGGCGAGGAGGGCGCCTGCATAGCAGGCCGCCTCGAAAAGCTCGGCCGTCTTCAGGCGGATGTGGCGGTAATAATCTTCCAGCGAAAGGTCGTCCTGTCCGCGGGAGAAAGTCTGGCAGACTTCCCCGGAGCAGACTTCGCGGGAAGCTCGGGCCACGATGCGGCAGAGTTCGGAGGTGCGATGTTCGGAGGCCAGCACGAGGGCGTGGGCAAAGAGGGCGTCGCCGAACAGGACGGCCGCATGGGCCCCGTGGGTGCGGTTGGGCGTATCGCTACCATGACGGGTGTCGGCCCCGTCGAGGACATCGTCGTGAACCAACGTGGCGAGGTGGACTAACTCGATGATACCCGCGCCGCGGACGAGAGCCTCGGAGGGGGCGCCGCCCGCGCCTGAACCGAAGGCCAGCAGAGGGCGAAGGCGTTTGCCGGGGTGGGCAAGCACGTCGCGCACCATCGGGCGGACTTCAGGTTCGAAGACGGCTTCTTGGGCGGCGAGAAAAGCCTCGAGCGCCTTGAAGTGTTCCTCGAGGCCAGCATGGAGCGGGGTGCGCACGCCCGCAATGTGCGGAGGAAAAAGGCCTGGCGCAAGCGCAGGATGGCGCGGTCGATGAAGGAAGCCCCTTAAGGGATGATCTTCGTCTCGGTCGGCAGGACGATAGACTTTGCGCCATCGCAGACGCTGCAGTTGATGTGCTTTTCGGACAGCGATCCTTTGATCTTTTCACTCGTGAAGCCGAGGCCGCCGCACTTCTTGCAGGGGATGACCTCATTCGTCGTCACGCTCACTTCCGCCCCGCGAAGAATCTTATCGATGAATTTTGGCAGGCCGGCCGGCGCGTCATCGAGCGTGGTGCATTCCACGAACGCCTCGCGGCGAAGGGTGAGTCGCTTACCGGTGAGAGGGGCAAAGGAGGCAGTGAAAAGCAGTGAAACCGTGCCGACGTGCATGCCGGTGCAGCGTCCGGTTTCGCCGGTCTTGACGGCGCGCTCGAGGAGAAGCACCGCCATCGTGTCGACGCCGGCGGCGAGGGCGTCGTTGGGGCCGGCAGCGGGCCACGCGGCTTTGACGAGGTAGCGCTTATCCCCGAGGTCCTGCAGGATGGAATAGTTAATCGTCGCGAGATAGCCCGTGGCCTTACTGAAGCCGGTGGGTGATCCGTCGACGATGCTTTGTTGGGCGTAGGCGGAGAAGAGTCGTTGGAGTTCCTTCGTCGTCTCGGTCGCCGCAGGCTTATTTAATTTCCCGAGTTGGAAGGTGCGGGTATTCTTCGCGGCTGGGAGGTTGGCGGGGCGGAACGGCGTAATTACCGGCGACTCGTCCTCGACGGCGGCAACCGTGCCAGCGGCCACTGGCTTTTTCTCGCCCGCCGCAGCGGTTTCGGCCGCCGCTTCCGGTTTCTTGGTGCCTAAGATCGTCGTCGTCTGGGCCTGAACGGTCAGCGCGACCGTGGTGGCCAGGAGTGCGAGGAAGAGTCGTGCAATCATGGAGTGATTAGTCGAGGGAGCTCAGGTCGCCTTCGGCGGGCGGAGGCGTGGACTTGGGCTTGGTCGAGGCCGCGTCACCGAGCAATGGAGTCGTGGGCTTCACCGGATCCGAATAACGGGATGCACGATAGCCGTTGTCATCGTCCTTATCGTCATCGTCGTCATCATCGAGGTCATCATCCTCCGGGTTGGGCTT
>CAISXT010000175.1 GCA_903889525.1 uncultured Opitutia bacterium | reverse complement strand
GGCTTGGCGGAAACCTGGAAAATGACTTCCTTCGGATCCGGCTTGCCGGGGATGACCCGCCAGTGGGCGCGCACGCCGTCCAAGCCAGGCGTGCCGGCGCCCGTCACCACCGCAACGTAGGGGCTCGCCGAGATACCGAGCTTGGTCTGCTGCACCGCCACATGGGCGAGCAAGGCGGAGCCGAGGGCGGCACTCTCGCGGTCAAAGGCAAAAATCCAGTCGCCCGAGGAAGCTAAGCGCGGCACGAAACTGCGCTGATCCTTCAAGGCGAAGGTCGCGGTCTTCGGTGCAGCCGAAGCATCGATCGGCACGGGAGAAGTCAGGTAGGCCTCCGAGCCGAGGATGCGCATGGTGTAGGCATCAGCCAAACGAACGACGAGCAGGCCAAGCGACCCTTCGGAGGGCACGGCATAAAACTCCGCCCAGAGTACGGCCTCTTGGCGAGCGGACGTGGCCGGCTGCAAACCTTTCGAGAGAGCGGGAGCGGACTTCTCATCCGCCGCGGGGACATACGCATAGCCTTCGGCCGGTACCTTGGTGAGGGACTTTTCGTCGGCCTTGATCCAAGCCGCGCGCAGATCGTCCGCCAGCGTGGATGCGCGCACCAGCTTCCCGTCGGCCTGCAGCACGATAGCGCCGATTAAGTGGACCTTTGAAAATCCGGCGTCGCGGGCCTGCTTCTGCAGCCGCACCGCGGCGTGACTCACGGAAACATTCCAGACGGACTGAGGCAGTTCGCTACCAAACTCCAGGGGCTTCGTCTTCTCGGCGAGACGGGCGGCAGCAGCGGCCCGGAGGCGCGTCAGCGATGGCAAGGCCTGCTGAATCTGGACATTGCCTTCGTCGATAATCTTCTGGGCGCGGGCCTTGGCCTGCTCGGGAGTCTCCGTGAGGCCGCCCACGGTCGGCACCTTGATGGCCTTCGGATCAGGCGGGCGAATCATGGCCATGATACTATTCCCTTGGCGGGCTCGGGTCTCCCCGGCCTGGTTGAGCCGCTGCGAATTAGTCCACTCGACCAACTCTGGCGGCTTCAGATACTTGACCACCTCCGCATCCGGCAAGGCGGGTGCAGGCGGCGTTGCCTCGCCGGCGGCGAGTAAGAGAAAGGAGGCCAGGAGGGCGTGCATGGGCATCAGGATTCGTCAAACTTACGGATGAAGAGCGCATCCATCTCATCAAGGAGGGTTGCGGCATCCTTCCCCCGGACAGAGAAGCGGAGCTTCGAGCCCTGACCGGCGGCCAGCATCATGAGTCCCATGATACTTTTGCCGTTCACGGATTCCTCGTCCTTGGCAACCGTGATATCTACCTCGGGGTACCGATTGGCCAGACGGACAATCTGTGCAGCCGGACGGGTGTGGATACCCATGCGATTCTGAACGGTGAATTCTCGGGCCAAAGCCTCGTGGGTTTCTTCCATGTTAAAAAGGGTCGGTCCTGCGACATGCGGAGGATAGACGAAAAGGGAGGCTCGCCGCAAGGCGGGTCAAGGCAAATTGAGCCCCCGGGAGGGGACGCTTGACCTTCCCGGCTAGACCCCTCCAATCAAACCAAACGAACTACCGTGGCCAAGCCCGCTGTCCTCACCCATCCGGAATCCCTGAAGCGCCCCGCCGGCCCTTCTGAGTATGCCAAAGACCCGGTCAACGCCGCCCTGTCCAAGGCCGAGAAGATCGCCCTTTACACCAAAATGGCTCGTATCCGCCATTTTGAACAGCGCTGCATCCGTATCTACCAGCAAGGAAAGATCGGTGGCTTTCTTCACCTCTACGTCGGCCAAGAGGCGGTCGCCGCCGGCACGATCTCCCTGCTCGGTAAAAATGACCATCTTATCACTGGCTACCGCGATCATGGTCACGGCCTGATGGTCGGCATGGGCATGAACGAGTGTATGGCTGAATTGACGGGGCGGGTGACGGGCTGCTCCCAAGGCAAGGGCGGCTCGATGCATTATTTCGCACCGGATAAGAACTATTGGGGCGGCCACGGCATCGTGGGCGGCCAAGCTCCCCTCGGCACTGGCCTAGCTTATGCCGTCAAATATATGGGCCTGAAAGGCAGCTGTCTCGTCTATATGGGCGACGGCGCCGTCAACCAAGGCGCGGTACACGAAGCCTACAACCTGGCCTCCCTGTGGGATCTCCCCGTTATTTTCGTCGTCGAGAACAACGGCTACTCGATGGGCACCTCCCAGGAACGCTCCACCGCCCACCCCGGCTGCCTCGCCAAACGGGCCGAAGGCTACAACATGGCCTGGGATGTGATCAACGGCCACGACGTCTATGAAGTCCGCGCCAAGACCGCGATCGCCCTGAAGCGAGCCCACGAAGAATCTAAGCCCACGGTCTTGGAAATCTTCACCTACCGCTACTTCGGCCACTCCATGGCCGACCCGGATAAGACCTATCGCGACAAAGAAGAGATTAAGGAATACCGCGAAAGGAAAGACCCGGTCCTCGCCTTCGAACAGGAACTGCTCCGCGAGAAAATCCTGACCCCCGAACTCTCCCAGAAGATTAACGAGGAAGCAATGGCGGAGGCTGATAAGGCCGCCATCTTCGCCGATGAGTCCCCCGATCCCACGGTGGCCGATATCACCAAGCACATCTACTGGGAAGAAGACAACCGCGGGCCCAAGACCACGAGTCGCGGCACCATCATCTTCGAATAATCCCTCTTCGCACACACTGTCATGGCTGTCATTTCCTACCGCGAGGCGCTCCGCGCCGCAATGCGCGAAGAACTTAAGCGCGACGACAAGGTCGTCATCATGGGCGAAGAAGTCGCCCAGTTCAACGGCGCCTATAAAGTCACCGAAGGCCTCCTCAAGGAGTTCGGCCCGAAGCGCATCGTCGACACCCCAATTTCCGAAGCGGGCTTCATCGGCCTGGGCATTGGCGCCTCGATGCTCGGCATCCGCCCAGTGATGGAACTGATGTTCTGGTCCTTCTCGTATGTCGCGTTCGACCAAATCGTGAACAACGCCGGCAACATCCGCTACATGTCCGGCGGCCTTATCAATTGCCCGATCGTCATCCGCGGCCCCGGCAACGGTGGCACCAACGTCGGCGCCACCCACTCCCACACGCCGGAGGCCATCCTCGCCTCCCACCCTGGTATCAAGGTGGTCTGCCCAGCCACCCCTTATGACGCGAAGGGCCTGCTCAAGGCCGCCATCCGCGATAACGACCCGGTGTACGTCATGGAGAACACCATCCTTTATAACGATAAGGGCGAAGTGCCCGAGGAAGACTACATCGTGCCCCTCGGCGTCGCTGACGTGAAGCGCATCGGGACTGACCTCACCATCGTGGCCCACGGCCGGGCCGTCATCACGAGCCTCAAGGCCGCCGAAATCCTCGAACAGGAACACGGCGTCAGCGTCGAGGTCGTCGACCTGCGCTCCATTCGTCCGCTCGACGAAGAAACCATCCTCACTTCTGTCCGGAAAACGCACCGCGCCCTGCTCGTCGAAGAAAATAAGCCCTTTTGCGGCGTCGACGCCCAAATCGCTTACCTCATCCAGTCGAAGGCCTTCGATGAACTCGATGCCCCGATCCACCGCGTGTCCTCCATCGATGCTCCGCAGATTTACTGCAAGCGCATGGAAGACCACCAGCTCCCCGACGTGAATCGCGTCGTCCGCGAAGCCCTCAAGGTCCTCGCCTAATCTCCCACCCTCTTAAACCCGATGGCTGAAATTATCGATATGCCGAAGCTCTCCGACACGATGTCGGTGGGGACTTTGGTTAAATGGAACATCAAAGAAGGCCAAGTCGTGGCCTTCGGCGATATCTTGGGTGAAATCGAAACCGATAAGGCGACGATGGAACTCTCGTGCACCGTTCCGGGCACGATTCTCAAACTCTACGTCGCCGCCGGCGCCCAGCTCCCGGTTGGAGCCCCGATCTGCGCCATCGGCAAGAAGGGCGAAGCCGCCCCCGAGCCCGCTGCTGCCCCGACCCCAAAGGCTCCGACTTCCGCCGTCCCCGCGATTCCGGAAAAAGCCGAAGTGAGCTGCGTGCCCGCCGCTCCCGCTTCCTCCGGTTCAGTCGGGTCTCAGTCTGACGCCTCGCGCACCAAGGCTTCGCCTTACGCCAAGCGCATGGCTGAAAAGGCCGCCCTCAATGTCGCCTCCCTCGCTGGCTCCGGCCCAGGTGGCCGCGTGGTCGGACGCGATGTCGCCGCCGCCGCTGCTGCTCCGGTTGCCGCTACCCCTTCTGGTCCGCTCAATGTGGCCGTGGCTCCACCGGCGGACGGCAAAGGCATTCAGCCCGATGCAGATGTACCAGTCGGCGGCATGCGCCAGACCATCGCCCGTCGTCTCCTTGAGTCGAAGATCACCGTACCTCACTTCTACCTCGAAGTGGAAGTCGATGCCGCCCCGCTCATGGCCATGCGCGAATCACTGAACAAGCGACTCGCCGAAGCCAGCGGTGAAGCTGCGATTAAGCTCTCGGTGAATGACTTCATTTTGAAGGCCTCTGCGGAAGCCCTCCGCCGCGTCCCCGCAGTCAACGCCTCCTGGGCGGGCACGAGCATCCGGACCCACAGTGCCGTTCACCTCTCCTTCGGCGTCGCCCTCGAAGATGGCCTGGTCACCCCAGTCATCCGCGACGCGCACGCTAAGACGCTCAAGGATATCGCCATCGAAGCCAAGGCCCTCATCGGTAAAGCCCGCTCGAAGAAGCTCACCCCGAATGAGATGTCGGGCTCGACCTTCACGGTTACCAATCTCGGAATGTTTGGCGTCACCGGCTTCTTCGGCATCATCAACGTGCCTAACGCCGCGATTCTCTCCGTCGGCGCAACCATCAAGAAGCCCGTGGTCGACGCCCATGATCGCCTCGTTATCGGCCATCGCATGGTGATCGGCCTTTCTGGTGATCACCGCGTGGTCGATGGTGCCAACGGCGCGCAGTTCCTCCAGGCGCTCAAACAGCTCCTCGAAGAACCCGCTTTGATGCTGATCTAAGCGGAGCGAAAGCTCTTCCGAAACCCGGGCCCGCGAGGCGCCCGGGTTTTTTGTGCCTTCAGAAAGTGCGCACCGCAGATAGCCCGCCGTCCACGTGGAGCACCTGACCAGTCATGAAGCGCGTGTGGCCTGAGAGCAGATGCACGACAAAGGTGGCGAGATCCTCCGAGCGACCAACCTGCTGCAATGGGTGTCGCTTGGCGGCGGCTTCTTTCTTTAAATCGGAATTAAGCAGCGACGACGCCAATGGCGTATCCGTCAACGAGGGCGCGATGACATTCACGCGGATGGCTGGCGCCCATTCGGCGGCGAGGCTCCGGGCGAGGCCTTCAATCGCTCCCTTCGCCGCCGCGATGCTCGCGTGCATGGGCATGCCTTGCGCGACAGCCACCGTGGAGAAGAGCACGACGGAGGCATTCCCTGAAGCTTTGAGCGCCGGCAGGGCGGACTGCAGCGCCGCGATCGCCCCCAGCAGATTTACCTGCAGGTCGCGCTGGAAATCCTCCGCGGTCAACCGATGGAAGGGGCGGAGCGAGATCGATCCGGGAAAATAAACGAACCCATCGAGACGCTCCGGCCAAACCAAAGGTCCCGGCGAGGTGGCGTCGAATGGCTGCGCGACAATCCCGAGATCCGCGAGCTTCTCGGGCGAGCGGCACGCCGCATATACCTGATGGCCGTCCGCCTGAAGCTGGGCGATGGTCGCGCGGCCGATCCCGGAAGTGCCGCCAATCAGTGCGATATGCTTAGACATGCGCCCAAGGTTGACGGAGCGGCGGGCAGGTCAAATCACCCGCTTCTTTTCCGGACATGAAAAAGGCCGGAGGCGAACCTCCGGCCTGATCCAAGCAACCAAGGGGTAACTTACTTCTTCACCGGGGGCTTGCGCGCGCCCTTCGGGTCAAGGTTGGCCTTGAGTTCTTCTTCCGAGAACTTGGTGGCGACGCCGTTGGCCGGCACTTCCGCCTTCGCGGTCCAGACAATCGCGTTCAGCGCCAACGTGCGCTGACTGTCGATCGACCAACCGGCGTGGTAATGGCCGCCAGTGAAACCGAAGCCACGCCCGCCATCCTTGCGCGACACAGCCCAAGCGACAACTTGCGGATTCTTATCTTCGAGCACGGACTTGCGCACTTCCGGATTACCGGCGTGAGGTCCTTCACCGCGCTTCATGGTCTCAGCAGGAGCGAGCGCCTGCAGAATCGGGGTGACGCCTTCCATGTTATCGCGGAAGCGCATGTTAAAGTACCATTCATCCGAGGACGAATAGGGCTTCACGCCGCGGCTCACCGGATGGTCCGGCAGAGTCTTGAAGTCAGCCATCCAATGCGGATTCACGGAGAGGTGCTGCTCGAAGTAGCCACCGAGCCAATCCTTGAACTCCTTGGCTCCCTTGCCGGTCGAGGAACGACCAGGAGGCGCTGGGCTGACGGGCTTACCATCGACACTCAACCAACCGGCACGCTCATAGGCGGGCTCGACGGCGTAATGGAGACAGACGAAGCCGCAACCGGCTTCCATCTTCTTGGCCAGCTGATCGAGGTGAGCAATTGCCGGGTGTCCGCCACCGCCATCGGAATAAATCACGATGGTGTCGGCCTTGGCAATGCGCTCATCGGACGGCCATTGGCCGCCCAAGGAAACATCCACATTCACGAGGTCCGACGCGCTTTGCTTCAGACCGGCGGCGAGCAACTGGATGCCGGCATTATGCTCGTGCTCGCCCGGACCATGGCTCGGACGACCGGCGATGAGGAGGACGTTCTTCTTGTCCGCAGCCGAAACGAAAGCGGCTGAGAGCAGGAGGAGGCTGAGAAATGACTTCTTCATATTACTTAATCTCCTTGAGGACGATATCCTTGAATTGGACGGTCATCGCGGTGCCGGCGTGGAGCTGGAGGGCGAGGACGCCCTTCTTGGCGCCGACGGCAGTCTCATCGGTGACGTCGACGGTCTGGACGCCGTTGATGAAGTGCTGAAGGTGGCCGCCTTTCGCGACGATGCGGTATTCATTCCAATCGGCTGGCTTGATCTTAGCCTGGATTTCGGCGGACTTGCCGACTTCACCCGCGACTTCGATCTTCGGCTTATTAGGAGCAGCGCCTTCATGGATGACAACCTTCTGGCCACGCTGGGCCAAGACGCCTCGTCCCTGCTCTTCGTAGAGAATCCCGGAGTAGGTTTTGCCGCATTCGAAGTC
Source organism: uncultured Opitutia bacterium (assembly GCA_903889525.1). Taxonomy (GTDB): domain Bacteria; phylum Verrucomicrobiota; class Verrucomicrobiia; order Opitutales; family UBA953; genus UBA953. The sequence goes on along the minus strand of CAISXT010000175.1, from coordinate 15,586 downwards.
AGCTTGGTAGCCGCCGACCACGAACTTCTCCGCGTTGATGAGTCGGCTGCGATACTGGATACCCGAGTTGCCGAAAGCATCGGACTTCCCGTTCAGGTCGACGATCTTGTACTGGAGCGTGAGCTCGAAGTCGGCGACTTCACCCTCCCACACGAGGAAGGTATTACCCTTGGCCGGGTGCTCCTTGGTCGTTTGGCCAGTAATGGTGCCGTCCTTCACGGACCAATAATCGAGGCCCTTCCAGCCGGTCAGGTCTTTGCCATTGAACAGGTTCTTATCCTCAGCGGAAACCGTCGCGCAAAGCGCGGCGAGGGCGAGGAGGGGGGTCAGGAGCTTCATGTTTTGTTGGGGTAAAGGCTTACTTCTGCTTGCCGAAGAAACGGTGCAGATTCTTGAGGCCCTTGACGGCGATATCGTCGCGGTGTGGCTCCATGGCGCGCCAGATGGCGGCCGCACGGGCGATCACCTTGACGTCGGTGGTGAAGGATTCGATGACGACGTCCTTCTGGTAGCCGATCTTCTTGAGGGCGCCGACAATTGGCTTCCAATCAAGGGAGTCATTGCCGGGGGTGCCGCGGTCGGTGCCACAGGCATGGAAATGGCCGAGGTGCTTACCGCACTTGATGATGGCCGCCGCCTGGTTCTTTTCCTCGATGTTCATATGGAACGTGTCGAGGTGGAGCTTCACGTTGGGCAGGTTGATCGCCTTGACGAGACGGAGCCCCTGATCGCAGGTATTGAGGAAGTCGGTCTCGAAGCGGTTCAGCGGCTCGATGTCGAGCTCGATGCCCTTCTTCTGAGCGTACTTGCCGATGACCTTGAGATTCTTGACGACCAGCTTGAAATGCTTCGCCTTGGTCTTGTCGTCATGGGCGCCAGTCAAACCGACAACGGAGTAGAGGGGGCCGATGATGCGAGGGCAGCCGGCGATGGCAGCTTGGTCGATCAGAGCCATGATGTACTTACTGCCAGCGGCTTGGTCCTGAGCGCTGCCGCGAAGATCGCGACCAGGGCCCATGCAGGCACAGATTGAACCGATGGCGATGCCCGCCTTGGCGGCGGCAGCCTTCAGCACCTGCGGGTCGGTGTGAGAAGGATCCTCGATCGGAATCTCGACCGTCTGGAAGCCCCAGTTCTTGAGCTTCTTGAAGAGATGTACGCTGTCGTTGGTGAACGGCGAGGCATAGAGGAAGGTGTTAAGGCCGAAACGCATAGGTGTGGGTGGGGGATTGGGGAGAGAGGGACTTTTGGCAGGCCGGCGGGGGCGGTCAAGGCTGGGCGTCTAAACGGGGGCTTTTAAGGGACGAGTTCACCCAGGATTAGCAGGCCGCCGGGGAAAAAGTTCAACGGGGCATAACGCTCGGGCTTATCGATGACGTTCTTGTTCTTCGCGAGGACGGCGGCCTTGTCGATTGGGTCGGCCAGCAGCTCGAGGCGCACGGTGTGGACGCCTTCTGGCAGGTCCGTGCCGATGGTGAAAGTGCTCAGGCGCGCATAAGTGCCATAGGCGTCAATCCGCGGCACTTTCTTCGGCGTCTTACCGTCCAGGGTGACGGCCACTTGCCCGCCCGCCGGGCCAACGACGTCATACACAGCACAGTGGGTGCCCATGAATTTAAATTCAATGCTCTGGCCGGGCTGGGTGAGCTTGACCATGGCGGGAAGCCGATTGGCCCAGCCCTTGGCGAAAGCATCGGACTTCATATCGACGGGCACCAACCCATCGGAGAGTTTAGCGGATGTGATCGGGGCGAGCGTCGCGCGTTCGTAGTTCAATGGATCCAGCGAGAGATTGATGACGTGCGTCAGGGGTGCGTTGTAGGCAATCGCGAGCGCGGGCAAGGAGCGCACGATAGCTTCGGTGTAAAGTTTATGGCCGGTGGCTTCATGCGGATGCACCCCATCGTTCGCGAAGACCACCTTGTCGCCGACGGCTTGCTTCTGCTCGTCGGTCTTCGGCAAAGGCGCCTTCCAAAGTAACTGGCCAGCCTTAGCGAGTTTGGCGACTTCCATGCCGAGGGTGATCGTGGGGATGCCGTAGAAGTCGGCGACCTTCTCCATCGCACTGGCCGAGCGCTGCAACTTGCCCTCCAACATCGCCGGAGAAAGGAACTCCGTCAGGGTGTAGACGAAACAGATGTCGCACTTCGGGTTAGATTTCCAGGTCTGGCGCACGATGCCTTCCATGCAGCGGATGATGCGTTGCGGATCCGCGCCGCCGTCATTCACCGCGAACTCAACGAAGAGTAAGTCCGGGTTCTGCGACAACACATCCTGCTGCAGACGGAAAACGCCCAAGTCCGAACCCGTGCCGCCGATGGCCGCATTAATTTCTGTGAACTGGGATTGAGGGTAGGCCTTCTTAAAGTGGGCGAGCGACTGCACCCGCCAGCCAGTCTGGGCAGTGATGGACCCGCCCAAGTAGCCGACCTTAACCTCGGAGCCCGTATTCTGCGCCTTAAGCAGGAAGTTTGGCAGGCCGCCGCGCGGGCGACACTCCTTGGCCTCGACGAGCGGGTAATCATTCTCAGCGGCAGAGCCGGTGGCGTAAAAGCAGAGCGCGAGGGCGGCAAGAAACAGTCTCATGGGGTAAGTGATTAGACGGAGGCGGCCCCCCTTAAGTTCCAGCCTTTTAAGGTCGGCATGCCCTAAAAATAAGAAAGTCCGCCTTCCCCCCTGACCATGGAGGCCTAGGCTGAATCCATGGATAACGTCACCCACGCCGCCCTCGGCATCGCCGCCGGCATCGCCGTGCATCGCCGCGGGGGCTCAGTCTCCGCGGCCGCACTGGCCGCCTTATTGGCCGCCGAGGCCCCAGACTTGGATGTCTTCATCCGCTCGGCTGACGATCCGCTGGTATCTTTTCGGTGGCACCGCCACTTCACCCATAGCTTCGTCTTCATGCCCGTCTGGGCCCTGCTCAGTGCATGGATTTCCGCCTGGCTCTTCCGCCGAACGCATACCATCGGCTGGAGGTCTTTATTCCTTCCGGGTCTCGTCGGTGCGCTGACGCACCTGCTTTGCGACGGCTGCACGAGCTACGGGACGATGCTGCTCTGGCCGTTCACCGAAGCCCGCTACGCCTGGGATTGCCTGCCCATCATCGACCTGCTGGCCACCCTGCCCTTACTCGTCCTCGCCATCGTGGCCTGGCGTAAGCATTCCGCCCGCCTCGCCTTTTACGGCCTCGCTTGGTTCACCGCGTACGCTGGACTCGGCCTTTGGCAACACGCCCGGGCCGAACGTAGCCTCCGCGCCTGGCTCGCTGAGAAAAATATCAATCCCGAACGGCTGGCCCTGAAGCCGACCATCTCTAACCTCATCGTCTGGCGGGTGGTCTGGCTGAACGACGGCCGCTGGCAGGTCGCCGCCCTCCGCAATGTCCCGTTCACCTCGCCGCGACTCGTGGTCGGCGAAAGCCGGGCCGCCTGGTCCACGACTTCCGCCGGCAATCCGCCGCCCTCCTCCGAAGGGGCCAAGGTGATTGCTGATTTCTCCCGCTTCACGGGCGGCTGGAATTCCTACGCCGTCCTCCCTGGCGCGATCTCCGTCGGCGATATCCGTTTCGCGATGTCACCGACCAGCAGCCGGCCGCTGTGGTCTGTGCGCTGCGCCCCCGGCGGCGGCCTCGCGGACACTTCGCTCATAATGGATCGCGGCCTGAATGACGGCGATTGGACACGTCTCGCCGCCCTACTTACTGGCTCCGACCCACGCTTTATCCTCATTAAATAACATGCGCGTCCTCCTCTGCTTATTACTCAGCTCGGCCGGCCTCGCCGCCGAGACGAAGTTTAAATTAGTCCTTGAGGAAAACTTCGAGGGCACCGCCGTGAACGAAAAAATCTGGAATGTCGAAACCGGTAAACGGAAGGATGCCGTGAACTCGGAGAAATCTGTGGACGTCAAGAACGGCCAGTTAACGATCACGACTTGGACGGACGCCGATGGCACCACTTACTGCGGCTTCGTGACAACACGGAAGAAGTTCGCCCTCACCCAAGGCAGGACGGAGGCCCGCTGCCGCTTCGCCGTAGCCCCAGGCACGCAGTCGGCCTTCTGGGCTCAATCCGAGACCTACGGTCAAGGCGGGCCAACCGCGGCCGCGACGGCTGGCGTGGAAATTGATATCCTTGAGACCACCGGCGTCATGAAAGGCACCTACCAGTACGCCCTGCATTGGGGCGGGTATGACAATCCCGCGACCCACAAGGAGAGCAACCAGCGGTTCACGACCGCCGCAGGGAAGTCTTGGCATGTCTACGGCGTCGAGTGGGATGATGCGGGCTACCGCTTCTCTTTTGACGGGAAAGTGGTCGCCACCGACAAGAAATGCCCCGGCTCAAAAGCTCCGGAGTTCTTGCTCCTGACGAGCGAGTCGACCGTCAAATCATGGAACGGCGAAAGGCCTAAAGGCGGCTATGGCCCGAAAGAGAAATCGAAAAATATCTTCGAGGTCGACTGGGTGAAGGCCTGGGAGCGCGACGTCTCCGCGAAGTAAATTAGCGCAACTCGAAGCGATACGTCGCGACAGCTTCGGAAGCCACCGGGCGGCCATGACGCTCTGCGTGCGTGAAGCGAGAGGCTCGCGCGGCGGCCAAGGCCGCCTCATCGAGCAACCGACTGCCGGAACCGCTGAGGAGTTCGACCTGTTTGATTTCCCCAGACTCTGAAAGCATGACCTTCACCACGACCTGGCCTTCGGTGCCCGCCCGGCGAGCGCGATCAGGATAGACCGGCTCTTGGCGTAGTTCAAACGTGGGCGGTACAAATACCTCCGCCTGCGGAACGAAAACGGCCGCCGGCGTCTGGCCCGCACCCGAGACAGCGACGGCGGAGGCCGCCGGGGCGCTCACCGAAAAAGAAGGTGACGCCACGGCTACTGGCGACGCGGCGACCTTGATCGGTGCGACCACCGGCTCACCCGCGCCCACCGCCACCCCCGCTTTCACCTCGCCTGGTAAGGCAATGGGGTCTGCGACCAGAGAGATCAGCAACATCCCGCCCGCCGGGAGCGGCTCGCGCCCCAGGCCGGCACCGCCGAGCGCAATCGCCCCGAGTGCGACGAGATGGGCCGAGGCCACGGCGCTCCAAATCAGACGATGGCGGCGGCTCTCATTCACGTGGCCAGAGTCGGGCGGGCTGGTGCGTCAGTCAAGAACAGGGCGTGTCATTTCGTCAGATCCGGCGGCACCATCCATAAGAGGCTCCACGTCCCGTACGGCCGGAGCCGTGAGGGCTTGGCGGTGCGCTCCAACGCCATCAGGCCAGCCTTACGAAAACGGATCGCCTGATCGCCGCCAGGGAGGCCGAGCAAGCCGGCCGCCAAAGCGGCGAGGTGCGGATTATGTCCGACGAGCAGACGGCTCCGGCGGGATTTTCCGAGTTGGAGCGCGGTGCGTTGCCAATCACCTTCAGGCTCGAGCCCGGCGAGCACCTTCAGCGGTAAGCCGGATCCCGTGGCGAGGCGCAGTAGCTGGGCCGTGCGCACGGCCCGCACGAGCGGGCTATGCTCGATGGCGGAGACGACCTCGACCGGCACGCGACCGGCTCCCTTCGCGAGCTCCGCCACCTGGCGCTGCCCGCGCGGCGTCAGATCGCGCGTTGCATCGGGTAGACCCGGAACGGCTTCAGCATGGCGGAGCAGGAAAACACGCATATGCCCACCCTGCTCGATTATAATATTTATGCAAATCGGTCTTGCCCCCCTGCGCCCCACGCAAACCAATCGCGCGTGCGCTTCGCGATAGCCACGGCCCTTCTTCTCTGCCTGCTCCCGCCGGCCAGTGCCGTCGTCACCACCCGCTACTCCCCGGCCGGCATGACATTTGCGGGCACCATCTGCCTCGACGCCGCGACGGGAGCCGTGCTCTCGGAGAACAAGGCGGACTGGCCGGGCCATCCCGCCAGCGTTACCAAGCTCATGACCTTCCTCCTCGTGATGGAGGATATCCGCGACAAGAAGACCTCCCTGGGGGCCCGGGTGATTATCGGCCCGGAGCCCGGCCGGGAAATCGGCTCACGCATCGGGCTTATAGCCAAAGAGAACTTCAGCGTCGAAGAGCTGCTTTACGCCCTGATGCTCCATTCCGCCAACGACGCCGCGGTCGCCCTCGCCGTGCATCGCGAAGGTACGGTCGCAGCCTTTGTGGCCCGCATGAACAAGCGCGCGGCTGAATTAGGGATGACCCGCTCTCACTTCGTTACGCCGAACGGAATGACCCAAGGGCGCGGCCCCCATGATGACTCCACTGCCCGCGATCTAGGGAAGCTCTGCGTGATGCTATGTAAGATGCCCGAAGCCTTGCGCTTCACGGGGAGCAAGTCCTACACATTCCGCCGCCCGCTCAAGCCCCTCGACCTTACTAACCATAACCACCTCCTGACGCTCTACCCCGGGTGCGATGGATTGAAGACGGGCTGGACCGTCGCGGCCAACGCCTCGATCGCCACCACCGCCCGGGAAGGCGACCGCCGCGTCATCGCCATTGTCTTAGGTTGCGACAGCCCCGGAGGCTCGAAGGCCGCCCAGCGCTTAAGAGACAAACTAGCGGCGGACTTAATGACGGAAGGATTCGCCAAACTAGCCACCCTGCCGGCCCCCGCCCCCAAGCCAATTGCCGTGACCGCAGGAACCCCCGCCGCCCCTAAAAAACTCCAGGTTGTTAAGAAAGAGCCGGGTTTCTGGGACTGGCTGAGTGATTTATTTAGCTTCTAACCCCCACCCAAAGGGGGGTGAAAAGAAGTAGTGAACATTTGTTCATTTTGCTTGCAAGACTCCCGGGGTTGGGCAGTTTCCCTTGTGCATACCCAACGCTATGTCCGCCAAATCCGAACCCACCGCTAAGGAAAAATCTGCCACCCAGGCAGCCGAGAAGAAGACCCTCGATCTGGCTCTCTCCGCCATCAACAAACAGTATGGCGATGGCACCCTGATGCGCATGGGAGACGCGACAAAGATGCAGGTCTCGTCCGTCTCCACTGGCTCGGTCGCCATCGACCTTGCCCTTGGCGTCGGCGGCCTCCCCCGGGGTCGTATCGTCGAGATCTTCGGCCCAGAGTCCTCCGGTAAGACGACCCTCTGTCTCTCTATTATCGCTGAAATCCAGCGCCAGGGGGGCAACGCCGTCTTCGTCGACGTCGAGCACGCCCTCGACCCGCGCTACTCCAAAATCGTCGGCGTGGATCTCGACAACCTCCTGGTCTCCCAGCCTGAGTCTGGCGAAGACGCCCTTAATATCGTCGAAACCCTCATCCGCTCCGGCGCCGTGGACGTGGTCGTCATCGACTCCGTCGCCGCCCTCGTCTCGAAGCAGGAATTGGACGGCCAGATGGGCGATGCGACCGTCGGCGTCCAGGCCCGCATGATGAGCCAAGCGATGCGCCGCCTCACGGCCGCCATCAGCCGCACGAACTGTATCTGCATCTTCACGAATCAGATTCGCGAAAAGATCGGCGTGATGTTCGGCAGCCCCGAAACCACCCCCGGCGGCCGCGCCCTGAAGTTCTTCTCCTCCGTCCGCATCGACATCCGTCGTATCGGCCAGATCAAGGAGCCTTCCGGCAAGGTCATCGGCAACCGCACCAAGGTGAAAGTCGTGAAGAACAAGGTCGCCCCCCCCTTCACGGAGTGCGAGTTCGACATCATGTACACCGAAGGCATTTCCCGCAGCGGCTCCGTCCTCGACCTCGGTATCGAACACAAGATTCTCGAGAAGAAGGGCGCCTGGATCGCCTATAACGGCCAGCTCATCGGCCAGGGCCGTGAAGCCGCCAAGGACTACCTGATCAAGAACCCGAAGGTCCTGGAAGAAATCCAGAAAATCATCATGGAGAAAGTTCAGGTCGTCGGCGGCATGACCCTCGGCGTCGGCGTGGCGGATAACGTCACGGTCGAATAATCAATCGTTGTTGGCTAGCCATAGCCCGGGCCGCACGAAAGTGCGGCCCGTTTAGTTGGTGCCGTTAGCTCAGAGCACTTCCTCGACCTTCAGAGACGAGTCCACCGGCTTGATCGCGTCCTTGAGGACGCCAGCCAGACGGTCGTGCTCCAGCTCCGAGCTCTTCACGACCGCAGCCATATCGGCCTTGGCTTCAGGGCTACGGAAAAGCTTCTGCATTTGCTTGGTTTCGAAGGCCTGCTTTTCGCCGACCGCCTGCCAAATCTTGGCGAACGCGGGCGAAGTCGGGTTCTGCGGGAATTCGGCAGCTAGATTCACGCCCAGCTTAAGTTGCCCAGCGGTAAAGACCTTGGAGGCCTCACCCCAGGTGACCTTGACCTTGGCGGCCTTGGCCCCCGCCACCTTTAACGTAAGGCGATTCAGCTTATTCTGGAAATTGGCCAGAGCCACGCCCGCGGCGATGGTGTTGTCCTTGGTGACATCGCCAGGCTCAAAGGAGAAAGGCAGGCGAGCGCTCCGCAGGGAAACAGTCCCGCTCTCATACTTCATGACGCGCTGGCCTTCCTTGGCCGTCGCCTTACCGGCCGCGAGGTCGACTTTAATTTCGCCGATGTCGCCATACAGGCCGAGGGCCTCGAGGTAAGCGGTCGCCATCATGACGTGGCCAGCCCAGCCGGGGTGCACGCCGTCGTTACCTTCCAGCTTAAAGCTGTCGCCATACTTTGCCCGGGACTCCTGTCCTTTAACAAGCATCGGCCAGTAAACATCGGCGAACGCCACCTGCTCGGCCTCGGCGACTTCAATATCAACGTTACGGAAATTAAGCAGAGCGAGATTGAGGTCCTGCCAGGTGCCCTTGGCCGACTTCACCCAGGGCGGGACGGAATGAATGGTACCCGAAGAGCCAAGCACGACGCGCGTCCCCGCGGCCTTGAACGCCTGCACGACCTTGGTCTGATTCTGGCGATAGTTGGCGGCGATGGCTTCATCCTTCGGCACGTAACGGAAATCATTCATGCCATAGCAAGTGGTCGCAATCGTCGGCTTGAAGCGGAGCACATCGCTCTCCATGCGCTTGAGGAAACCGCCAGCCTGCTCGCCGCTCCACCCATGCTGGCGAACCGTCACGTGCAAGTCGGAGCGAGCCGCCACAATGTACGCCTCCATCATCCGGCTATACATTTTCTGTTCGGTGATGGAGTCGCCGCAAATGGCCAAGCGATCACCCTGCCGCAGAAGGAGCGCCGGAATGGCCGGGGCCTGAAGGCCGACGTAATCAGCCGGCACGATATCAGGGCGGGCCTGGTGCTGCTGACAGCCGACCAAGCAGGTCGACAAAAGGAAGAGAAGAGAGCGGGGGTGACGCATGCCAAGGTTCTACCCCCTGACTTTCGGAAATCTACTCTGTTCTACCCGATGGCTTGCTTTTTGAGGACAAATGACCGATATTAACAATCCCCTGCGGTGTTCGACACCCGCGGCAGTCTCCTTCTCCTACGAACATATCAAACGGGAGGTGCGACCCGACCGGCCTCGTCCGAGCCGTGGCAACGCCCCGCCCACTTTAACTCCAGGAAGTATGGAACTCCAATCGGAACCGGCACAGGTGGGGGACCCTTTAAGAGCAGATGACAGAGCAAAGATGGCGGATGGCAGGTCAGTAATAGGTAGGGACAGCACCACGTGCTGTCCTCGGCCGTACTGCCTCGAGTAGGGTTGAGCGAAGCGGTCTGACCCCGTACTGACGTCCCTCAACCTAACTTCAGCGGACCAGCCTCACTGAGGCTCGGGTTGCCGAAGGTCTTCAGCTTGTGGCCGAAACCATGCGTGAGTGCCAAGAGTAGGCGATTGTGCGGCTCCTTCGTGAATTTGAGAGCCCGCCCGGTCTTAAAGCCCAGCCCGCCTCCAATGAGCACCCAAGGGATGTCTTCATGGGTGTGGCTATTGCCCTTCCCGAGTTCATTCGTCCATACGATGGTCGTATTATCCAACATGTTACCTTTACCGTTCGGCTCCGGCGTTTCCTGCAGGCGCTTGGCGAGGTAGGCAATCTGTTCGGCGAACCAGGTGTTGATCTTAATGAGTTTCTCCGTGGAGCCGGTGTTGAGGTCCGGGTCATGCGAAAGCGAGTGGTGCCCCTCCTCGATGCCAATCCACTTCATGCGCGCACTGCCCACGGAATTAGTGAACTGGAACGTCGAGACGCGGGCCATGTCATTCTGGAAGGCGCTGATCAGAAGTTCCGTCTGCATGCGGGTGATTTGCGGGATGCTATCGTTGTCCAACGCCACGCCCGGAACCGGCACCGCCGGCACCTGTAAGGCCGTAGCCGCCTGGCTCTCCTTGAGCCCGCGCTCCAATTCGCGTAACGCGGTGGTATGCTGATCTAGGAGTGCACGGTCATGCGAATCCACGTTCTTGGCCACCTTGGCAACGTCGCCCTTCAGCCCGTCGAGGACGGAAGCGAGGTTCTCACCTTCCTTCATCGAGCCGTAAAGTTTATCGAAAAGTTCGTAGGGACTGGAAAGCGGCGCGACGGGCTGATTGGCACCGGCGTAGCTCCAGCGAGTCCACGGGTCCGCACGATTACCCACGGACACGCCGATCTCCAGCGAGCCCATACGGGTCTTCGTCTCGGGCTTGGATTGAAGATAATTGCGGATGACTTGGTCAACAGAGGGGCCGCTGGCCCAACCCGCCGGGGCGCCGCCGCCACCCATGATATTTCCTGGGAAGAGTTCAATTCCCGTGAGCAAGCAACTCATGCCGCGCATGTGCCCGTCGCCATCTCCGCGGACGCGGTTGTTAACCCCCTTCAGGGTGAGGATGCGATTCTTGAAGGGCTCAAACGACTTCATGATCGGCTTGAGTTTGAAGTTCGCACCTTCTTCATCGGGCCAGAAGGCAGGGGGCACGGTGCCATTGGGCGAGAAGACGAAGATGACGCGCTGGCGACTGGCAACCGGCTCTGCGGCGCCGAGCGAGGTGAGCCCGCCGAGGAGCGGGAGCGCCGCGGCGGAAAGGCCGAGGCGACGGAGGAATTCTCTGCGGTGTTGGAGGGACATGGTCTTAGCGGTTAAGTGGGTTAGGGGGTTGCCTTGAGAGCGGCCACGACCGCAACCTCGATGGCGAGGTTGCGCACGTGGAAATGATCAGCGCGGAACTTGTCCGTCAGCTGCCCGAGTAACTCTGGCGAGTAAGCGGCCGGCGGCTGTTTGACGAGCGAGTGGAAAAGATTGCGGACAAACCCGGCTTGCCCCGCCTGGCTTTCGGCGGCATGCACGGCCACATCCCGGGCGCCCTTAAGCTTGATGACCGAACCATCAGCCGCGGTGTAATCCGCGGAAGTATCGACGGGCTTCTTATTGTCGGTCTCGCGGATACGGCCCACGGCGTCAAAACGTTCGAAACTGAAGCCGAGCGGATTGATGGTCACGTGACACGACTGACAAGCCGGCTTGGCGGTAAGCTCGGTGACTTTCTCCCGCATGGTGAAGGAGGGGTCGAACTTATCATCCATGAACGCAATCGCCATGGGTGGCGGCTTCAGCATCCGGCCGAGAATATTACGCGTCACGAAAACGCCGCGATGAATCGGCGAAGAGGACTTGGTGTACGAGAAGGTCGCGAGGACGTAAGGGTGCGTGAGCACGCCGGCCCGCTGATCAGCATCCATCTTCACAGGCTGGAAGCCAGCGTTGCTGACGATCTTCTGGCCGTAGAATTTGGCCAAGCGGTCATTCATCAGAATGGTGTCGCTCAGGAGCAGCTGGCGATAGTCGGAGGCATCCGACCATACCACGCTTTCGGAAAACAGATCTAGCGAGGTGCGCAGGTCCATCACGACACCCTGGTCGAAGCCCGGGTACTCCTTCTGATCCTTGGCGATTTCGGATCCTTCTTCGACGTGCAACCAATGATGCAGGAAGTCGCGCATCTTGGAGCGGGCTCGCGGGTCCTTCATCATTCGCTGCGCATGGGTGCGCACCTGCTTGTCGTCATGGAGCGAGTTGGCCGCGGCGGACTTCAACAAAGCTTCGTCGGGCACGGAATCCCATAGGGCGAGGGCGAGACGGGAGGCGACGGCGTAGTCATCCTGAGGGCCCGCGCCTGGATAAAGGAAGTAAGGCGAGGAGAGCGTGAAGATCATCGCCCGCTTGGCCGCCGCCTCGGGCGTAATCTCGCCGGCAAAAATCCGGACGATGTCCGCTTTCTGGACGTCCGTCAGCGGTCGACGGTAGGCCAACTCGGCGAAGTGTAGGCAGAAGGCCTTGAGTTTGTCCCCACGATCAGGCGCCTCCACCTTGGTCGCCGCATAACCGTAGAGTCGGTTGCCCAAGTGCGCAGAAACCTGTAAGGCGCCCTTGGCCACGGCCTCGGTCCACTCGCGCGAAACCGAGGCTCCGCGCTCATAGCCGATGCTGCTATCGTCGGGCGGCAGGGAGACATCAATCACGTCGACCGAGGTTGAGAATTTGGGGGAGAGGTTTTCCGTCGGGATAATCGTCCAAGCACCACCTGGCGGGCGCCACTCGAGTTTAATCCCCGCCGTCTTATCCTTGAATTTGAAGAATTCGATTTTGATGGGATAGCTGCGCCCCCCCAAGAGGAACAGCGGCGACTGAGCGGCGCGCACCATGCCCGAACTGACCCACAGGTCGATGAGTGCATTCTTCTCGCTGCCGCCATCGGGCGCATTGACATACAGGCGCACCCCATTGGGCGTCGTGATTCGGAATTCGTATTCGCCGGAATCCGGAACAATCAAGGAGCCCGTCCAGTCGATCTTGAACTGGTCCGTATAGGTACCTTTCTCTGGCGGCTTGGAGCCGAAGTCGAAATTGATCACCGGGTCGAGGCGGCTATCGAAGCGGACCTCCGGCTTATCCGGGTCGGCGGGCTTGGCCTTGTTCGGTTTCTCCCGATAGCTGCCCGTGAGCCCGCCCGAAATGGTCGTGGAGGTCGTCCGGCGAAGGGAGCCGAGCAAGTCGGCAATGCTCTCCCGGTATTGGCGGTCAGTCAGGTGGGCTAGCTCAATCCGGGGCGGGTGATTGCGCGCCCGAGCTTCGGCGGAGTAGAAAGCTTTGTGGATATACTCGGCAGAGGCCGCGGACTCGGCGGAGGAAAGCGAACCGACATCATCCTCGGGCATTTCCCGGGAGATATACTTAGCCAAAAACGCCGGAGACTTTTCCCCGACGAGGGGCTCGTCGGCCTTGCCGGCGACCCCCTGCCCGACGGGACCATGGCAACGCATGCATTCCTCCTGGTAGACAACCTCCCCCGAACGCGGGGCGGCGATATTCTTTTTGTAGTACCGCTTACCCTGTCGGACGCCGAACGCGGCGACGGCGACAATAAGGACGGCCAAAGAGACCTTGGTGACACGGGCAAGGGACATACTGGGGGGTAAGACCCCCAACATCATCGCCAAGTTCCTCTAAATCAAGCCCGCCTCACCGAAACTGAACCATCCTTTGCCCGCGGGATCGGCTTCGGGGCGGCCAATCACGACGTGGTCCAGTAATTCGACGCCCACGACCCGCCCAGCGTCCGCCAGCTGGCGGGTGACGGCCCGGTCGGCTGGGCTCGGCGACGGGTCTCCGCTGGGGTGGTTATGGGCCACAATCGCCGCCGAGGCGGCGTGCTTCAGGGCCTGCCGGAACACCTCGCGCGGGTGCAGCAAGGAGCTCGTCGCCGTGCCTGAGCTCACTTCATGTAAGGCCAGTAAGCGGTTGCGCCGGTTTAAGCAAAGCACCCAACACTTCTCCACCGAGAGCCCGGCGGAAATCGGCTCCAGCCGCGCCCAGACCTTGGCGGGAGCGTCCAGCTTTTCACCGGGATCATGGGCGTGCTCCCGGATGCGACGCGCGAGCTCCATGGCGGCGGCAAGCTCGGCCGCTTTCGCCGGGCCCAGGCCGTGCACCCGCCCGAAGTCATGGGTATCCCAGGTGGCCAGTGCCGCCAGCGTGCCGGACTCGGCCAGCAGGGCTGCCGCCACGTGTGGCGCGGGAGCGCCCTTAGTACCCGCACCAATCAGCAGTTCGAGGAGTTCGGCGTCGAGGAGCGCGCGGGGACCGAGCCGAACAAGCCGTTCACGCGGCCGATCCTGTGGAATCATCCGTGCAGATTGCACACCGCCGCCCGCCGACTCAATGCGACCTATCCCCCAGCAGTTCCACCCATCCGGCGATAATGTGCCAACACCTTACCGTAGGCGGGCGTCAGCTCCTCAAGGGCGGAGACATTCAGTCCGAGATCCTTAATCAAGCCGTCGCGCAGGCCGTAAATCCAGGAATGCACCGCGACCTTCTGGCCGCGCGCCCACGCGTCTTGCATGACCGTCGTTTGACAGACGTTAGCCGCCTGCTCGATGACGTTCAGTTCGCAGAGCGTGTCGAGCTTCGCCGGGCCGAGCACCGATTCGACGGTCAGCGCATGCTTGTGATGCACATCACGAACGTGCCGCAGCCAGTTATCAACGAGGCCTACCTTGCGCCGCTCTAGGGAGGCCTGCACCCCGCCACAGCCAAAGTGTCCACAGATGATGACGTGCTCGACCTTGAGCACATCGACCGCGTATTGCAGCACCGAGAGGCAATTAAGGTCGGTATGCACGACGACGTTGGCGACGTTGCGATGGACAAAGAGTTCGCCGGGCAGTAGCCCGACAATCTCATTGGCTGGCACCCGGCTATCCGAACAGCCAATCCAAAGGTAACGGGGTGACTGCTGCTTGGACAGCGTCTCGAAAAAGCCGGGGTCCCGGAGCCGAACGCTTTCCGACCACTCGCGATTCTTTTTGAACAAATTTTCGATGGGGGGCATCGAAGCGGTCAGATTGTGGAAAACCGTGTGCGAGCAAGCCAATTGCGAGTAAGTGCCTGTCTTTTTAAAATCGTCTTAACTCCCCAACCGCAGAACCGTCGGATTGATTCAATCCTCGCGGAATAGGCGCTCGCTGGCGCCCGACTCCAAGTTATCCATACAAGCACAACGTGTACATCTGGCTGGTATTTGATGAGCTTCCTCCCGGGTGAGAAAGGGGAATTAGACGGTTAATGGGCTGTTTTCTGCAGCCGGGTTCCGCTGACTTCATTTTCTGGCCCGACAATGGTTGAAACCGCTAAGCGAGTGTGGTGTATTATACACATTATGAAGACCAGCGTCCTCGCCCTCCTCGCCGTCGCTGCCCTGACGTCGGCCGCCACGAACACCACCACCACGAAGCCCACGTCGAACAAGGTTACGGTCACGCTTGATCCCGGCCAGCCCCCAGTGGACGCGAAGAAGAAGCCGAAGGCCGATGCCAAAGCCGCCATGGCTGAGCCCGCCTCGCTCGTCGCCGACTCCGTCGATGCGGCCACCCAGATTGCACTCGAAACCGCCAAGGCGGCTCTCGCGGAAGCCGAGAAGCTTGCCGCCATCGGTACCGACAAAGCCGCCCCCGCCGCAGGCAAAATCGCCGAAGCCGCCGTCGCCGGCACCGTTGCCGCCGCCAAGGAAATTAAGAAAGCGAAGAAGGAAGTGGACGCAGAAAACGCCGAGCGCTCCAAGACCCCGGCGAATGAGAAGGCCGAACCCGCTCCAGAGCCGAAAGCCCCGAAGGCCAAAAAAGCGACGAAAGACGCCTAAGCCAGGTCTTTTAAAAAGCCCCGCCCAGCGGGGCTTTTTTGTGCCCACCT
>CAISXT010000174.1 GCA_903889525.1 uncultured Opitutia bacterium | reverse complement strand
CCCGAAGGCTTTACCCGCGACAGCAAGACCCCTTACGGAGCTGTCCGCCATAAGAGCATCAAGGCCATCAGCAGCGGCAAAGGTGCGGCCACCCTCGAAGTCTCTTCGGATTGGATTATGAACGATGGGTCCAAGATCCTCCAGCAGGACGAGACCCTTGTCTTCCGCGCCTCGAAGGACCTCCGCATCATCGACCGTATCATCACCCTCACGGCCCAGGATAAGGACGCCGTCTTCAAAGACTCCAAGGAAGGCGCCATCGCCATCCGCGTGACGCGCGCGCTCGAAGAGCCCTCCACCAAAAAGGAGGTCTTCACCGATGCCTCGGGCAAGCCCACCACCGTCGCCAAGCTCGACAACACCGGCGTCAACGGCATCTACCTGAGCAGCGAAGGCAAGGTCGGCGAAAAGGATAGCTGGAGCACGCGCGCCAAGTGGATGACCCTTTCCGGCATCGTGAAAGGCGAAGACGTGTGCGTCGGCATCTTTGACCACCCAAAGAACGTCACCTACCCCACCTACTGGCACAACCGCGGCTACGGCCTCTTCGCTGCCAATCCGTTCGGCGCCAAGGAATTCACTAAGGGCAAGACTACCCTCAATTTCACCATCGCCGCGGGCAAGTCGGAGACCTTCCGCTTCCGCATCCTGATCCACTCCGGCAAGCTCACCGCGGAGCAGACCGAAGCCCAGTACCAGCAGTTCCTGAAGGATGTGAAGTGAGCGCGTAAAACGCGCTCACAGGGCCAGGGACAGGGCCAGGAATGATGAAGGAGCCGAAAGGCTCCTTTTGTTTATTAGGTAGGGCGGGTTGTCCTCAACCCGCCGTTGACCAGATCGAGGATAGAATCTCTCACGAGTTGCGTACCTCCGTCCGCGAACGGACGGCTGAGGACAGCCGTCCCTACCAAGGCCTATGATCAGGCTCGGGTTCGGGTAGCGGGAAATCTGCCCTCCGTCATCTGTCATCGATGCAGACATCCATTCAGCCCTCCATTCAGTCCTCGATTCAGCCCTCAATTATCCCTTCAATTCCCCCATCGCCATGAAGACCCGTAAACTCGGCAACTCGCCCCTCTATCTCACGCCCGTCGGCCTGGGTACTTGGGCCATCGGCGGCGGCGACTGGAAGTTCGGCTGGGGCGCGCAGGACGACGCCCTTTCCATCCGCACCATCCATGAAGCGATGGCCGTCGGCATCAACTGGATCGACACCGCGGCAGTCTACGGGCTCGGCCGCTCCGAGGAAGTCGTCGGCCGCGCTCTCAAGGAAATAAAAGTTAAGCCCATCATTTCCACGAAGTGCGAACGGTGCTGGGAAGCTGATGGCACGATTGTCCCTCGCCTCAAGCGTGCGAGCGTGAAGCAGGAGTGCGAAGACAGCCTCCGTCGCCTGCAGGTCGACGTCATCGACATGTATCAAATTCACTGGCCGCAGCCCGATGAAGACATCGAGGAAGGCTGGTCCGCCGTCGCCGAGCTCGTGAAGGAGGGCAAGGTCCGCTACGCTGGCGTCAGCAACTTCAGTGTCGCCCAGCTCGAGCGCATTCAGCCCATCCACCGCGTCACGTTCCTGCAGCCGCCTTATAGCATGCTCAATCGCAGCATCGAAGCCGAGCTGCTCCCCTACTGCGAAGCCAACGACATCGGCATCGTCTCCTACAGCCCGATGCAGAAGGGCCTGCTCAGTGGCAAGGTCACGAAAGAATGGGCCGACGCCCTCCCGGCCGATGACCATCGCCGCGCCGACCCGCAGTTCAGCGAGCCGCTACTTGCCAAGAATATCGCGCTCACGAAAGGCCTCGCCGAGATTGCCCATCGCTATGGCCGTAACTCCGCCGAACTCGCTATCGCTTGGGCGCTGCGCCAGCCGCGCGTGACCGCAGCGATTGTCGGCGCCCGCAAGCCGGGGCAGATCAAGGAGACCGTCTTCGGCGGAAAGTTTACGATCAAGCCAGACGACTTAGCCCGGATTGAGGAATTGCTGAAAATTCGCGGTTAAGAAGGCGATCATCCCGAAAATAGGAAGGACACTTAACCTTCCCTTAAGATCAGATGGAGTATGATATCAGTCATTACTCCGATGCGCCCCCTGCCCTACGCCCTCTTGCTCACCACCCTTGGCTTCCATGCCGCGGGCGAAGCGCATATCCCGCCCGTCGACAATCAATACCGCACCCCGTTCGCGGCGCCCGCGGTCGTCCCGCCTACCGCGCAATATTTTCTGACCAGCACCTACCTCGCCGCCGCCACTGGGAGTGCACCGCTCATCGCTGCACCGTTCCAAGTTTTCCCCAAGAACGTTAACGTGCGCTGGGACGAGAGCACCCTGTACGTCGAAGCGAAAGGCCTGCCCGACCACCCGCTCATGGGCGGCATCAAATCTTGGCAGCAACAGGTACCGATTCCACAGAACTACGTGGGTGCTACCGCATGGCGGATCCCACTCAAACCCGTGCCAGCCAAAGAGCCCATGTCGGCCAAGACGCACTTCATGCGCGGCGCCATCGCGCTCGCCGCCAACGGCGTGCCGATTTTCAACGCCTTGAATAATCGCGGCGACGACGCCAAAGCTTTCGGCGAACTCGATAATTTCGGAGGCCATTGCGGCAAGGCCGATGATTACCATTACCACGACGCTCCCGTTTTCCTCGAAAAAGAACTCGGCAAGGGCAAGCCCATCGCCGTCGCCCTCGATGGCTATGCTATCTACGGCTTCAATGAGCCGGACGGCGCAGCGCCGGGTAAACTTGACGCGTTTGGTGGGCACGAAACCAAGGCGCTAGGTTATCACTACCACGCGCAGAAAAAATACCCTTATATCAATGGCGGCTTCCACGGCGAAGTCACCGAAGTCGATGGTCAGGTCGACCCGCAGCCTTCGGCTAGCCATGTCCGCCGCGAAGGCTCAGCCTACTCGCAGAGCCCGTTGCGCGGGGCGCTGATCAAGGATTTTACTTCGGACGGTAATAACTTCGCGCTGAACTACACGCTTAACGGCAAGGCCCTGAGCGTGAAGTACAAGCTCAACGAGGATAAGACTTGGACCTTCATTTACTCGAAAGCCGACGGCTCGACGGAAACGGAAACCTATACGCCCAACGAACGCGGGCCGGGCGGCGGCAAGGGCAAGGGTGGCGAGAAAGGCAAAGGTAAGGGCGGCGAAAAAGGTAAGCGGCCGCCGCCAGCGGATGGCGGTGCAATCGTCCCCGCTGACCTAGAGGCAGCCGTCAACGCAGCCAATGAGCCCGAAGGCCCGCCGCCGGGAGAACCCAAGCGCGACGGACCTGGTGGCAAGAAAGGCAAGAAAGGCGGCAAGGGCGATAAACCTGGCATGATCAAGCCCACCATGGCCGACACCATTCAACTCAGCGTCTACGCCGACAACTGGTTCATCCTCTACATCAACGGCAAGCTCCGCGTCGTCGACCCCATCGACTACATGCCGCACAACGTCGTGAACGTCGATATCCTCCCGGAATACCCCATGACGATTGCCGTCATGGCCCGCGACAACGCGGACCCCAAGACTGGCCTCGAATACGGTGACCACATCGGAGACGGAGGCTTCATCCTAAAGTTTTCGGACGGAACCGTCACCAATGCGAAGTGGAAAGCGAAGAACTTCTTCAAAGGACCGCTCAACCGCGACACCAAGAATCCGAAGGTCGAACACACGCCCGTCCCGGCCAACTGGTTCGCGGTAGACTTCGACGACAGCAAGTGGGCGAACGCGACCGAGTATACCGAGGAACGCGTAAACCCGAAGGAACATTTCTATAAGTTCAAAGACAACTTCGCGGGCGCTAAGTTTATCTGGTCGGACGACCTCGACCTCGACAACACCGTGATCTTCCGCACCAAGGTCGAAGCCCCTGCCGGCACCAAGCAGCGGTGGACCACGAAATCGGAATTCGATATCTCCAAGCCGCTGGGACAGTGATAGCTCGAGGATCCGAGGGCAAGAGGACCCGAGGACTGGAGAAAAGTTGAGCCCCAACCGCTCTCACCTGTATTGGGTAGGGCGGGTTGTCCTCAACCCGCCGTTGACCAGATCGAGGATAGAATCTCTCACGAGGTGCGTAGCCCTCTCCGCGAACGGACGGCTGAGGACAGCCGTCCCACCCTGCGAAGGCGGAGCCTTCGAGGGGACACGTGG
>CAISXT010000173.1 GCA_903889525.1 uncultured Opitutia bacterium | reverse complement strand
CCCGTGGCCCCGGCGACGGAGCGAATGGCCATGTGCAGGCTGGCTTTTGCCGAATGTCAGTGGGCGGTTGTGGACGATCGGGAGATTCGGCGGGAGGGTGTGAGTTGGTCCATCGAAACTGCCCGCGAATTAGCCCGGGAGTTTCCTTTGGCTTGGCGGGTGTGGGTCCTGGGGGCTGATCAACTCGCCCGGCTTGATCGTTGGAAGGATATCAACGAACTTTGCGGTTTGGTCGATTTTGCGGTCCTGTCGCGTGACGGTATCTCCACCGTGCCACCGCCAGCCCTCGCCGGATGTATTCGACTGACAATCCTGACCGCGCCGCCAGTGAATGTTTCTTCGACCGCACTGAGACAGGCCAAGTGTCGGGGTGATTCGGCCCGAAACGGCTTGCCCATCAGCGTCGCCCGCCACATCGAAGAGCGAAACCTTTACCCATCCTGAACATGTCCGCCCAAAAGAAGAAGCCCGTCGCCAAGTCCGCAGGCAAACCCCGTCCTGGTGCCAAGCCGTTCAAAGGTGCGAAGAAGTCGGGTAAGCCGGCGGCTCGGCCGGCCCGCCGCGTGGTGGTTAAATCCACGGCACTCAAGGCCAAGACCCGTTCGGCCACCCCGACCGCTCGTCCGATGGTGGTCGTGCCTAAACTCCCGTTGCACCTCATTGCCGCCATCAAGGCGCTGGAAGACAAGAAGGCAGCCGATGTGCGCGTGCTAGAGCTTGGGCAGATCTCCTCGGTCGCCGACTTCCTGGTGATTGCGACCGGTACCTCTGAGCCGCACCTGCGTGCCCTCCGCATTGAACTCGAACGTGCTCTGGATGATTGCGGCGTCAGTTCCCGCTCCGAATCGCAGAAGGACAGCGGCTGGACCGTGGTCGATGCTTTCGATATTCTCTTCCATCTGTTCCGGGAAGATATCCGCAAGAGCTACGCGCTGGAGTCTCTGTGGAAGGATGGCTTGGACATCCCCGTTTCAGCTATCTTGAAGGCGTAAGCGGTTGGTCGTTAAAACCGCACCCGGTGGTGGTAGTGGGCAGGATCGAACTGCCGACCTAGGGCTTATGAGTCCCTCGCTCTAACCAACTGAGCTACACTACCGAAAACCGAGTTCGGTCAGTCCAGCCCAGCCCATGGGCTTCGTCAAGCCGATTGAGGTTAGTTGTTGAGGTACCAGAGGCAGGCTAGTCCCCAGAGAATCAGGCCAACCGAGGCTAGGAGTGCCACGAGATTAAACTGCGCTTGGCGAATTTCACCGAGGCCTTCCTGGTCGAGCAGGCGGCCGACTTTACGTACGAAGTAAATCGGTAAAAGGCAGCCGAGGGTGGTCGTGAAGGTGAGGATCATCACTTTGGCATTCGTGCTGGGGTGCGAAAAATTTATAAAGATTAAGCCGGGGGTCGCAAAGATTAGCGGGAAGATGAAGGTCGAGCCGCACCAGAGGTAACCTTCGCGGACGATTCGCTCGAGTGATTCGCCGGCCGCGCTGCGGAAGGCGTTGGGGAGATTCTCTTCGTGGCCGTTAAAATCTTCGCCGGAGGCCGAGGTAACGGTGGGATCGCCCAGGTCGCCCGTATCTGGCAGGACCGATGGGCGATTTTGTCCGAGGGTGCGGAGGTATTCGCGTAACGTCATCCAGCCGCTATCCACTTCGATGCTGTGGACTAGGCTGATTTCACCGGCGCGCAGCATCTCGTTGATGCGTTGAAGGGGGAAGGGTCCGGTGACGGAGCCTTTCCAGCGAAGCCTGAATTGGGTGGGGCGGGACATGGTTTACAGATCGCGACCTTGGAGGAGGGTTTCCCAGCCACCATCCGGTGCGAGCAGGCCTTTGGGGATGCCAGCGGCCTCGGCGGCCTCGGCGACGGTGCCGGGGTAGCGAAGCAGCGGGGAGAAGGGGGCGGCATCCGCGACACGCGTGCTAGTGCCATCGGCGCCGACGCGGAAGAGCACCGCTGGCTTGCCGTCATTATCGATACCGTAGAGGGCGCTCTCTTTGAGCTGCTCGCGAAGAACGGCTTGCCCGTCGCGTCCGACCATGCCGGCAAACACCAGCTTACGGTTACGCAGGCTGCCGAAGACCGTGCGCCAGAAGCGTGCCTCATCGGCGTAAGGTGCGCCCCCTTGGCGAATCAGGAAGCCGCGGAGCTCAATTTTTACGTCCGCCCATTTCTCTTTGAAAAGGAAGTCGAGCGGCTTGATCTCGTTTTGAGTGATGCGGCGGAGCTGTTCCGCATCACGCTGCGCCGAAGGCGAGAAAATGGTGCCCCAGATTTCGGGACGAACGGCGGCCAGTCGGTAGAGTTCTTGGAGCTGATAGGCGCGGAGTTCCGGGAAGGGTGAGTCACTGCGACGGACCCGATCCATCGTCCGGATGAGAGGTTCGAGCAGCTTGCCCGTTTGGGGGTCTTGGAAGCGGGCGACCTGACGGATGAGCTCGAGTTCCTTGATGGTGGACGGTTCCGCCGCCTCTTCGCCGCCGCGGTTGTTGTTGGTGAATTCGCGACGAATCCAGGTGGCGTCGACGAGCGGGCCTTCACGGGTGAGTTCCTTGGCTCGCTGGGTGATTTCAAAGCCTTCAGAGATCGAGACTCTTTTTTCCGTAATTTCTCCAGCGATGAGCGCGCTCCGCATAATCTGGATTCCTTTGGCGGAATAACTGCGGATGGTGTAGCGGTGCAGGCTGCTGGTAATGGATTCATCGGCCAGTTGACGGAGGCTTTTCTGTTCGCCCTCGGTAAGGGTTGCGGAGGTGAAGGTGCCCTGCGGGTCAGCTGTCGCCGCGGCGTCCCACATTGCACCGACTCGGGCTGCGAGGGCGGAGCGGGGGAGGTTCTGCAAGGCCTCGGCCTTGCTGGAGACGAAGGCAGCACGCTTACTGATGTCGGACTTTTCTCCCGCGGTTTTCGTGGCGGCATCGTCCAGTGCGGCGAGATAGCCTTTCAGGTCGGCGGCTTGATGGAGGGCGCGCAGTGCGCTGACGGTTTTTTGTTCACCCTCGAGACGGGCACTCGCCCGGTCGACTTCGGCGCCGGCTTCATCCAGCTCTTTGGAGCCAGTATCCGCGAGGGTCTTGAGGACCAGTCTCAGTTGGTCCACGGTGGAGACGGCGGCGGCGATGTCGGTGATGTTGTCGCCATCACCCATGGCCTTGCGCAACCCCACGAGCAGGGCGGAGAGTTCGGTGCGGGCTTGATCCAATTTGAGTTGGCTGGCGGCGATGAGGGCATCCGGCGCAGGAAAAACCTCTTTGAGGTGGGATTGGAGCTCGGAGCCGACCTTGCTTAGTTCATCGTGGTAAGCGCGCACCCGGCGGTGGGTGTCGGCGAGGTTTGCTAAGGTCAGCGCCTTCGCCCGTTCGGCGA
Organism: uncultured Opitutia bacterium; assembly: GCA_903889525.1. Taxonomy (GTDB): domain Bacteria; phylum Verrucomicrobiota; class Verrucomicrobiia; order Opitutales; family UBA953; genus UBA953. The sequence goes on along the minus strand of CAISXT010000173.1, from coordinate 9,920 downwards.
GTTGCCGGGCTTCCACCAGTAGCCGCTGTTCGACGACCAGTTGTGCGTTGAGGCGTTTCCGGAGTTCCTGCACTTGTTCTTTCCGGGTGGGGTCAGCCGCGATCTGACCGGTGCTGCGTTCAAATTCATCGAGGGCGGTTAGGGCATTCTGGTGGTCGTACAGTTCGACGAGGCGGACGGCTTCCGAGAAGCGGCTCTGGACGACCTGTTCCCGGTCGGTCTTGAGGTTCCAGAAGAGAACGCCGCCTGCGGTGCAGAGGAGGGCGAGCACCCACGACGCGGTGAGGATAGTGTAGCGTCTACTCAAGCGGCTGCGGGTCAGTTGGCGAAGGGCGCGGGCTTCACGAATCATGCCCTCGGGTAGACGCTCAGCGTGTTGCGCCGCATGTTCCAGCCAACTACTGAGGCGGACGATGAGGATGGCGGGCGATTGGTTCGAGGCAGATTCCTGGCGCAGGAGGGTCCATTCCTGCGTCAGGCTTTCGATGGCGGCACGGAGGCCGGCTTCCGCTTCGGCTATTGCGGCAAGTTCGCCGGCCCAGAGCTCGAGGTGGTTGATTTGGGTAGAGACAGCCGTATCCAGATTGAGCTGATGGTCGCGCTCCAAGGAGCGAACGCGGCCGAGCGCGGCGGCGCAGGGTTCCCAGTGATTGCCTACCCGGGCTTCGGTGGCCTCGGTGACCAGCCGGGCCACTTGCTCGGCGGCCTTGGCGCGCAGCCAGACGATGCGACGGCGCAGGGCTTCGTCCCAATGGCGGTCGCCCGCAAGGTCATTGGCGCCGAAGCGCTCCATTCGATTCATCAGGTCGATGGCATCGTCGTCGCGGCTGGCAGCGAGGAGTGCGGTGACCTTGCCAAGAGATTCGCGCAGGAATTTGGCGGAAAGGCGGGAGAGTTCGGAGCGGGCGTTAGGGTCGTCCGGATTGATGCGCACGATGGAGCGGAGGACGGAGAGGGCGCGGTCTTCATCGCGGCTGCGGATCGCATCGCGGTAATCGTGATAAAGTGGATGATTCTCGCCGATCTCTTTTCCGTATAAACCTTCGATGGAGAGGATGAGTTGGCCGTCGAAGGGGAAGCCAGCTGGCAGGCCGCGTTCGCGACACAGGGCGTGCCAGCGTTCGGATTCGGCGAAGCTCAGCAGGGCGCAGAGGCTCAGGAGATCGGGTTCGGATTCGGCGATTTGGAAGGCGGCATGTTCATTGCCGCCACGCACGAGGGTGGCGCACTGTTCGAGACGTTCGCGGACGCGCACACAGAGGGCAGCGTACTCGCCGGCGAGCGAGCGAGCTTCGAGGTCCGGCGTGCCCAGTTCGAGCTGCCCGCGGATGCGCGCGATGAGACGTTCGGCCAGCATCTTAACGGAATTCGATGAGGCGGGGGCCAGCGGCGCCCTGGGTGTCGACGGATTGGACGGTCCACGGTGCGCCCGCCTGGAGGAGGTCCCCCTCGCGGAAAAGTTTACGTCGCGCGGCAATGAGGTCGTACGGAGGGGTGCCGGGCCCTTGTTTATTTTCGAGACGGATGATGTCGGTCTCAATCACCGAGCGGGTCGCGCGGATGGAAGGAAGGTCGCGATCGGGGAACTCATGGCCGTCAGGGTACAGTCCCATTGAGCCATTGATCCAGGCAAAGGCATTCACGGCGCTTTCCGCCCACGCCGCTGGGCGAACCACGCTGGCATCCGAGTCAAGTCGGAGGCCAGCTCGGCCAAGGTTGAGCGGCTTGAGGCTCTTCATCTCTCCGATTAAAGCGATGCAATGACGGTCGCCGTTCGGGAGGGCGATTTCGATGATGCGATTCGCACTGGCGCGGGATCCTTCGCCATCCGGGAAGTTGAGTGTGACCGTGTTACTGCGCACTCCGATACCGATGGCGATGGCGGGGCTCCGGCCGGGTTCAGCGGAAGATTCGATCCAGCTGCGCTCGTTGCCGCGGCGAATCTCGCCCGCGAGGAATTTAGTGCGATCGTCGCGCAGGTGAAAGGTCGTCAATGGCAGGAGGCGGATGCGGATACTGACTGATTCTTTGGTCGTGGCACCGGAAGCTTCGATCAGCTTGCTGATTTGATCGCAGGCATTACGCGTAAGTTTGAAATCGGCGAGCGAGGGGGCTTTGGGGCCGCTGTCGGAGGTCGTCCAGTCGCCCGGGATGAGCAGGACCGGGCGGACGTCCATCGTGAGGAAGAGTTGGGCTCGTTCGATGAGTTCGGCTAATTGTTTCCAGTCGGCGTCCTGGGGTACTTTGAGTTCCTCTCCGATGCGGGTGGCTTCGGTGGCATCTTCGACCACATCTCGGCAGGATTTCGGGTCATTAAGGATGCCAGGTCTTTCCAGGCGCTGGCGGAGTTGCTTGAGCGTGGCCGGGGAGAAGCTGCTAAGCATCCGCGGCATAATTTGTTCCCGGTAGTTACGAGCGAAGGCGGGGGAGGTGGCGGAAGTCTGGAGCCAGAGTTTGGCGGCACCGACATACTCGCCGCTTTCCATTCGGCTGAGGACATCGCGGAGGGCTTCATTGGAGCGGATGATGTCCTCGGCCTTCGCAGTGGCTTCGGGCGTTGGGGCGCCCGGTGTCACCACCGCAGCCGGGACCACGCGAACCTCTTCCTTCACATTTCCGCGAGTGAGGTAGAAGACGGCACCGATCGTGGCGGCAGCTGCGAAGCCGACCAGAAGGTAGATGGGCAACGAACTCGATTCCTTAGCCGATGACGGGGCGTTATTCCGCGAGCGTTCGCTTGATGATGGCGTGAGTCCCTTCGGTGTAGCTACGCCGATGGCGGCTTGGCGGGCGAAGTCGCCGGTGGGTGCGGGCAGGCTGGTGGCGCTTGCGAAGTCAATGGTGGCGCGGCCGCCGGCTGGTCCGACGCACCAGAGAAACCCGTCGGTCCCGGTGGTGGCGGCGTCGGTGGTGAACGTCGCCGCCCAAGCGGCTTTGCCGAGGAGGGCGGAAGATTCCGCCAGCAGGCGGAGTAGCCGGGTGGTTTCCGGCGGGTTGAGTAAACTGACGGAAGCTGGACCCGCATTACCGATGAGCCAAGCGGCCTTTGCTCCCGTACCGGTAGTTTCGCGCCAAGCGGTCGCGGGAATGAGCGGACTCTGCGTTTCGAGGGCGAGTGGTTTATCTGCACCCTCGAGCCAGGTCGGGGCCTCGTTCCACTCGTTGCGCCAGCCCTTCCATCGGCTGGCAAGGGCGGCCGGAGGCGGAAGCAGGGCGGCTTCTTCGAGTGAGAAGACCAGATGATGCGCGAGGCGATTGTCGCGTTGGGTGTAATCGAGACCGCCGGCCACGAAGCGGGAGAGGATATACCAGTTTTGACCCGAGGCCTCCAATACGCGGAAAGTATAGGTGGCGCACGCGGCGGCTTCGTGGGGGGTGCCGATGGATTCCAGCTGTTGCACCAGTCGGTCGGGCAAGGTGCGGTGGCGGGCCACCGTGCAATAGCCGGAGCGGCCCGCGGTCAGGCCTTGCGGAGCGGAGGTGAAAATCAGTTGCGAAGGCATTTTAAAGGGAGACGTTGGTCGCGCTGGGCTGCTTGGACGGGAACATCTCCGGAGAGGCGAGGTGCATCAGCCAATAGACGGGCTCTTCGACGCGCGAGGGGACGAGGCGCAGGGGGTCAGGAGCGATGCGGCCCTTGTTGAGCCCGGATTGAATGACGACGGGCATGTGTCCGAACGAAGAGGCGGCAAAATAGCGAAGCTCGTGGGCTAACGATTCGGCTGAGGCGACCAGGCCGGGGCAGAGCACGACCAGCACTTCGCGCACGCGTCCCGAGTTGCGTTCGATGGCGTCGAGATCGAGGTGCCCAGCGCTCATGACGGGCTCGAGCGGGGAACTCAGCAGTTTCTCCCAGGTATCAGATTTACCGACGACGAAGGCCAGCGGCGTGCGGATGCGTTCACCATGCGCTAGGCCGAGGACGCGTTTGATGCGGGTTTCCATTTCCGCCAAGATGCTGTCCTGTTGGTCGATGCGGCCTTTGAGCGTAAGCTGGGGGTCGTCGACGCCGACGAGTTTGGCTTTGAAGCGGGCGTTGGCGGTGGGGTCGAAGAGGAAGATCAGTCCGGCCGAAGTGGCGACGTGCATGGCGCCGGGTGAGTCATGGATGTCGATGCCCGGCTCGAAGTGTTCGCCCGCGTTATCGTAAAGGATGATGGAGGTCTCCTGACGCTGTTTGCCTGGGCGACTGATTGAATAGATGAAAGGGCGGGGGAGGGAGACGATGCGTCCCAAACGGGGGAGTTTTTCGTAGGTGGCGCCTTCGAGCGCGGTCTTGCCCAAGAGCGCATCTTCGGGCGTAGCGGCGGAGAAGAGCGTGTTGCGCATCTGGTTAAGCAGCATGTTGCCGCTGGGGTCGCCGTCTTTGAAGGCTAGGTTAAAATCATCGGGCAGGCGGTCTTGCAGGATGCGCGTGAGCACGGCGAGGTAGTATGATTTGCCAGCACTGGGGGCGCCAATCAGCGACACGATGCGGTGAGGCATATCGAGATAGCCGGGAGGTAATTGGCGGCGGCAATGCGGGCAGGCCAGGTCGGTGCAGGCTAGTCCCATCGGGTCGACGGCCAGCCCTTGATCGTTAAAGCGAGTGGGGTGGAAGCGGAGGCGAGCATCGGAACCGAGGATGGGGTCACCGCGGAGGTTTTCATGGACCGCGACGCTGAGAGCATCGCCGGCATCGAAGCGGGTCCAGCAGACTGGGCAGACGTGGGCTCCGCGGTTTTGTTCGGCGGCCAGCAGGGGTTTCGTGTTCGGCGGGACGAGTGCCTCTTCGCGGCTGACGAGCAAGGGGGCGATCTGGGAAAGGTTGAAGCCCACTTCGAGTCCTTCGGGGGTGCAGGCCAAGGTGTCAGTCGCGCGACCTAGGTCATGGGCGATCCCGAGGAGGAGTCGGGGAGCGTAGCCTCCGATTTGGTCGCCGCTTTGGGCGTCGAACAGAATCCAATGGTCCGCCCTCGCGTCGGCGATGGAGTCGGTGCCGGTTGGGGTTAGGACGAGAAGCGTGTCGGCAGTCTGGAGGGTGGTGGCTTCGGTGACTTTAAATCTTCCGGGAAGATTGCCGCCATTCACCAGTACCTGGGCTCCGCCGATGGCTTCGATGATGATGGCGTCCTCATCAACGGTAACGGAGATGGAAGGGCTGGTGCTCCCTTCGGGGAGGGTGGCCGGGAGGCTTGCGAGGCTCCCTTGGGTGCCGCTTAGGCAGTTTACCCAGATTAAGCTGGGGGTTTTCTTGGAAAGGTTAAACATTGGCTCCTTTGGACGGGGTATTAAATAGGTTGATAAGGGAGGGGTGATTGTAAAGATATGTCCTCACGATTGTGGGTCCCCCGCCCGCAATTTCCCCACCCCTTAATGCCCTCTTAATGGAGACCGAAGCCGACCAGTCCGCATTGGACCGTGCCCGTCAGGGGGATATCTCCGCGTACAACGAGCTCGTGGTGAAGTATCAGGGACGGATTTTTGCCAAGGTCTTTTCCTTGCTGCGTAATCGGCAGGACGCCGAAGAAATCACGCAGGACACCTTTATTCGGGCTCATCGGGTACTTTCGTCCTTCCGCGGTACCGCGACCTTTTCGACTTGGATTCATCAGATTGGCACCAACCTGGCTCGTAACCGTTATTGGTATTGGCGGCGCCGGAAGCGGGATCAATCCATGTCGCTGGATGCCGACCTCGGGGATGACCCCGGTGCCACCCTGCACGACATCCTTTCCGACGGTGCCCAGGGTCCTAATCATGAGGCCCAGCACAACGAATTCGTCAAAAAAGTCGCCGAATGCATGGAACAACTTCGCCCCGAGCATGCTCGTATTCTGACTATGCGTAACGTTCGCAACCTGTCCTACGAGGAGATTGCCGAAGATCTCGGTCTCTCCATTGGGACGGTGAAGAGCCGCATCAATCGGGCTCGCGAGGCGCTGCGTGAACTCATGGGGGAGGAGTTTCGCGGATGAGCACTTCTGAATTCGAATCCTTGCTCGCCCACTATCTTGAGGGCACCGCTTCCGATGTCCAGTTGGCGCGCTTGCGTGACGCCTTGGGTGCTTCGACCCTGTTGCGTCGCCGCTTCCAGTCTGCGGTGCGGCTGCATCGTGCGCAGGTCGTTTTTCTGAGTGGCCGCGAGGAGCGCTCGCTCGCCGGGGTCATGGCTTGGCTGCATGCTTTTTCTCAGCGCATGGGCCGTTCCTTTGCCCATCTTTGCTTGCTGGCCTTGGTCTTCGTTGAGCTCCGGGTGACGATCCCCGCTGAATATTCCGGGTTGCTTTCGTATATCGATTCGCCGCCCGCAGAAGAATCCGTCCTGGGTGCGACGAATATGCCCCAGCGCCTGCTGACGGATATCAGTCAGGACTTTGACCTTAGCCAGGGTCTCGAATTACCTGACACAGTGCTTCCGCCGGTGATGCCGGATGTAGTTTCCCCTCTTGACGAGCCGACGACGTTGGAGACCTAAGGTAATCCTGCCTTGCTACTCCGAGCGGGTGCAGTCAATTCACGCAACGGATGAAGGCTGGAAATAACAGGCCCGAGGTTCGCCTCCAAGGCATTGCCGCCGCCCCGGGCGTCGCACGTGGTCCGGCCTACCCGTTAATGCGGGGCATGACCATTGTGGCCTGCGAGCGGGTACCAGATCCCGAAGTCGAAATCCGCCGGCTGGAAGTGGCCTTGGGTACGACGCGGGTGGTTATCTCGAAGTTGCGCGACGATGTCGCGCGAAAGCTCAATGAGTCCGAAGCCTCGATTTTTGACGCGCACCTACTCGTGCTCGAGGATGTCGCCCTGATTGATGACGTCAGTAAGGAGATTCGCCGCAGTGGTTTCAACGTCGAGTTCTGTTTTCAAGAAGTGGCGCAGCGCTACATCGAGATTTTTGAAAAGATGGACGACGACTTCCTGCGCGAGCGGGCGTCGGATATCCGCGATGTCACGGGCCGCGTGCTCGATCAGTTGCTGGGCACGGAGCCGGAGCGGGTGGGGCGGGCTGCTCAATCGCATGTCGTCGCCGCCAAAGATTTAACGCCTTCTGACACCGCTGGCCTGCATGACGGTGGCGTGCTCGCTTTTGTCACGGAGGAAGGCGGCCGGACCAGCCACTCCGCCATCATGGCGCGTTCGTTAGATGTCCCCGCCGTCGTCGGCGTCAAGGGGCTGATGGAAGCCGTGCAGGAAGGTGATATCGTGCTCGTCGACGGTGAATCCGGCCTGATCATTCTTAATCCTACGGCCGAGACGGTGGAGGGCTATCGGGATAAGGAGCAGGCTATTCGTAATCGCCGCGATCGCGTGATGCGCGAAGTGGCGCTACCCGACCTCACGAGTGATGGGGCGGCGTTCGAGCTCCTCGCCAATATCGGTGACCCCGCCGAGATGGAAGACGCCCTAGGCTATTGTGCCCGCGGCGTCGGGCTTTACCGCACCGAGAATCTCTATCTCCGCTTAGATTCCTGGCCTTCCGAAGAGGTGCAATATGAGGAATATGCCGCGGTGATCCAGCAGGCTCGGGGCCGCCCGGTGACCTTCCGGACCCTTGATTTGGGAGGCGATAAGCGCCTGGGTGACCTCGCCGATGAAGCGAATCCTTTCATGGGGTATCGGGCCGTGCGCCTCTGCTTGGAGCGGCCGGATGTATTCCGGCCGCAGCTTCGCGCCATCATCCGTTCGGCAGCGCTGGGACCAGTGCAGGTGATGTTCCCGATGATTTCGGGCGTCGAGGAGTTGCGCCGAGCCAAGGAGATTTTCCGCGAGGTTGAGGCTGAGTTAGCCTGTGAGGGTATCCGACCGGCCGCCCCGATCCGCCTTGGTGCGATGATCGAAATTCCGTCGGCCGCCGCCGTGGCCGATGAATTGGCGATCGAAGCTGATTTCTTCAGTGTCGGCACGAACGATCTGGTGCAGTACCTGTTGGCGGTTGATCGCGGTAATCAGCGGGTCGCCGCCCTTTACGATCCGTGTCACCCGGCGGTGATTCGTACGCTGATGCAGATTTTCCGGGCGGCGCAACGTCGGGGCATCGCCGTCTCGGTCTGTGGCGAATTAGGCGGCGATCCCTTATGGGCGCCGTTGCTCGTCGGTCTGGGGGTGCAAGAATTGAGCATGGCCCCGGCCGCCTTGGCGGAAGTGCGTTTTGTGCTCCGTCACTCGGCCTCGGTGGAATTAAGTGCCCTCGCCGCGGCCGTTGTCTCTTCGGCGAATGCCGCCCAGACGCGTCAACTATTGCAGGATTTCGCCGCCGCTAAACTCAAACTCCGCTGATGTCCCCAGCCTCTCCTTCGGCCAACCCGCACGTGGCGGCGATGTCCGCTTATGTCCCTGGCGAACAGCCGCAGGGTGGGGGTTGGGTCAAACTCAACACCAACGAAAACCCTTATCCGCCGAGCTTACGCGCGCTCGAGGCGATTCGCTTGGCTTTGGTGAATGAAGGGGCCGCGTTGCGCCTCTATCCATCGCCAGATTCGTCGCCGCTCCGCGAGGCGGCGGCTCGCTTTCACGACTTCGACGCGGCTCGCGTGGTCGCTGGGAATGGCTCCGACGACATTTTAAATCTGCTCATTCGTGCCTATGCCGGTCCGGGTCGCCCCGTTGGCATGCTGGATCCGAGCTACTCGCTTTATCCGGTCTTGGCGGCGGCCCAAGGGGCGGAAGTCATCCGTGTCCCGATCGCCGATGACTTCACGATCGACCCGGCGGCCATTGCGCGTTGCGGGGCTTCCGTCTTTTTCCTGACGAATCCCAACGCCCCACTGGGTGTCTCCTTTACTCCTGCCGTCGTGCGAAAGGTGGCGGAAGTTTTCCCCGGACTACTCGTTGTGGATGAGGCCTATGCCTCCTTTGCCGAGGGGGATTGCGTCGCGCTCGCCCGTGAACTTCCGAATGTCGTGGTCACGCGAACGATGTCCAAGGCACATGCCTTGGCGGGACTGCGGGCAGGGTACGCCCTTTGTCCGGCCGCTGTCGCGGCCTTGCTGCATCGGGTGCGGGACAGCTATAATCTTGATCGGCTCGCCCAGGTCGCCGCCGCCGCGGCGTTGGATGACCGTGAGTGGCTGAATATTACCGTCGGCCAGATTCGGTCCACACGCGATCGGCTGATCGCTGGCTTGCGTCAGTTGGGGTGGATGGTGAATCCGGCCGCTGGCAATTTCGTCCTCGCTGCCCCAGTGTCAACGAGTCGGGCGGCTTCACCGGAGACTGCCGCACATTGCTTCGAGTTCTTGAAGGCCCGGAAGATCCTCGTTCGACGTTTCCCGAATCATCGTCTCACGGAGAAGTCCTTGCGCATCTCTGTGGGTACGGAGCAGGAAACAGATGTGTTTCTGGCGGCCGTCGCGGTCTGGATGGAAGGGTGAGGTTGACAATCCCCTGTTCCGCGGGGATTTTTTGGGGATGAGCGCAGGAGTTCGTAAAGCTAGCATTCGTCGGGATACCGCCGAGACCAAGATCGCCCTAGAGGTGAATCTGGACGGCACGGGTGCATCCGAGATTTCCACCGGGGTCGCGTTTTTCGACCACATGCTCACGTTGCTTTCCCGCCACTCGATGGTCGACCTCAAGGTCAAGGCCACGGGCGACACCGACGTCGACTATCACCACACCGTGGAGGATGTCGGGATTGTCCTCGGGCAGGCCATCAAAGAAGCCCTGGGTGATAAGGCCGGCATTCGCCGCTATGGTTTCTTCATTCTGCCGATGGATGAGACGCTGGCCCGTTGTGTCATTGATCTCAGCAATCGCCCGATGATGGTCTATCAGGTCGAGATTACCAATTACATGGTGAAGGACTTCAACATCGCTTTGGTGCGTGAGTTCTTCCAAGGGGTGGCCAATTCACTGGGCTGCAATCTACACCTGCGCCTCGAGTATGGCGATGAGCCGCACCACATCGCGGAAGCGCTCTTCAAGGCCTTCGCTCGCGCGTT
>CAISXT010000172.1 GCA_903889525.1 uncultured Opitutia bacterium | reverse complement strand
CGAGATGGGGGCCCGTTACGCCCGGGATTATTTCCATGCCCATCCCGGAGCCTTCTCGGTCCCCATGGGCGTGAATGACACCTTGAGTTTCGATGACGCGGTGCGTTCGGAAGGGTGGTATCGCGCTCGGCCGGTGCGAACTAACTACTTGATCAACTTTTTGAATAACGTCGCCGACTCCTTTTGGGAGCCTTCGGGCGACGTGCAAGGGAATCGCCATACGATTGGCACGTTGGCGTATTTGCAGACGCTGCGAGCGCCAACGGTGCGTGTGCACCCCGCGGTCTTCCCCTGGGTGTGTGCCGATCGTATCGGTTATGCGGACGCCGCTTTTGCCGCGCAGGAGCGGACCAACCTGGCGGCCTGGACGAAGTCCGGCGCTCGGCGGGTGGGACTCTATGATTATTGGCACGGCGCAGAGTATGCCGTCCCGAGGGTACATTTCTCAGCCCTCGCTGCGTCCATCGGGGCTGCCCATTCGGCCGGAGTGGTTGGATGGTATTCTGAGGGGAGCCCTCTTTGGGCGTATGACGCGCCCAAATTCTGGTTGGCGGCAAAACTTCTCGAGAATCCCACGCAAGACCCCGAGGTGCTCTTGCGCCAGTGGTTTGCGGCCGCTTATGGGCCGGCCGCGCCGGCGATGCGTGAAGCTTTCCGGGCGATTGAATCTGCCTGGCAGCGTGACGCCCGTCACGGCGGCCCTGACCAATTTCTCCGGCACTTTAACGACGAGCGTGGTGCCATGGTTTTAAATGACAGCGAAGTGGCCTTGATCTCGGCACAGCTGGCGTCCGCCCAGGCTGCTCTGGCTCAACAGGATAAGGTCACCCACCGGCAGCGAGCCCAGCTTTGGCGATTAGGTCAGTTTGCGGATACATGGAGTCTAACCTGTGTAAATCGCGAAGCTGTGCGCGCCCGGCAGATGAGCCCTCAGGATTCGTCGGCCGCAATATCGGCCTTACGTCAGCTCACCGAAGCCGAAGCAACGAGCGCGCGGGCGGAGGGTGCGTTCAACCGTCAGTGGGGCGCTTACGGTACCCGCGTGCGCTGGAATTCTTTTGTTCGGTTGAACCCGCGTTCGACATGGGTGCGCCAGGTGCGGCTGGCAGGCAGCCATGATTCCGAACTATTCGTTTGGGCCAAGTCAGATGGCGAGCAGGGGCGGCTAGCGTTACTGACGAATGCCACACCGTCCTCGCCGCCGATGCAGATTCGGTTTTACGGAGCAGATGCACCCACCAAAGACATTTCATTAGCCCCCGCCCAGGGTAACCAAATCAATTGGAATCCGCGCGGACTCCGGGCCATTGCTCCGGCCGGCAAGGTCGGACCGTTCCTTGTGCCAGGCTTATTGGAACCAGGCCAAATTATCCTCCTCCGCCTTCGCTTGTCTTTGGTCGCGGACCCAGCGGCTGAGGTGAGGCTTACATTAAGTTTCAAGGGTGGGGCTAGGCCGCTCATTGCTTCCGTCATCGGTGGCACCCGCGAAGCCGTGATCGTGGTCGAAGTGCCCGTAGGCGCGACGGGGGCGGACTACGAAATTGCCTTCAAGCGTGAAATCTCCATCGAGGAAGCCAGCGTGAGCGTGTTGACTGACGCCCAGCTTCCCACCCCCCGATGATCAAACGCCTTTTCGATATCGGATTCTCCTTGTGTTGGTTAGTCGGTTTTTCGCCTTTATTACTGGTCGTGGCTATCCTCGTGCGCCTGAGACTCGGCGCCCCCGTGCTCTTCATCCAAGAGCGGCCTGGTCTGCGTGGCCGGCCCTTCCGGATGGTCAAATTCCGCACCATGACCGATGACCTCGGAGCGGATGGTGAGTTATTGCCCGATGCGCAGAGGCTGACCGCTTTCGGGAAATTTCTCCGCTCCACTACCCTTGATGAATTCCCCGAGATG
>CAISXT010000171.1 GCA_903889525.1 uncultured Opitutia bacterium | reverse complement strand
TCGTCGAACGTGAGCACCCGGCGAAGTGCGTAGGTGCAGAGGTGTTCGATGAAGGCCTTCGCGACAGCATCCCGGTCAGCGAGGAGCAGTTGTTTGAAGCCGAGGGAGTCTTTGAAGATCCGACCATCGGGCATCGTTCCCGCCGGGTTGATGGTCGGATCAGCGCCGAGGCCAGCCGGAACTTTCTCGACGCTGCGCCACTGACCGATGGCATCGTAGTTATCCCAAGCGAAGCCGAGGGGATCGATCTTGGCGTGGCAGGCGGCGCAATTGGGGTTCTTGGAGTGGGCGGTCAGTTTATCGCGTAAAGAGGCCTTGGGGCTTTGTGGCGTAGGGGGTTCGATCGCCGGCACGTTGGCCGGCGGGGGAGGGGGTGTCTTACCGAAGATGGTCTCACTGAGCCAGACGCCGCGGTGGATCGGCCGATGGCGGGTGCCGTCGGAGGTCAGGCCAAGGACTGCGCCCATTGTGAGCAGGCCGCCGCGATGATCCTCCGGCTTGAGCGAGACACGTTGAAACCCGTCCGTCTTCGGCTCGGGTAGCCCGTAGAATTCGCAGAGCCGGGCGTTGGCCATGGTCCAGTCGGAGTCGATGAAGGCGTCTACGGTTAGGTTCTTGCCAAACACTTCGCGGAAGAACTCCACCGGCTCGGCCTTCAGGCTGGTCTCCAGCCAGTGCTCGTAACTCGGATAGAGCTTCTTGTCGGGCGGGAACATGCCGACGCGGTGCAGCTGCAGCCACTGGCGCGCAAAGTCATCGACAAAGCGACTGGCTTTGCCGTCTGCGAGCAACCGCTCCACTTCTTGGGTGAGACCGGCGCCGCTGAGTTTACCATCTTTGGCCGCAGTGGAGAGGCCGTCGTCCGGCATCGAACTCCAGAGGAAATAGGAGAGGCGTGAAGCGAGTTCCGGCTGGGTGAGTCGCTCGCGGGCCGCCTTATCACCTTCGACGAGGTAGATGAAGTGTCGGGAAGTCAGCACGCCCTGCAAGGCGACCCGATAGGCGTCGGCCAGCTTCTCGCCCGCCTTTCGTTCGGCGCGGTAGGATTGCAGATATAGCTCCAACTCTTCGTTCTTCACCGGGCGTCGCCAGGCGCGTTCGGCAAAGCGTTGCAGATGCTCCGCCACAGCCTCGGGCGTCGCGTTCTCGGGTGGCAGCAGTCCCTTGCGTCGGGCTTTCTCGGCCTCCGATATCAGCGGCCCCTCCCACTCGATCCAGTCGATGAGCGCCAGCGAGTAAAGGCCGTTGCCTTTGTCGTCGAATAACTGCGGGAAAGCCGGAGCGGTCAGCATGGTCTCGCTGCTATGGGTGAAGATCGTGCTCGGGTAGAGCCGGTGGGAGTGTACCCCGCTCAGCTGATGGCTGGCTTCTAGGTTGAAACGTAGGCCGACGGGCAACTCGAGTGACACCTCTGATTCATAGACCTCAGGGTGGTCTTCCGGGGCGGTGATATCGATGCCAAGGAGTCGGGCGGCCATGGGATTTTCACTTTCTCCAGGGATGCCGATGGTCAGGTGTGCCGGCTGGCCGCCGAGAGGGCGGATACCGCTGGCCTTGATACGGACTTTATAGAGCCCACTATATTCTGGGCCGATGCCTTTTCCTAGCCACCACGGAGCGAACGCCTCAGGTCCGTTGCCCGGATAAGCACCAGGGTAGATGAAGCTGCGCAGGGGGCGCTTGATGCCGAAGCGGTCTAGCGCCGCCTGCTGCGCCTTCCCGCCACCGGGAAGTAATTCCATAGCGGTCTTGCGGACTTTGCGCGTCTCGACGCTCGCCGTGGTGAGGGCGCGGTCCAGGACGATGCCGGCCGCTCGGTAATACCGATCCACATGCGACGGCGAAAGTGAAAGCTCCGACCCGATGCGTTCAAATCCATGCCAGCGGGTGTCTTCGTTCAGCTCACCTTGCTTGGTGGGGTCATAGCGGACGCCCAGCAAATCGTAGACGGTGTTCTGATACTCCTGACGGCTCAAACGATAATGCGACACCACTGGCCGGGCCGCCTGACGCGAGGCGCGGCCTTCCTTGAGGGCTCCGTCTAGGCTCGTCACGAAGGCGGCGATCTCCGCCTGCGTCGGTTTGGGTTCCTTGTCCTTCTTCGGTGGCATCTCGCCGCTATTCACGTTCTCCATGGCCTCGGCCCAATGATGGGTGTCGATGCCGAGTTTGAAATCGCGCGAGAGCTTATCGAAACGGAGGTCCCCCTTTTCCTTCTCGGGGCCGTGACAGCGGACGCAGTGCTTCTGGATGAAGGCTTCGTAAGGCTCCGCTGCCCAGACCTTACCGGTCAGGCTCAGGCTAAGAGTGAAGAGCGCAAAGGCGCGGGAGAGATATCCCTGGGAGGGCATGGTGCGGGACGGAAAAGGGGATAAGGCGTTCGCGGCGAACGCTGTGGGTACTTATGGGACAGACGGAAGTAGGGTCAAGTTCCCTGCCTTGAGCTACGGGGCTCGGCTCAAGTTCTTGGTTACTTGTTCTTGGGGTTTTGTTCCGAGGTATCACCGAAAGGTGGCGAGGTTCATCGATCAGCCTTGGTAGAGCGAGGTCGCTCAGCCCTGCCTTAGGTGCAACTATGTCGTGACGCGGTCCCGACCCTACCCAGGGCATGAGGAAAGCGCCAGCATTGGACGGTCACGGGCTTCCCTCGCGACCAAACCAAGAACCAAGAACTAAGAACAACGAACTCCTTTACGCCAATATCTCCTTAATCACGTGCCCATGCACATCCGTGAGGCGGCGGTTGGCGCCGTTGTGACGGAAGGTGAGTTTCTCGTGGTCGAGGCCGAGGAGGTGCAGGACGGTGGCGTGGATGTCGTAGCCCTGGGTGAAGTGCGACCGGTCGGCGGGCTTGTAGCCCCACTCGTCGCTCTGCCCATGGGTGACGCCACCCTTGATGCCGCCGCCGGCCAGCCAGTTGGTGAAGACGAAGGGGTTGTGGTCGCGCCCCTTGCCGCCCTGGGCGCACGGCATGCGGCCGAACTCGGTGGTCCAGATGATGAGCGTGTCCTCGAACATGCCGCGGTCCTTGAGGTCTTGGATGAGGGCCGCGGTGCCCTTGGCCATACCGAGCGAGAGCGGGGCGTGGTCGCGGGCGATGTCCTCGTGTGAATCCCAGTTGCGACGGGGGAAGCCGTTGTCGTTGCCGGACCAGATTTGCACGAAGCGGACACCGCGCTCGAGGAGACGTCGGGCGGTCAGGCACTTGCGGCCGAAGGCATCCTGTTCCTCGGCGACGTTGATCTCCTTCGGCCAGACCTTCGTGGAGTTATCGATGCCGTAACGGACCATGGTCTTCGCGGACTCTTTGGAAAGGTCGAGGGCTTCGGGCGCCGCTAACTGCATCTTGGCGGCGAGTTCGTAGCTACGGATACGGGCTTCGAGGCGCGGGTCGCCCGGATGCGCCTCGGCATGAGTGCGGTTCAGCTTGTCCAGAAGTTGGAGGCCTTGGGTTTCGCCCGAGGGTGTGATGTAGTCGGCCGGAGGCGGCGAGAGGTCGGCGATGGGCTTCGGGGCGTTGACGCGCACCTGGGTGGCCTGGTTCTGGCCAGGCAGGAAGGCGGAGTCCCAGTTTTTCTGACCATTGGACGGCAGCCCACGGATGTCGGGCAAGACGACAAAGGTCGGGAGGTTGTCGTTGAGCGAACCGAGGCCGTAGCTGGCCCACGCGCCGATGCTCGGGTAGCCCGGAATCAGGAAGCCGGTGGACTGCAGGAGGGTGGCCTGGCTGTGCACTCCGGAACGGCCGACGATATTATGCACAAACGCGATATCATCCGCGACCTCGCCGATGGGCGCGACGATGTCACTGAGCATCTTGCCGGACTTGCCGTAGGGCTTGAACTTCCAGGGCGATGCGAAGGTCGAGCCCGGGCTGCTCTGGAAGAGTTCGACGGCTTCGCCCGGATCCCACTTCTCGCCATGCTTCTTCTCGAGCAGCGGCTTGTAGTCCCACATGTCGACGTGGCTGGCGGCGCCGGCCATGAAGAGCTGGACGACGCGCTTGGCTTTGGCGGGGGCATGGAGTACGCCGCTGGTCGGCGTGGCACCGAGTAGCTGTTCGTGGCCGAGTAGGCTGGCGAGGGCTATCCCGCCGAGGCCGCCGCCAGAGCAGAAGAGGAAGTCGCGCCGGTTCATCGCGGTGACGCCGGACTGACGATGATAAGGAGAGTCGTTCATGGTTAGTCGACGAAGTTGAATTCGTTCAGGTTGAAGATCAGTCGGCAGAGGTTAGTGAGGCCGTGTTCGCGCACGTAGCCCGACATCGCTTCGGCTTCGTTCGCAGAGGGCTGACGGCCGAGTGCGAGGCGGAAGGCTAGGTCGATCTGGGCGGGCGGGGTGGCGGCGTCCTTGGCCACGCGGGTAGCGAAGTGCTTGGCCATCGCGACCGTCAGTCGGTTATTGCGCATCGCCAAGGCCTGCAGGGCGTTGACGGTCTCGTTGCGGCTGGCGACCGACATCGATGGGTCGGCGCAATCCAGTACGGTCAGGAAGGGCTGCGGCTGGGAACGCACGATAAAACGATACACCGAGCGACGGTGGGACTTCGGGTCCTCGACGTCATGCTGGTCGTATTCATAGTGCGGCGAATGGGCCGGCTTATCGATCACGAAGTCCTGGAAGCCAGGGCCGCCCATCTTGAGGTCGAGTTTTCCGGCGACCGAGAGCACCGAGTCATTGACCGCTTCGGCTTCGAGCTTGCGGCGGTTCATGCGCCAGAGGAAGGCGTTGCTCGTATCGATTTTCTCATTGGCGGGATGGCCGAGGGAGGTTTGACGATAGGTCGCGCTCGTGACGATCAGTCGGTGGAGCTTCTTGAGCGACTGGCCTCCGTCGCGGAAGTCGACGGCCAGCCAGTCGAGCAGCTCGGGGTGCGTGGGTAGGCTGCCCATGCGTCCGAAGTCGTTCGGCGTATCGCTCAAGCCGCGGCCGAAGTGATAATGCCAGACGCGATTGACGATGACGCGCCAGGTGAGCGGGTTACGGTTATCGGTGATCCAACGGGCCAAGGCCACGCGACGGGCGCCTTCCGGGGCATCGGAGGGAAGATCGAACTGCGAGTTTAGTTCCTTGGCGAAGGGCAGGGTGCCTGGGCCGACTTCCTTGTCGGGGCTACCGACATCGCCGCGTTTTAAGATAAAGATCGGACGGGGCTTGCCGCCGTTGCCTCCGGTGCCGGCGAAGGCGCCAGAGCCCTTGTGGATGGTGCCCACATAGGCGACCTGCGGGGCGGGGAGTGCGGCAATATCTTTGGCGACCTTCGCGCGCGCGGCGGTCAGTTCAGCCAACTGCTTGTCCACTGCTGGATCCGTCTTGCCGGCTCCCTTGCGGATCTCGGCTCGTTCACGGTCGAGTACGGCCATGCGGGCGTCGTCGCGTTCGGCCTTAGGCCCGTAGTAATAACCGTCGGTCAGGTTGAGGCGTCCCCAGCGCGGGCCAGCTTCGATGCTATCCAGCGAGGTCACGTTGGCGCCGAGGGCGACGTTGCGACCCTTGGGGTCGATGGCCTGCAGTTCTGCCAGAGCTAGGATGTAGTCGTTGCTTCGCAGGCCCAGCTTGGTGGCCGTCACGCGCAGGTAGCGTCCTTTTAGTTTGGCCAGCGGGAAGCGTTGCGGTTTCACGCCGGGATTCGGGACGTCGGCGCCGGTGAAGTCGGCAATCGAGGTCACCCCTTGGGCGAATTTCGCGTCATCGGAGAGTTCGACCTTATAGCGGGCTGGAAAACCGAAGCCCGCACCGATGTTGTTATAAGTGTCGTGGCAGCCGACGAGGACGACTTCCGCCAGTTCGCGGGCGACGCCGAGGTCGACCTGTACCCACTTGAGGGCGGATTGTTCCTGGGAGATGGCGCTATGGTAACCGTATTCCGGGCGCTCGACCGCGGCGGTGCCTTGTCTGAGTTCGTCGATAATCTTGCCGATGAGTGTCGCGCGGCGGGAGTCGGTCGAGGTGGTCTTCTCGTTGAGCGCCTTGATCTCGTCGTCGAGACGCGTCTTTTCGGCGACCAGCGGGGCGCGTTGTTTGGCCGCCACGGGGTCGATATCGAAAGTCTTGTCGGCCTTGTCGAGGGCAGCGAAGACGGCCTGCAGACGGTAGTAGTCCTCCTGTTTGATCGGGTCGAACTTG
>CAISXT010000170.1 GCA_903889525.1 uncultured Opitutia bacterium | reverse complement strand
TCCGCTCGTTTATTTCCAGGTCGCCCGGACCACGCGCTCCCACTCATCGGCCATGAGTTGGTGGCCGCGGTAGGTGGGGTGGACGCTGTCCCAGACCCAGTAGTCATCGGCAGTCTTGGTCGCAGCGTCATCGAAGAGTTTCTGGAGCTGAACGAGGGCAGCGCCATGTTTCTGGGCGAGCTTCGCCACGATGGCCTGACGGGCGACGATGCCTTCCGGCACGGGCTTACCTGGGTGGCGCACAAAGGGTTCCATGAGCACAAGTTTGAGCTTCGGGTTCTGGGCCCGGGCGTCGGTGAGGATCTTATCGTAGGTCGCCTCGTAGGTTTCGAGCGGGACGCCTTTGCCGTTATCATTCACCCCGATCATCACGGAAAGCAGGTCGGGCTTCAGGGCGAGCGTGTCCTTGGCCCAGCGCTTATCGAGGTCGAGCACGGTATTGCCGCTCACGCCGCGATTAAAGAAGTCGAGCTTCCGTTCCGGAAAGGCGGCGCCATGGCGGGCAGCGGTAATGAACGCGTAGCCGTGGCCGAGGATGTGGTTCGGGTCGAGCGAGCGGCCGCGATTACCATCCGTGATGGAATCACCTTGGAAGAGAATCCGAGAATCTTGGCTAAAGGCCGGGATGGGTTCGAGCGCTCGCACTTCGACGACGAGGGCTAGGAGAAGGAGGGTAAGCAGTTTACGCATGGTAAAGATGTGGGCGGGGTAGGCTTATGCGAGTTAGGCAGCGGAAAAGGAAAATATCAGGATAAGATTCCTACCCCTATCCCGCCCCTAAGGCCATTACAGTCCGATGAAGACAAGCTGGCCGGCCTTGCTGTCCGGGATGATCAGCTGTCCATGGGCTTCGTCGACATAGATGTCGGCAGCGGACTGTAGGTTTAGGCCTTCCGAGAGGAGGGCCGGGTGCGAGCCGTCGGCGTCATAGCGGGTGACGCGACCGAACATGACTTCCGAAATGTAGAAGCGTCCTTGGGAGTCGTGGACGATGCCATCACCCGAGCGGTGACCCTTGGCGATGGTCTTCCACTTGCCGTTATTGTACTCGAGGACGTCGCCGGTGAAGAACTCGGCGAGGCGGATGCGGCCGTCTTTCAGGACGTCGACACCGTTGGGGTTGAGCATGCGGGCGGTGGGCGCGATGACTTCGGTGACCTTGCCATCGAGAGAGATGCGGAAGACGCGGGCGATGACCGGGATGGCCTTGTGTTCGGCACTGTTGATCGGCCAGAGCTTGCCGTTGGCGTCTCGCATCTTGGTCACGGCACCCATGTCGGTCACGAGGATGCTTTGGCCGGAGGGTTCCACTTCGACATCATTGAGGAAGGCGGGAACCAGCGGGAAATCCTTCGGACCGGCGAGGACGCTCTTGTGCCCCTGGGCGTCGATTTTCCAGACCGTATCGAAATCCGCCGTGATGATGAAGCCGCCGGCGAAGACGGTGCCCTTGGGGTCATTGAGGCCCGTGGTGAAATCGGTAACGGTTTCGCCGTGCACGCGGACGATCTTGCCGTCGCCATCGCCGGCTTTGCGGCTCGCGCCCATGATGCTTACGAAAAGGTCGCCATCGAAGCCACGGGTCACGCTCTCGGGGTTGGCGCCGACGGCCAGCTTGCGCGGCGCGGGGGTGGTCTGGCAGCCGGTCAGGGCGAGGGCGGCGGCGAGGAGGAGAAGAGGGGTCTTCATAAGACCCTTATTTCCACTTCGGCGTGGGGCGGTGTCAAGCGGTCAGCCTTTAATGAGCCAGACCGCCGCGAAGGCCGTCAGCCAGGCCAGCACGTTCTCAAAGGCGTTCTGCTGAATGCGCTTCAAAATCTGCCAGCCGAGGAGGATGCCGGCGATGACCCCAGGTAGCAGCACCACGTTGGTCATCAGTGACGGTCCGGTGACAAGTCCGAGGCTGCCGCTGAAGGGGAGTTTGAAGACGTTGATGAAAAGGAAGAAACGGCAGAAGACTCCCAGGTGCTCTTTTTTCTCCAGCCGCTGGGCAAGCAGGTACACCGTCATCACCGGCCCGGCGGCGTTGGCCAGCATGGTGGACATGCCAGCGATCCAGCCCATGCCCCAGGTGAAGGTGCGGTGGCGGGTGAGCGCGAGGAGCTGTTCGCGCCGATGGTGTAGCACAACGTTGAAGGCCAGTAGGGCGAGGATGAGGACGCCGATGACGACGCGGGCTGAGTTGTTGTCGACCCGGTCGAGTAGGAGCCAGCCGGCGATGACGCCGATAATCGCCGCCGGGATCATCGGGACGATCTGCTTCCAGCTGCCGCCCTTGCGGTTGATGAGGTAGCCCATCAGGTCGGCCACGATGAGCATCGGCAGCACGATGCCGACCGATGGCTTGGCGCCGAAGATCTTAGCCATGATCACGACGTTGAGCGTCGCCGTGCCCGCGAGGCCGGATTTTGAAAGGCCGATGCAGAGCGCTCCGAAGAGGGCGAGCAGCAGGATCCAGCCGTCGGCGGGCAGAAGGGTGTGGCTTTGGACCCAATCGATCATCCGCCGCAGTGAGTCGGATTCCGACTCAACGGGCGAGCGTGTATCCGTAGAACCACTCAGCCAAAGGGGTCAGGCCGTACCTTGACGTCGCTGAACCTAAAATCGCTTCAAAGTGGCGAATTTAGGTTCAGTCAGGATGTGGGTACGGCCTGACCCCGTGGGCTCGCCCTCAGGCCATCTCGAGCCCCCGCATCGTGCTCCTGCCGGTCGAGAATTCGCCGGTCGGGATGCCGATGCGTTGGAGCATGGAGACGTGCAGGTTGGTGAGGGGAAGGTTGTTCACCTTATCGAAGGCAAGGTGTTGGCCATGCCGGAAGCCGCCCCCGGCGAGCAGGACGGGTAGGTTCACGTTGCTGTGGGAGTTCGCGCTGCCCATGCAGGTGCCGTAGAGAATCTGCGTGCGGTCGAGCAGCGTGTCGCCTTGTTCCTTTGTGCTGCGCAGGGCGTTGAGGAACCCGTTGAGCGCATCAAACTGCCGCTCCTCGTGGCCGCGTAGTTCACTGAGGGCTTCGGGACGGTTGCCGTGGTGAGTGATATTGTGAATCACTGTGGTGTCGATGAAGAGCGAGATGACGCGCGTGCTGTCGGTTTCTAGGGCGAGCTTCATCACGTCGAACGTCTGCTCCGTGCGGCGGACAAATTCCTTCGCATCGGTAATCTCGTTAGGCGCCTTTGCGGAGATAGCGGGCTTGGGCTTGTATTCCCATTCCTCCGCGCTGTGTAGGCGCTGCTCCAGTTCCCGCACGGCGGTATAGTACTGATCGAGGCGGCTCTGGTCGTTTTTAGAGAGCGACCGACCAAAACGTTTCGACTCGTCGCTGACGAAGTCCATCAGGCTACGGCCACGCTGCAGAGCCTCGACGTTGGCGGCGACTTCCTTGTTATTGCCTTGGATGAATAGGCGTTCAAAGAGCTTCTTCGGGCTTTGCTCCGAAGGGATGGGGGCGCCATTACGCGTAAAGCTCATCGTGGCGTTTTCATTGGTCACCGCGAGTACCAGGGACGGATGCCGGGTCTGATTTCCAATCTCCTCCGCGGCGAATTGGTCCAGCGAGATGCCGTTGCGAAAACCGCCGCGTGCCGGATGCGGTGTACCCGTAAGGAAGCATTTCTGGGCGGTGTGCCCACCGTCAACGCCAGGGTAGCTTACACCCGAAAAGACCGTGAGCTGGTCGCGGTGAGCCTTTAGTCGTTCCAAATAGGCGCTGGCTACGTAATCGCGGCCGGCGGTTTCCGGGAAAAAGAACTGCGGCAGGATCCCCATATTCGTCTGGATGCAGACCATGCGGCGAGGGATGGCTTTTGCGGCCGGTGCGCCGTAAGCCGGCTGCATGGCCTCAAGAAACGGGAGGGCGAGCGTGACGCCGGCCCCGCGTAGGAAGGCGCGGCGACTGAGAGGGGGGCGGGGGAGGTGCATGGCTGAAGTTTGTGGGGGTAGGGTTATTATTTGGGAGCGGCTTCCACGACCTTGATCTCCTTCTTCTTTAACACTTCCGCCACCACCTGGCGGCTGGTCTTATCGGGATCGATGAGGATGATGAGTTTGCCGTCGTGAAAGTTTGCGGTGGCACGTTCGACGCCCTCCAGGGTGGCGACCGTATTATAGGCTCCGTAAGAACAGCCCAGGCAGTCGAGCCCTTCGATGGTGAAGTCGATACGCTTTAATGCAGCCTCCGGCAGGGCCACCGGCGGGACGAGGGTGAAGGTGTAGTTCGTCATCTTACGGATCTGGTTGTCGATTTGCTGCAGGATTTGCTCCGGCTTGGCCTTCTTGAAGCCCTTGGCCTCGTCGTCATACGTAAACGTTGCCCGCGCCGTGTCGTAATCGACCCCGACCAACCGGCAATTCTCTAGCGCCTTCGCGGCGTTGATGAGCACCGCCTTTCGGTCGGGTTGGAAAAGGCCGCGCACGGAATAATGCACCGATTGTTCTGCGGCGGTTGCCGCAACCGAGAGGAAGAGGAGCAGGGCGAGCGGCTTCATCGTGTCTGGAAGAGAGGGCTTTGAATGATCTCGTGAATGAGGGTACGCACACCGTTATCCGGGGCGGTTTTTTCAAGGATGGATTGCAGGGCGGGGCGGTCGGCGAAGCTGACTTCACGGCCGGTGCTGTACACGAGGAGATTCTGGGCCAAACTGCGTAGGAGTAATTCCGGCTTCGACGCCAGGAGGCGCTGCATGTCCCGGATATTGGCGAAGGTTTGGCCGCTGGTCGTCTCACCGGTCGGATCTACCTTGGGCCCGAGTTTGAAACTGATACCGATGAAAGGATCAATGCTCCCGCGCGGCGCGGGGTCTCCATTGGAGTCCGTGACGACGCGGTAGCGGTCTCGCTGGCCGCCGATGACGTCGAACGATTCTAGGGCGAAACCAGGTGGATCAATCTTGGCGTGGCAGCTGGCGCAGGTGGCGTTGTTGCGATGTTGGGCGAGCTGTTCGCGGATGGTCGTGGTGCCGCGTACGTCGGGCTCGACGGCGGGTACGTTGGGTGGAGGCTCCGGCGGCTGGCCCAGTAGGCGATCGAGCACGAAAGCCCCGCGGACGACGGGCGAGGTGGTCGTTCCATTTGCCGTGACCTTCAGGATGGCAGCCTGCGTGAGGAAGCCACCCCGCGGACTTTCCGGGGGCAGATCCACCCGGCGAATCTTCGGTCCCGTGACCCCCGTGATGCCATAATGCGTGGCAAGTTTCTGATTCACCATGGCAAAGCGCGATTGCACTAGATGCGTGGCATCAAGGTTCTTCTCAATCAGTTCGCGGAAATAGGCATGGGTCTCTGCGACCATGCTGTCCTGTAGGTACGGGCTGAACTCAGGGTAGAGCTTCTTATCGGGATCATTCGCAGCGATGAGGCGGAGTTTGAGCCATTGTCCGAGGAAGTCTTCTACGAAGCGCTGCGATCGCGCATCGCGCAAGAGACGCTCGGTTTGGGCGCGCAGGACCGTGGGGTCTTCGAGGTGGGCGGAGGTGAGCTCGTCGTCTGGCGCGGAGTTCCAGAGGAAGTAACTCAGCCGGCAAGCGAGTGCAGAGCGCCCCAGCTTCAGCTCGGGTTCCGCATGGTAGAGGAACGCAGGTGAGCACAGTGCGGTGCGGTAAGCCTCGCGCATGGCAGTCTCAAAGCATTCCCCGGCTTTGATTCGCGCAGCGACAATTCCCAGGTAGGCATTGATTGATCCCTCATCGACCGTTTGACGAAAGGCCTTCGGCAAAAAGGCCGACAGTAGCCTTCGTGCATCGACCATGGGATCATCGCTCCGTACGGCCCAAAGACCCGCCACCGGATCAGGCTGATTCTTACTGACGCGCAGCCAGGTTTTTTCCCAATTCCGCCGAGCCGGCGGACGCACTTCCGGGTGGTCCTTCGGGATGAACTCCTCGATGGGCAGGGCACCGAAGAGCAGTTGGTGGGCGCGGGGTGGCCAGACATCGTGCAGGGGGCCCTCGACTTCCATCCAGTCTACGGCGATGCCCGGCCCGGTGAAGCCCATGGCGCGGTCCTTACGGCTGTAGTTGGCCACTGGCGCCAGCGAGGAGACGTCAAAGCCCATCAGCTCGTTGTGGTTAAGCCACACTTCGAGTTCATGTTCGGTCGGCTGGAGCGAGGGCGCGTCGAAGTAGCCCAGCGTATAATTCGGATGCTGGCCGCCCCGCCCATCGGAGGTTAGCTGCACTACCGCGAGGCGTCCCGCCTCCGTGCCGCGCGAGGGCAGCACTTGCCCTTTGTCCCACTGATAAGACCATAGGGACGTACGCACGCGGTAGCGGCCGGGGTAGATGGTGGTATGCCCGCGGAAATAGTAGTTCACCGACTCATCCTCCCGTCGGAACACACCGACAGAACTATCCGTCTCAAAGCTGCCGATGCGTTCGTGTGAGCCCTGGTCCAGATGTCGGTGCGCGCTGGCGGGCGGGTAAAGGGGGTCGGCTTTGCGATCCCGCAGCGTGATGACATCGCCCTGCATGGAAAGGTATGCGCCGGAGCCGCCGCGATCGAGTAGGGATAGGCGCACCTTCTGCGATGCGGGGGCTTTCGGCCGGGTAGCGATGGCGAGATCGAGCGCTTGGTCGGCCGCCTCCAAGTACTTTGCAATATTGACGTGCGAGACCTCTAGCGCGTCGCTGTTTTTATCAAAACCATGCGCCGATCCATCCGCAGGCAGTAGGGCCTGCAGTGCGAGGCCGGGCATGCCGAATAGATCCCGCACGGTGTTCTCGTATTCCACCCGCGTCATGCGGCGCATGCCCGTGGAGCCTTTTTCCGTCAAGCGCACGCGATCGGCCTCCATGAGTACCTTGGAAAGTTTAGTGGTCACGGCCGCTGCCGCATTTGCCTCCGGCCGCTTCTCCTTTTTGGGTGGCATCTCGCCGGAGGCGATGCGGTCATGCACCTTTACCCATCGTGCGAAGGTCTCCGGATTAGCATAATCCGCCTTCAACGCTGTGAGATTCAAATTTCCTTTCTGGGTATCGGCGTCGTGGCACTTCGTGCAGTGCTGTTCAAGAAACGCCGGCAGGTCCGCCCGGGCAGGCTGGGAAAGAAGGAGTGCGAGCGGCAGGAGGGTGAGGGAGGGTAGCTTCATGCGCGGATTCCTTTGTGGGGGGCTTTATCGAGCGAGCGTCTTAATCTGCAGGCGGCGGTATTCCATCTGGCCGCGGTCGCCTTCGAGGCCGATCGGGCCAGTCGCGGGCACTTTCAACGCATCCTCGAGGACCTCGCCATTGCATTCGGCGTGGGCGATGCCGTCTTTCACGGTGACGATGAGTTCGTTCCAATCCTGGGCCTTGTATTTCTTAAGGTCTTTATACGGCCCCGCGACGAGGTAGTCGCGGCACTGCAGCTGGGGTTTGCGCAGGTAGACGCCGCTGTCGGCGTTGGGCGTGGCGCGAAATTCAAGTTTGAGCACGAAGTCTTCCGGAAAGTCGCGGAGGGTATCCAATTCCTGGATGCGGCGTCCTTCGGCGGGGGTGGTGACCACGAGTCGGCCATTAATCGCCCGATACCGTCCGTCGGAGCTAGCGGTCTTCCCGTCGAAGCTTTCCGCAGCTTTGACTTCCACGAAAAGCGGAGCGTTCGGCTTCGGGTTCTTGGCGGGTTTGCGGGGTGGGGTGGGGCGGAAGCCCCAGCCGGTGAGGTCCTTGCCGTTAAAGAGGCTCACGAAGCCCGCGTCGGGCTTGAATTCCTCGGCCTGGGTGTCGAGGTATCCCAGCGTCGCGAAGATCGGGCGTAGCGCCGAGGCCCACTTGGCATAGCCGGCACCGTTGAGGTGAAGTAAGTCGGGGAAGAGGGCGGGGAGGGCGTCGCCTTCGGGGTTCGCGAATAACGCGTAGGTATCTAGGACCGTGAACTGGGGGTCGTTCTTCACCGCGGCGTCGAAGAGGGCATTCACGGCTGCGATGGTTTCTTTCGGACGCTTCTTCGTGGCCGAGCTTGGGAAGATGCGGCAGACGATGACGGGCATCTTCGGATCATGGGCCTTGAGGGCAGCGATAATCTTCTGGAAGTTGCGGCCGATAGCTTCGACGGGGACTTCCACTTCGATGTCGTTGGTGCCCATGAGGAGTACCACGGCTTTGGGGTTCACCGCGAGGACGTCTTCCTGTAGGCGGAGAAGCATGCCGCGGGTGGTGTCGCCCCCGATACCACGATTCGCTAGCTTAAGGTCGTCGAAGGATTTCTTAAAATCCACGCCCCAGCCCTGAGTAATGGAGTCGCCAAAGAAGACAATGGCCCCCTGATCTTTGGCCGCATCTTTCGCCCACTGCGGGCGGATTGTGTTCCACCGCTTCACGTAACCATCGTAACGACGGAGCGCTCCTTCGCCGGGGAGCGAGCTTTCTGCCGATACCGCCGGGAGGGCGAAGTGTTCAGCGACGGCGGGTTCCGCGGCGAGTACGGCGAGCGGTAGGCACAGCAGTAACGCGAAGAGACGTGGTTTCATGAGACGACGGAGGTCAGATTATTTAACGGCCTTCTGCGTCGAGAGGTATTCGACCAAGTCCACCAAGTCCTGCTGCGTCAACGCCTGGTTAAGGCCGCTAGGCATCATCGAGGTCGTTTGCTTGCTGCGTCGCTGGATGTCGGCGGTGCTGAATTTCTGCAGGGCGCCGCCGGGCAGGGCGAGGACGACTTCCTGGGCGGTTTCGCTGCGTAGGATGCCCATGGCGGTGCTGTTGCCGCGGAGGCTGAGCTCTGTGGTCTCGAAGCCCATCGAAATGCCCGCATTGGGGTTAATGATGGAGTCGAAGATGGCTTCCTTGGGGAGCTTGGCACCGATGCCACTTAACGCCGGGCCGAAATCCACCCCGAGGTTGCCGATGCGGTGGCAAAGCGTGCAGGAACTTGCGGGCCGTTCAAAGACGACTTTCCCTTGGGCGGCGTCGCCCCGCAACTTGCTCAACTCGGGGATCGAGGGCAGGCGATTGCCGCCCAAGCTTCCTGGAGTTGGGAATTCGCGGGCGATATCATTTTTCAGCGCAGCGTATTGGACCTGGGTCAGAGCCGAGGCGGCGACCCCGCGTAGTTCGGACGGGAAGTGGCCTTCCTTGGCGAGCGTCAGGAGTTGGCTGGCACCGGCTTGGGTCTTGGCGAGCGCACGGATGGCTTCGCTCTTCCGTTCGGGCGTCTTGGCGTGGAGGATTTCATCGCGGAGAATCTCCTTGGCTGAGGTTTGGCCAAGGTTACCCAGCATCGCAATGAGCATACTGGCTTCGCTGGGCTTACCCTTGCGGAGTACGTCGCGTACTTTATCGGTGGTACCCTTGTCGCGGAGCAAGAGGTTGATCGCATCCAGTGCTTCGGGGGCGGAGCCCAGCGCAAAAGCCGTCTGGAGGAGTTCGTCGGCATGCTTGCCGACGCCCATGGCGCCGATCAGGTCGACGAAGGCGGGCTTACCCTGCGAGCGGGCGAGGGTCTCCTCGACGATGGCTTTGAACTCCGGAGTGTTCTTGGCCGCCGTGCGGGTGAGACGTTGGAGCGACTCCGTGAGGACGGTGAGCGATGGATTGGCTTTGGCCAGTTGGAGCAGGGCGGCGTCGCGCTCAGGCGAATCAGGAAGGAAATCGAACGAACGCAGATAACGAAGCTGGCTCGGATCGGCGATGAGCAGTTGGGCGAGGAGCGGGGCGACCTTCGGGGTGCGGAGGCGCCAGACGATATCGCGTCCGCCAGCGGTGTTCCAATTACCCTTCACTTCGGACATCCAGGCATCAAAGCACTTATCATCATTGCCGATGGCGCCGATGCCGAGGGCTTCGAGGTTCCAGCGATCGACGCCGTCATGCTGAGCGGCGAGCTTGGCCCAGATTTCGGTGCCTTGGGAGGAGTGGTAGAGCGAGATGGCCAACTGACGTCGAACCTGCGGGTCGGCGTGGTTGATGAGGCTATTGACCAAGCCGGGCTCATTCGCGAGGGGCGAGGTTTCGAGCTGGTGGCCGGCACCGCGCATTGCGGCGAGGCGGAGGGCAGCGACGATGAGCTCGGGGTCCTTGTCGGTCAGCGCGGCACGGAGGGCGGGGACGGCGGCGGCAGGGTTGCGGACCAAGATGGCCAGCGCGCGGGCACGCATGCGGTTATCGCCTTTGGCAGCGAGGGCCTGCAGGGCAGGGACGGCGCTATCGCCCAGTTTCACGAGATGGGTGTAGGCATTATACTGTGTGGCCTTGTTGGGGGACTGGAGGGCCGCTAGGGCAGTCTCCAGCGTGAGCTCGCTGACCTTCGGGGCGACTAGGGTGGCACCCTTGTTGGCGACGCGGTAAATACGTCCGCGGAGATAGTTCACGTCATGATCGGCCATCGCGTGGCCGCCGACGCCGGCGTCATACCAATCGGCGACAAAGAGCGAGCCGTCAGGGTGGACCGCCACATCGGCGGGGCGGAACCAGGGATCCTTGGAGGTCAGGATGTTGGTGATGCTTGCGCGGAAGCCAGCGCCGTCCTTGGTCAGCGGGTAGGCACGCACGACGCCGGGTCCGGCATCGCAATGGATGATTTGATTCTGGAACTGAGCACCGAGGCCCGTGCCTTCGTTAACGAGAATGCCCGTGGGGGAGCCAGCGCCGGTGACAATGAGGTTGGGGACGACGCCGGGGTCGTTCTGGTGCCAATGGCGGCGAGGGATTTCGGACTCGATATTCACGCGCTTAGTCTGCCAGCCCGAGCCGGTCATTTCATCGGCGTAACCGTAGTTGCCGTGCTCCATCATGAAGTTGATGCGTACGCCGCGGTTGCCGTCGTCGTCGTTGTCGCTCTGGAAGATGTTACCCAGCGAATCGGAGACCACTTCGTAGTTGTTACGGAAATTATTCCCGAGCACTTCGAAGTTACTCAGCTTGCCGTCGGCGTAATCGGCCCGGAAGGCCATCCCCTGTTGGTAGGGCTTGCGCTGGGCGTTGATAGTGTTGCCGGCGAGGTCTTTGACGTGCGTCGTACGATCGCGGACGTAGGAGTCGAGGTTGTCGCCGTGCAGCGGCACTTCCACCATGCCGCCCATGGGCTGGTTCAGTTCCGTACTGGCGTTGCCGAAGTTGAAGTAAAGTTTACCGTCAGTGCCGTGGACGAAGGCGTGCGTCGAGTGGTCATGCTGTTTGCCACCGGTGCCAGTGAGGAGAATGAAGCGCTTGTGGGCCACACCGTCGCCGACCGTGTCGCGGAGCAGGAAGACGTACGGGGAGACGGAGACGATGACGTCATTACCGAGTACGGCGATGCCTAGGGCGGAATTGATGCTCGGATCCTGGTAGTAGACGGTGGCCTTATCGGCGACGCCTTTACCGAGGGTGTCTTCGAGCACCATAATGCGGTCGCCTTCAGGGCGGATGGGCGGATTGGCCCATTTACGATAATTGGCGGCCTCGGTGATCCAGACGCGCCCGCGAGCGTCTATGTCCATGTTCGTGGGGTTCTGGACCATCGGTTCAGCCGCGAAGAGCGAAACCGTGAGGCCTTCGGCCACGGTCAGCTTGGCGACGCCGGCCTGGGCTTTATCAAGCCCGTAGGTGTCCGGCACTTGCGCGCGGACTTCGGTTTGCAGGACCAGGACAGCAGTGACTAGGGCAAGCAGGGGGCGGTGCATCCCCCTAGGACAAGGCCTGGGGCCTTTGGTTGCAAAACCTAAAGCAGACTGAAGGGCCCCCTAGCTTAGGCTACCATCTGGGTGAGCTCACCGGAGCTGTCGCCATGGCGTTCGGCCTTCACGCCGACGCCGCGGAGCATGGCCAGCCAAGCGTTACAAAGCGGGGTATCTTTCGGGGCGATGATATTGTGCCCAAGCTTGAGGCCAGCGGCACGCCCGGTCACGAGGGTGGGG
>CAISXT010000169.1 GCA_903889525.1 uncultured Opitutia bacterium | reverse complement strand
CTCTTCAAGCTTAAGTGATTGCACCAGCCAGCCACGCGGACGCGTGGTGCTCTCTCCGCGCAGCAAGGCCCGGCGGGCCCAATGCACACAGTGAGCGATTTCCGAGAGGGCCCACCCGGCGGTCGCCACGACGGCGAGGAGGAGCAACCAAGGAAGCCAAGTCATCTTGGAGAAATGCTGGCGGGCCGGGTCGGCCCTGCGAGCGCAAAGCGCCCTACCCGTTCACGCGGTACCCGACTCCGCGCACCGTGTCGATGACGTCACCGGCGGGCCCGAGTTTTTCACGGAGACGACGCACGTGCGTGTCGACGGTGCGCGTCTCGAGATCCGGAGAATAGTTCCAGACATCCGCGAGCAGTTCTTCGCGTGATTGCACGCGGCCCTTGCGTTCGAGGAGCAGGCGTAACAGTTTAAATTCAGTGGCCGTCAGTTCGACCGTCGCACCGGCGGCGGTGACCTCGTGACGTTCAATGTCGAGCAACAGTGCGCCGGCGGCGAGGCGCGTGGAAGGTTTGGCGGCGGCAGATTTTGCCCGACGTAGCAGCGCCTGGGCCCGCAACATGAGCTCGCGGGTATCAAAAGGCTTCGTCACGTAATCATCTGCGCCCGACTCCAGCCCTTTTACCTTGTCGACGGTCTCGCCTTTGGCGGTGAGGAAAATAACGGGGGTGTCCTGCAGGAGCGCATCCGCCCGGACCATGCGCAGCAGCTGCACGCCGGTGAGCTCGGGCATCATCACGTCGAGAATGATCAGGTCCGGGCGGAAGTCGCGGGCCAGGCCGATGGCTCGCAATGGGTCGTTCAGGGTACGGATGGCGTACCCAGCGTGCTTGAATTTATAATCCAAGAGTTCAGTGACATCCGACTCGTCGTCGACGATGAGAATTCGTTTGAGATGTTCGGCGTCCATAAGGGAGGACATCACTCAAACCTCACTTTAAGGATAGCGCCAGAGCTAGGTGACAATTGCGACGAACAGATGGCGGCAGGTCTGTTTAATGTAAAGGATTGAATATTAATGAGTTACAAATACATTAACACGATTGTAACCTCTTCGGGTTGCAATCTTTACAGAGCGATAGTTCCACGTGGAACAGTCCCCTGCCCTGTACTTCTTCGGCTTAGATTATTTTGCCCTAAAAAGTACCATCAGTAGCGAGATGTCCGCCGGATTTACCCCACTGATCCGGCTGGCTTGGCCTAATGTCTTCGGTTGGATGGCTTGGAGCTTTTGGCGGGCCTCAATGCGCAATCCATAGGCTTTAATAAAATCAAAGCCTTCAGGCACCTTAAAGGAGTCTAGGTCGTGCAATTTACGTGCGTTTCGCGTTTCGCGCTCCAAATAACCCCGGTATTTAACCCGGTACATGACTTCGGCCTGAACTTCAGCCGCTTCGGCCAGGAATGTCGGGGGCAAATCCTTGGGCGTTGAATCCCAGTTGCGTCGGATGACATCGCCGGCGATTCCGCCCGGTATGGCCAGCTTTTCCAGATATTCGATCCAATGGGTCACTTTTTCAGCCTTAGCCTGAATGCGGCCAAGGCGATCTGCCGGAACCAGGCCGAATTCGGCGATTTTGTCCTTTAGGCGGAGTTCAGCGCTGCCGTGGTTGAATAACAGGCGGAATTCAGCTCGGCTGGTAAACATCCGGTAAGGCTCTTGCGTGCCTTTGGTCACCAAATCATCAATTAAGACCCCGATATAGGCTTCGTCGCGGCCAATAATCATGGGGGTCTGGCCTTTGACTTTACAGGCGGCATTGACCCCGGCGACCAGGCCCTGGGCCGCGGCTTCCTCATATCCAGAGGTCCCATTGATCTGCCCGGCGAAGAACAAGCCTTCGACTTTTTTGGACTCCAAGGTGGGGTAGAGCTGGGTAGGGGGTGCGAAATCGTATTCGACGGCATAGGCCGGGCGCAGCATAACGGCTTTCTCTAGTCCGGGGACCGAAGCCAGCATCTGCAGCTGGACTGTAAAGGGCAGGGAGGTCGAAAGGCCGTTAATGTACCATTCGTCGGTATTGCGGCCTTCGGGCTCGAGGTAGAGCTTGTGGGTATCCTTATCCGAGAACTTCACGAACTTGTCCTCGATGGACGGGCAGTAGCGCGGGCCGACCCCGGTGATCTCGCCACCAAAGAGAGGAGAGAGGTGGAGGTTCTCCTGGACAATTTTGCCGGTGGCACTGGTCGCCTCGGTCATCCAGCATGACACCTGGTCGGTGCCGGGGGTCCATCCAGGCAGTCGTTCGCCCGCTTGTTCCACGTGGAACAAGTCCGCCTGTTGGCGGGTGTCATGGAAGGCAAAAAGGGTGGGGGAGACATCCCCAGGTTGCTCCTCGCATTTACTAAAATCAATGGATGAACCCAGGATGCGCGGGGGGGTGCCTGTCTTGAGTCTCTTCAGTTCGATTCCAGCCTCTAAGAAACTGGCTGACAATGACTTAGCACTAAAATCACCTAGGCGCCCGCCCTCGGTTTTATTCGCTCCGATGTGCATCAGGCCGCGCAAGAAAGTGCCGGTGGTGACGACCACGGTCTTAGCGTGGAAAGAGAGATCGAGGTTGGTCTGGACCCCGACCACGGCGCCGTTTTTGAAGATGAGCCCGGTGACCTGGGATTGGAAGATGGTGAGGCCGTCCTGCAACTCGCAGAGGTGCTTCATCCGGAACTGGTAGGCCTTCTTATCACATTGGGCGCGGGGTGCCTGGACGGCTGGGCCTTTTGAGGAGTTAAGGAGGCGGAACTGGATGCCGGTGACATCGGCGGTCAGGCCCATCTCGCCTCCGAGGGCGTCGATCTCCCGGACGATGTGGCCCTTGGCCTGGCCCCCGATGGCGGGGTTGCAACTCATCTGGGCGATGGTGTCCACGTTGCCCGTCAGGAGCAGGACATCCACGCCCATGCGGGCGGCGGCCAGGGCGGCTTCCACGCCGGCATGGCCGGCCCCGCAGACAATGACATCATAGGGGCGGTCAGGCCCGAGGCGGATTTGTTTGTGAGGTCGCATAGGCGCTCCCTCACCGGAGGGAATCACTTACCTATGCAGAAGGAAGCGAAGAGCTTGTCCAGCATACGCTCATTATCGATGCGACCGACGATTTCCCCCAGGGCGTCCAGGGCGACCCGGCCTTGGGCGGCCGCGAGCTCGGTCTGGATGGGGGCTTGGAGGTGGTTAGCGGCTTCGGAAAGGGCGGCGGCCGCCCGGGCGAGGGCTTCGGCATGGCGGACGCTGACCACGAGGTCTTCGGCGCCTGGGGCTATCTCCTGGGCGATGAGGAAGTCGCCCAGCCTGGTGCGCAGGGTTGCGGCGTCGCGGCCGTCTAGGAGGCAGGCGGAAAGCTTCGCGATCTCTGGGCGGAAATTTTTCTGCGCGGGATGCGCGGGGAGGTCCGACTTGTTGGCGACGATGAGCGTGCGCGCCGGCTCGAGCAGCGCGACGAGATCGGCGGGCAGGGCAGGGGGCTCCGCCGAAGCGTCGACGACCAACAGCAGGAGATGCGCTCCGCGCGCCTGCTCGAGCGAGCGCACCATACCGAGGTTCTCCAGCGCCGAACCACCGTCGCGTAATCCGGCCGTGTCGATCGCCGTGACGGCGAGCGGTAGTCCGGCGATCGGCGCTTCGAGGTAGTCGCGCGTCGTGCCGGCTTCGGGGCTCACAATCGCGCGGTCGGTACCCGCGAGGGCGTTGAGGAGGCTCGACTTGCCGGCGTTCGGCGCCCCGACGACGGCGACGCGGAGGCCCGCGCGCAGGGCGCCATCATGTTTCGCCGTGCGCGCGTATCCAGAAAGTTCTGACGCTATTTCAATCAAGCGGGCCGCAGGGCCGAGCGGGTCTTCGGGCGGCAGGTCTTCTTCTGGGAAGTCGATGTGGGCCTCGAGCTCGGCGAGGATCTGGAGGCTGCGATCGGTCCAGCGCGCAACATGCCGGCCGAGTTCACCGGCGAGCATGCGGCGCGCGGAAGCCAGGGCGCGCTCGGAACTAGCGTGGATCAGATCAGCCACGGCTTCGGCCTGCGTGAGGTCGATTTTGCCCGAGAGGTAGGAGCGCCGCGTGAACTCACCGGGCGCGGCGAGCCGCCCGCCGCGGGCGAGGCAATCTTCCGTGAGGCGGCGCACGAGCAGCGGATTGCCGTGGCACGTAATTTCAAGCGAGTCGTTCCCGGTGAAAGAACGGCCCGCGTGCCAGAGCACCGCGACGACCTGATCGATAGGTTCACCGCCGAGGCTTCGCCAGATACCGAGCGTGGAAGTTTTTTCCGCGAGCGCGGTCTGGCGATAGAGCGCCGCGGTCGCGATCGTGCTCGCCAGCGGGCCATCAATCCGGACGACGGCCAGGGCGGAACGGCCGTTGGCGGTCGCGGCGGCGACGATGGTATCGGTGGCGGGCATGGGATGGCGTGAGCCAAGTGCATCCCAAGGGGCGAGGGGAGGGGAAGCAAGCGGTGTCATACGTCCGCAAAAAGGCTGGAAGGGAAGGGCGGTCCTGACACAGTCCCGCCGAGACCACCGTGGAAAATCACCGCTTCCTTCTTCCAACTTCGGCCCGCCAAATTGCGGCGGCCCATGGCACCCCCTGCTTTGTCTATGACCAGGAGATCCTTGAGGCGCAGGCCGACGCCATGCTGGCCTTCCCGCATGCCTATGGGGTGACGGTCCGATTTGCCATGAAGGCTTGCCCGAATGCCGTGGTGCTCAAGATTTTCGCCAAGAAAGGGCTTCATTTTGATGCTAGCTCGGGCTGGGAAGTCCGCCGTGCCATGCATGCCGGGGTACCCGCCGACCGAATTTCGCTCTCTTCGCAGGAGCTCCCGGACGATTTCGCCTCCCTTCTTAGTAAGGGCGTGCACGTGAATGCCTGCTCCCTCCTGCAGCTCGAACGGATCGGCCAGGCGCTCCCCGGCCATGAGGTCGGCCTGCGCTTCAATCCCGGTCGGGGTTCGGGTGGCACGGGCAAGACCAACGTCGGCGGCCCCGACTCCTCTTTCGGCATCTGGCATGAGTGGGCTGACCAGGCGCAGGCCATCATCCAGCTGTACGACCTCAAGGTGGTGCGCATCCATACCCACATCGGGTCCGGAAGTGATCCGGTCATCTGGCAGGAGGTCTCGGCGGCGAGTCTCGCCCTTGTCAGCCGTTTTCCGAGCGTCCAGACCTTGAATCTCGGCGGTGGTTATAAGGTTGCGCGCATCGCCTCGGAAAAAGGCACGGACCCGCAGGTCGTGGGGGCCCCCGTCAAAGTTGCTTTTGAAAAGTTCGCCCAAACCGATGGCAGAAAACTCCATCTCGAAATCGAGCCCGGAACCTTCCTCGTCGCCAATGCCGGTGCAGTCCTCTCGCGCGTCCAGGATATCGTCTCCACGGGAGTGCGCGATTTCCTGAAGCTCGACTCGGGCATGACCGAAATTCTCCGCCCGTCCCTTTACGGCTCCCAGCATCCGGTACACCTGTATCCGGCCGGAGCAACCGGTGCGGACAAGCATTATGTCATCGTCGGGCACTGTTGTGAATCGGGTGATCTCATTAGTTGTGCGCCGGGCGAACCAGAGACGCTGGCGACGCGGGCGCTCCCGGAGGCGACGGCGGGCGATCTTTGCGTGATCGGAGGAGCGGGTGCGTATTGCGCTGGTATGAGCACGAAGAATTACAACTCATTCCCGGAGGCGCCAGAAGTGTTGCTGCGTCGCGATGGAACATTCGCGCTGATTCGCCGCCGACAGTCGCTCGAGCAAATCATCCAGAACGAACTTCCGGCCGAAGGGCTCTAACCGTGGCTTTGGTTTCTCCGCCTTTGGGCCAGCTAGTGCCCGACTCGCCGCATGCGACCGTGGTCTGCTTGCCTACCTTGGCCGACGTGGAGGGATACGAGCGCCGCGAAGCCCGGGTGTGGAATTTATTGCGCGGTGGCTATCCGCGCTTTGTCCGGAATGCATTAGTCGAGCAGGCCGCCCGCGAGGCGGCGCATCAGCTCGGTCGCACGGGCGAACTTTTCCCCTTAATCTCCGCTGCCGCGGCACATCGCCTGGCCGAGCATGCCGAGGCGGCGATCTCATCGGTAGACCAAGTGGGCGATTGGTGTCTCTTAACGACCCCGGCTGGTCCGGCGGCGGAGCGGCTCGGTAAATTAATCCAGCACACGGGGACACTCATTTCTTCACGCCAAGCCGAAGCCTGGCTGCAGGGCGCTATCGTGCCGGCCCCCGAGGCGGCCCTGCGCCGGATTCGCGAGTCGTTAACGCCCTACTTTCTCGGCGTCGCGGCCGCAGATCTCCTTATCACCGCTTCGGGGATGAACGCCGCCGACGCCGCCATTGCCGCCGTTAATGCCGTGCAACGCCCGAGGGGCCGCAAGGACTGGATTCAATTAGGATGGCTCTATGTCGATTCGACCCGCCTGTTCGAAAAGGCGCACGATGCCCGGCACCATTTCGTCACCGATGTGAGAGACCTTGCCGCGGTCGAACGTTTATTAGCTACCGGTGCCATCGCGGGAGTCTTTACGGAGGTGCCGAATAACCCGCAGTTGGAGACCGCTGATATCCCTGCCGTGCGAGCCCTTTGTAATAAGTACGCCGCCAAACTGATTCTCGATCCCAGTAGCGTCGGGGTTGCCGCCGTCGACGTGCTCCCTTTCGCGGACATTGTGGTATCGAGTCTCACGAAGTATGCCGCTGCCGATGGTGATGTGATGGCGGGAATGTTGGCCGTAAACAGTAAGGCTTTAGATGCCGACAACCTGTTGCGCGTCGCTCGAGAGCGGCATGAGTCCTTGTATGTGCTGGATGCCGAAGTACTGGCGAACCAAGTGGGCGGACTTGCCGATGTCTCGCGCCGCATGTCGGCGAATGCTGCGGAGATCGCCCGCCGGTTAGCCGCCCATCCGGCAGTGGCGCGCGTCCGGACAGCTGATCAAGGTGCGACGGCCGCGGCTTATCGCCGGTTGCAGCGGGCCGGCTTTGGCGCGGGCGCACTCATCACGGTGGAACTGCGCGCGGATATGCGGCGCACGTATGATCGACTCCAAGTCACCAAGGGGCCCAGTTTCGGGTTACGATTCACGCTGGCGGCGCCGTTCCTCTGGTTGGCACACTTCACCGAAGCCACTTCGGAGACGGGCCGTGCACACATTCGGGCGGCTGGCCTCGATCCAGATTTACTCCGCATCTCCGTAGGGCTGGAACCGGTGGAAGATATTTGGGCCGCCTTCGATCACGCGCTCGCTAAATAAGCGACCCGCCAGAGGGCGGGTCGCGTAAACGTTAGTTCAGGGCCGGAGTTTTTTCTTCGGGCTCCGCCGGCTCTTCTTCGGGCTCCGTGGCTTTCGGTCCGGACTTCTTTCCACCTTTCTTAGCGACTCGGGCTTTCAGCATCCGCTCCCGAAAGGCAGCCCGTTCTTTTTCTTGAATCGCGGACGCCCCTTCGTCGACCTTGGCCAGTCCGGCCTCGAACGCTTTATGGTAAGCCTCCTCAGAGGAGGCCGACTTCTTTCGGGCGATTTTATAGTCAGCCAGTGCCTTATGGGCCATGGCCCGGTCGGACTTGGACTGTTGCTCGGCGGCGAGCACGTCCGGCAGTTCGTTCGCAACCTTGCGGGCGGCGACCAGGCGGGCGTGCTCCGGATCCGGAGCATGGCCTTCCTCCTTGGAGGGGGCGGCCTGGAGTGGGGAGTGAAGGCCGAGGACCAAAAGGGCCGCGGCGAGGACTTGGTGGGATGTTATCATGGTGTGGGTGGGAACGGGCTTGAAGGAAGTGTGTCCTCGTTGGACAATACAAGAGCCTCTCCTTGAGGTTCACCCCATGAGTCTTTCCACCCGTCTATTGCTGGGCGTCCTCCTCGCGCTCCCGCTCGCCGTCTCGGCGCAGAAAAAAGGTCGTCCGACCAATCAGGTGGAGATGACGCAGCTCCCGGCCGTGCCGCAGTTGCCGGACGCGTTTCCGCAGGTGATCGGGACGCAGATTATTGGCCCGTCTTATAAATTCACAAAGGACGAGGCCGTGCTGGAAGCCGCCAAGGGTATCAATGCCATGGGCTCGCGGATCCTGAAGATTAACGTCCAGTCCCCGCAGCAGCTGACAGATTTCATCGCGATGCCGTTTACGCACTACGTGCTGTGGTATCGCTCTAAGGGCGATTGGGTTACGGGGCTCACACCTGAGCTGCGCCGCCGCGAATATAACGCCGTCTATGCGTTCACCAAAGATTTGCTCACGCGGTATGATGCCACGGGGAAGACCTTTTTCCTCGGCCACTGGGAGGGCGACTGGTATCTTTTGCCTGATCGCGATGTGAAGCGCGACGTTACCCCAGAGGCCACGGCGGCGATGATTGAATGGCTCAATGTCCGCCAGCAGGCCGTCGATGACGCTCGCTCTGAAGTTCCTTATAGCAAGTGCCGCATCTATACTTACGCCGAGGTCAATCGCGTCCGTGATGCGATGAAAGACGGCCGCAAGCGGATGGTGAACACCGTCCTACCGAAGGTGAACGTCGATTTCATTTCCTATTCCGCCTACGACTGCCAGATGCTCCCCGCGGAAGAGGTGCGAGCGACGCTGGATTATGTGAATGCGCAGATACCCGCCAAGCCCGGGATGCCCGCCAAGCGCGTTTTCATTGGTGAGTTCGGGCTCTCTTGGTCTTTCTGTGGAGCGGACGGGGAAGTCCATCGGAAGAAAAATACGGAGATCCTGGCGAAGTTTCTTTCCTGGCGGCCGGTGATGACCCTCTTCTGGCAGTATTACAACAACGAGGTAGTGGACGGTCAGCAGGTGGGTTTCTGGTTAGTTGATAACAAAAACAAGAAGACGCCGCTGCACGGCATGCTCACCGAGTTGCTCGCCGCCCAGGAGACGACGGCCAAAGAGATCAAGGCACGTATCCGGCGGTTGCCGAACGCCGAGGATATGGCCGTCTTCAGTGAAAATTGGCTAACCGCTCGCCAAACTAAATAACCGACACTCGGCTTGAGACCATCTGGCAATCCACGACTTTCATCCCGATGCGTAATAAGCTCTTCATTGAAGGACTCTGCACTTTTTTCCTGTGTGCGGGATCTATTCTGACGCCGAGCCCGATTCCAATTGCGGCGTTGCTCTGCGCATTGATTTACCTCGGAGGCCCCATCTCCGGGGCCCATTATAATCCCGCCGTATCGCTGGCCTTCCGCCTTCGTCGGCGGATGGGGTCGCCAGCCATGGCTGCTTATATAGGCGTACAATTCGCCGCAGCGCTCGCCGCCGCCGTGGTGGTTGGTTTAATCGCCGGGCACGATGCGGACCATACCAAGGGTGCCGTGGAGGCGTTGGGTGATTCGCCGTACGCGGGAGTCTGGGCTTCCTCGGCCGTCGAGATTCTGGGGACCTTCTTACTTGGCTTGGTGATTTTGATGGTGGCGACTTCGCGGCTCTCGGTTGGCAATAGTTACTTCGGCGTAGCCATCGCCCTTACGGTTTTAGGATTCGAAGGGACGTTTACCGAGTTCAACCCGACCTTAAATCCTGCCGTGACGCTTGGGTCAGCTTTTCACGGTATCGCTTCGGCGCTCTTCGGCGAGACAGGCGGCGTCGAGGCCCTTTTTAAGGAGGGTATCTATTTGGCCAAAATGGCCCCCCGCCTCCTCATTGATATGATGGCACAGTTTGGCGGCGGAGCCTTGGCGGCCTTCACCTTTCGGGTGCTTTTCCCGGAAGACCGTTAAGCCCGGCTGGGCGAACGAGGGCTTGAATCGGACAGCGCGGAGTTCAAGGTGGCGTCATGAATCCTCTCTTCACCGCTCATAAGCATTACGGAACGCTCCTGCTCGTCTTGGTCTTGGCTGTTATTGTCGTCGCCCTGACCAAGGGCCCTAAGCCCGTCTTCCAGCGCATCGTCGCCGTCCTCGTCGACATCAACCTCGTCGTCGGCCTCTTCGCGTTCTTTAATACGGTGCGCCCCGTCTCCTGGTTCCATCCGATCTTCGCCCTCGCCGCTGTCGCCTTCCTCCACGTCGGAGCCAAGAGCGAAGACAAGGCCAAGGTCGTCCGCTGTTTCTCGATGGCCCTTGTCCTGCTCGTTGCTGCCTGGGCCGTCCATGCCGCCTGGGGTCCGGTGTGGTTCAAGACGAACTTCGTTAAACTGCCGGCGGTCGCGGTCATCGCCAAGTAAGCCCTTAAGACACGGTCAGGTGACGACGGCCCG
>CAISXT010000168.1 GCA_903889525.1 uncultured Opitutia bacterium | reverse complement strand
GCGACGAGGGTGCCGAGGCGCCAGCCGGTCATGGAGTAGCTCTTGGCGTAGCCGGAGACGGTGATGGTCAGGCGGGTGGCTTCGGGCGAGAAGGTGGCCGGGCTGCAGGTGGTCTGGCCGTCATAGACGAGGTTCTCATAGATCTCGTCGGACATGATCCAGACGTTAGCCTGCACGCAGATGGCCACGAGGGCCTCGAGCTCGGCGCGAGAGTAAACGGCGCCGGTCGGGTTGGACGGGCTATTGATGATAACCATGCGCGTCTTGGCGGTCAGCGCGGCGGTCAGCTGGGCCGGGGTGATCTTGAAACCAGTGACGTCCTCGGCGTTGACGACGACGGGCGTACCGCCGGCGAGCTTCACCATCTCAGGGTAGCTCACCCAATACGGGGCCGGGATGATGACTTCGTCGCCAGAGCTGATCGTGGCGAGGATCGCGAGGTAGCAGGACATCTTACCGCCTGGGGAGACGACGACGTTGGCGTCGGCGATGCCAGTGAAGCCGCGACGGGCGTAGTCCTCAGCAATGGCCTTGCGGAGAGCGGGGATGCCGGGCGTGGGCGCATACTTCGTCTGGCCGTCGGCTAGGGCCTTGGCACAGGCATCCTTGATGAACTGAGGGGTATCGAAGTCGGGCTCGCCGACACCGAAGCCGACAACGTCCTTGCCGGCGGCCTTGAGGGCCTTCGCCTTGGCATCGACGGCGAGGGTCGGTGAAGGGGCGACGTTACGGGCCCAGGAGGAGAGAGCGGGATTCGACATGGCGTAGAGCCCCCACGCAAAGGACTCCCGGCGGATTGGCAAGACTGAGTGAATACGAGGGCCCGAGGGCACGAGGACCGGAGGGCATGAGGACCCGGAGAGACCTGATGTTACAAGTGATAAAAAGCCGCCGCAGGGCGGCCCGAGGTAGGGGCGTGGCTACGCCGCGCCCTCCTGCCATGGAGTGCAAGGCAAAGCCTTGCCCCTACCAGCGTTCGCCCTGCGGCGAACAAGGATGTGCCACCTGAAACGACTTCCCTGCTCGCCTCAGATATCGATGGCGTCGTCCTTGGCCTTCTGGGCATTGGCCTTGGCTTCATTGGCCCGGCGCAGCGGCTTAAGTTGATCGATGCCGACGGCGGAGGAAATCATCCAAGAGGTGATGGAAATCGTCAGGGTCGCCATGGCCCAGTTTTTCAGATGCAGATCATTAACCAGGCTGGCCGTCAGGGCGAGGATAGCGCCATTGGTCACAAACAGCACCAGGTAGGCGCCCAGACCAAGGGTCAGGATGAGGATCGGAATCGAAACGATCATGAAGATCGCCAGGAGAAACGGGCGCAGGAAGGAATTAAAGAGCCCGAGCACGACGGCGACGGCGGCCAAGGTGGCGGGGTCAACGTAATGAAGGAACCCGAAATACTTAGCCAAGAACACCCCCAACGCGAGAGAGGTCCATTCGAGGATCAAGACTCCGAGACGACGTGCGACTTCCATCCCGGCATCATACCATGGAAAAGCCCCCCGACAAGGGGGACTTTTCCGACGGCCCTTAGCGGGCGTGACGGATGTCTTCGCCCGAAAGCAGGAAGATGACCTGCTCGGCGATGTTCTTGGAGTGGTCGCCGATGCGCTCGAGGGCCTTGGAGATGAAGATCAACTCAACGTGGGAGGCGGACACCTTAGTGGTGTCGCCGGCCTTGCCGAAGAGCTCCTCGTAGTTCTTACGATTGAGGGCATCGATCTCGGCGTCGCGAGCAATCACGAGGCGAGCCTTGGCGATATCGCCCTCGATGAAGCTATCGATCGCCAGCCGCAGGACTTCGCAGGCGATAATGCCTTCCGTGGGCACGTGCAGGAAGTTCTTCAGCGGTCCGCGCTCGGAGATCACCATCGCGCGCTTAGCGATGACCGACGCTTCGTCGGCGATACGCTCCAAGTCGTGACCGATATCCCGAGCTGCCAGCAGCAAGCGCACATCGCTGCCCATCGGGCCGAAGAGCGTCAGGTAGCGCATGATTTCACGGTCGACGCGCTTCTCGAGCTCGTCGACGCGGTCATCCATCCCGCGCACCTGGAGAGCGAGGGAGTCGTCGCTGGTCTCGACGGCACGGAGTACGAGGCGGGTCATATCGAGCGAGCGCTCCCCCATCAGGATTAGGTCGTCCCGGAGTTGGCGGAGTTCGTCGTGGAAGAAACGATGCATGGTAGTATTTGTTAAAGGATCAACCGAAGCGGCCCGAGATGTAGGCCTCGGTCTGGGCCTGCGACGGGTTCATGAAGATCTTCTCGGTGGTATCGTATTCGATCTGCTTGCCGAGATAGAAAAAAGCGGTGCGGTCCGACACCCGGGCGGCCTGCTGCATCGAGTGCGTGACGATGACGATGGTGAACTGATCCTTAAGCTCGTGGATAAGCTCCTCGATCTTACCCGTCGCAATCGGATCAAGTGCCGAGCAAGGCTCATCCATCAGCAGAATCTCCGGGCGATTGGCGATGGCACGCGCAATGCAGAGGCG
This sequence comes from uncultured Opitutia bacterium, assembly GCA_903889525.1. Lineage (GTDB taxonomy): Bacteria > Verrucomicrobiota > Verrucomicrobiia > Opitutales > UBA953 > UBA953. The sequence continues at coordinate 10,454 of CAISXT010000168.1, read as the reverse complement.
CTGCATCTGACCGCCGGACAGGCCGAGAGCGCTATCATCGAGGCGGTCCTTCACTTCGTCCCAGAGAGCGGATTTGCGGAGCGAGGTCTCACAGGCCTCTTCAAGAACGGCCCGATCGCGGACGCCCACCACGCGCAGGGCGTAAACGACATTCTCGAAGATGGACTTCGGGAACGGGTTAGACTTCTGGAAGACCATACCCACACGCCGGCGGAGGGAAATGACCTCCAAGCCCGGGTCATAGATGGAACGACCATTAATCGTAATCTCCCCCTCATGACGGACGTCATCGACGAGATCGTTCATGCGGTTGAGATTACGGAGAAGTGTGGATTTACCGCAGCCGGAGGGTCCGATGAAGGCGACGACCTGGCGCTCCGGGATATCGAGGGAGATGGCGTCGAGGGCCTTCTTCTGGCCATACCAGAAGCCGTAATCGCGGATGCTGATGTAGTCCTTGCGACCTTCGCGTTCAGTGGCGGGGCGGACCTTGATGCGAGAGGATGAAGGAGGGTTCATGAGTTGGGACATGAGTGGGTTTGTAATTAGAAGGAGGCACCCTTAAAACGGGCACGGAGGCGATTGCGGATCCAGATCGCGCCGATGTTCAGGCAGACGACGAGGACGATGAGCAAGAGCGTGGTCGCGAAAACCATCGGGCGGGCGGCATCCGAGTCCGGCGACTGGAAGCCGAGATCATACACGTGGAAGCCCAGGTGCATGAACTTCCGATCCATATGCAGGAACGGGGCGGTGCCGTCGAGGGGCAGCGTCGGGGCGAGTTTCACCACGCCGACGAGCATCAGCGGAGCGACCTCCCCTGCCCCTCGGGCCATGGCGAGGATGACGCCGGTTAGGATACCAGGAGCGGAAGCGGGGAGCAGGATCTCGCGGATTGTCTGCCACTTCGAGGCGCCCGTGGCCAAGGAGGCCTCCCGCATGCCACGAGGGACGGCGGCCAAGGCTTCCTCAGTCGCGACAATGACCACCGGCAGCGTCATCAGGGCGAGCGTTAGCGAGCACCAGAGCAGGCCGCCCGTGCCAAAGACGGGCGTATTGTTATTATACTTCAGCTGATCGGCGAAGAACAGTTGGTCGATTGAGCCGCCGAGCACGTACACGAAGAAGCCGAGGCCGAAAACGCCGAAGACAATCGAAGGGACACCCGCGAGGTTATTGACGCTGATGCGTACGATCCGGAGAACGGGACCCTGCTGGGCGTATTCGCGGAGGTAGATGGCGGTAATGACGCCGAACGGTGTAACCATCAGACTCATGAACACCGTCATTACGAGTGTACCGAAAATTGCGGGCATCAGACCCCCTTCGGTATTGGCCTCGCGAGGTTCATCGAAGATGAATTCGCCGAGCCGGGAGACAAAGAGCTTAACGCGCCCCCAAGTATCGAGCCGGTTCGGGAACCAGGCACGAATAACTTGAATGAGCGGGACAACGACTTCGCGACCGGAGGCATCGCAGGAGACCAGCGACGCGATCGCGCCGCGGTCTACCACGGTCTTCGCTTCGGCCTGCAAGGACGCAAAGCGCTCCTCGAGTCCAGTGATCTGCCGACGAAGCGCGGCAATCTCACCCGCAAGCTTGAGGTCTTCCGCCCGACGCAGGGCCACGCGGGCCTTATCCATCTCGCCGTTTACGTCGCCAATCCGACGGCGGGTAATCTCAATCAATTTCTCACGGATAATCGCAGCGGAGTTAACCTCCGCCTGGAAGGCGACTTCAAAGGCGGGGTCGGCGACGAGAATCAGTTTACCGTCGGACTTGCGCAGCGACTGCGGACGGACGAAGGCCGGGCCGTTCTCAACTCGCTCGAGGCCCAGGACATCGGCTGGGAAACTCTCGGATTTGATCTTAGCCTCATCAACCCAGAGGTAGGAGTTACCGTTCAGTTCGCGCAAGCCGACCTGATATTGAAGTTCAAAGCGGGGCTCACTGGCGGGCGAACCGGCACGGACACGCCGCTGAGCCAGTTGACCGATGATGGTGCGACCATCGTCAACGTTGGCGACGGGAACGGGCGGTGCCCAGAAAACCGTAATCCCATTAAGGACGACCAACGAGAGTAGTCCGATGACCATGCCTAGGCCGACGATTAAACCTAGGCCACTGAACCAGACCCAAGCTTCCCCCCGCGGAGTGTTGCTATCGGAAGAAGTGGCCATGGTCAGACGACTTTATAGCGCTCACGCAGGCGCTGGCGGAGGACTTCCGCGAGGGTGTTAATGACGAAGGTGAGCAGGAAGAGACAACAGGCTCCAAGAAAGAGCGCGCGGTAATGGGTGTGGCCGGCGGCAGCCTCGGGCAGCTCGACCGCGATATTGGCGGACAGCGTGCGCATGCCGCTAAAGGGGTTGGACTCCATCACGGCGGTATTCCCCGTGGCCATCACGACGATCATCGTCTCGCCAATCGCGCGGCCAAAGCCAATCATGACACCCGAGACGATACCCGAGATGGCGGTCGGAACCACCACACTCCAAACCGTCTGCCAGCGGCTGGCTCCAAGAGCTAGCGAGCCGGAGACGAGCGAGTTGGGAACGTTGGACAGCGCGTCTTCGGCAATGGTGAAGACAATCGGGATAACCGCGAAGCCCATCACGAAGCCAACCACCAGAGAGTTACGCGAGTCGTAGGTTGCTCCGGTCGTCTGGCGCCACCATTCACGAAAATCAGCGATGGGCAGGCCACTGGAGGCATCCTTCACCGTGAAGAAGGCGGCCTCAACGGCCGGGCCTGATTTCCAAGCGACCAAAGCACAGATAGCGAGGAACGGCAACAGCCAGAGGAACTCCATACCTGGCTTGACCTGACGCCGAATAGGCTGAGGAAGCACCGACCAGAGGAACCCGGCGGCAAGTGCGGCGGGGGCGAGGATGCCGACTGCACAGAAGATGGAGATCAAACGCGGATCAACCAACGGGGCCAGCCAAAGACCAGCCAAGAAGCCCAGTACGACGGAAGGCAGCGAGGCCATGATCTCCATGACGGGCTTAACGACATTGCGGTATTCAGGGCGCAGGAACTGCGAAACGTAAATGGCGGCCGTGAGAGCAATGGGAAGAGCGAAGAGCAACGCGTAGAAGGTGCCCTTGACCGTGCCGTAGAAAAGCGGCACCAAGGAATACTTGGCCTCGAACTCATCGGAGCCCGCACTCGACTGCCAGGTGTAAGCGGGTTCGGCGGCACCTTCATACCAAATCTTACCGAAGAACGCACCCCAGGAGGATTCGGGGTGATGATCGACGATGGTCCAGCGGTGAAGCTTTCCGTCAGAAGTGAGTGCCGTGAAACGATCGTAGTTACCAGCGAAAGCTAGTTGGCGAATCGCCCCCGGGGGTGCATTGCCCTCCCAGCGGAGCGAGCCCGTCGTCATATTACGAAGCTGCAACTTGCCGCCAGCGACAGCGAGGTAGCACTTGTTGCCTTCGGCGGCATAGACGCCTTCTCCTGGACCAGCGAGCGACGCACCATCATGAATCTTGCCCCAGCGGCGCAGGCTCTTGCCGTCGGCCTGAAGCTGCGGATACATCGACCAAACCTGCTGCTCGCCCGTGCGACCCACAAAGACGACCGAGACATTGCCGAAAATCATGCCCGCGGAGGCGACCCCGGCATCCGTCGATTCCTTAAACGGGGCGAAGGATTGGAGGAACGAGAAGGACGTGCCATCATCGGCATACGTGCGGACTTCGCCGGACTGACCGACGACAATGAGCGATTCCGCCGTGGATGGGAGCAGCACCATATCGATCGAAGCCGCGTCCGCCGCGACCACGAAGGGGGCACTGACGGTGACCTTGGCTTTGCCACCCAGGCCTTTACGCTCGGTGAGCCGAACGGCGGTGAGGAAGGGCTTCCCGGCTTCTTCTTGACGCACCAGCATCAGGCGAGCTTGCGGGCCTTTAGCATTCCAGAGATCGAGGCAAGGGAGACCTGGCTTGCCGACCTGTAATGGCTCCAAGGACGTGACCGTAGGCTCGATGGCGCGCTTGCCGGACGAGTCAAAGGTCGAGCGATAGATGACACGGAGTTCCTGGACCGCACCATCGGAGAGGCCGAGAAAGACCAAGCCTGAGCGGGGATAGCTCCGGACGGTGGATACGCGGCGATTCGCCAGCGAAGGCGACCACTCCAGTACTTTCGAACCATCCTTGGCCCGCTGGAAAATCACCCTGCCATCAGCAAGGACGACGTAGGGTAAATTGCCGTATTCATCCTCACCGAAGGCGACTGCGCTGGGCGGGACGGACAAAGCGGTGCCGCTCGCGACCGTGGCTCCCGTGAAGAGCGGGAAAACCTGAAAGATTAGGAAGGCGAGCATCCCGAAGACCGCGAGCACGACGCCCACCCCTCCGAAGCGGATGAGACGACCCATCCACCGATCCGTGGCCAGCGTCATGGCACTTACCGTAAAACGTGACTCCGGCGCGGGCGCGGGAGCAGGCTTTTTGTCGGAAGTTTCCATCTCGTGACGGTCAGGTGTCGGTGATTCTAATAAAGGGTAAGGCGGGGAGACCCCGCCTTAGGAGGACCCGAGACCGTATCGTCGCTCTTTGAAGACCGACCCCGCAGGGCGTGGTGGCGACGATACGATTTCGAGACCAAACTTATTCGGCGCTGTAGAACTTGAGCGCGAGGCGACCTTCGGCGGCGACGTCGGCAGGCAGCGGGTAGTAGCCGTCCTTGATCGTGATTTCCTGACCAGACTTCGAGAGCACGAAGGTGATGAACTCGCTCGTCAGCTTATCCATTTCTTTGGAAGGAGCCTTGTTCACATAGACATACAGGTAGCGGGCGAGCGGATAGGTTCCGCTGAGGGCATTGGCGTAATTAGGCTCAATAAGAGCAGAATCATCCGCGACAGAGAGGGCGAGGGCGCGGACACCAGAGGTCTTGTAGCCGATGCCGGAGTAGCCAATCGCACCGAGGTCGGAAGCGACCCCTTGGACGACCGAGGAAGAACCGGGCTGCTCCTTAACGCTGCTCTTGTAGTCACCATTCTTAAGGGCGTTGTCCTTGAAGAAGCCGTAGGTACCAGAAGCCGAGTTACGACCGAAGGCAGAGATAGTCTTACCAGCGAAATCCCCGGTCAGCTTGGCATCACCCCAGGTGTTGATGTCTTGACCGCCGCGCTTACGGGTCGAGGAGAAGATTGCGTCAACCTGAGCAAGGGAGAGACCCTTAATCGGGTTGTCCTTATGGACGAAGACAGCGAGGGCATCGATGGCCACCGGAATCTTAGTCGGCTTGTGACCAAACTTAGCAGCGAAGCCAGCGACTTCGGAAGACTTCATTTCGCGGCTCATCGGGCCCACCTGAGCGGCGCCGGAAATCAGGGCAACCGGAGCAGTACCCGATCCCTTACCTTCAACCTGGATGTTCACGTTAGGGTACTTGGCCTTGAAGCCTTCGCTCCAGAAAGTCATCAGGTTGTTAAGGGTGTCGGAACCGACGGAGTTCAAATTGCCCGATACGCCGGAGGACACAGCGTAATCAGGGAGTTTGGCATCGACCGTGACGACCTCGGCGGCGGCCGGGGCGGCAGACTGAGCGGAAGCGATCGTCGCCGTGAAAGCGAGGAGCGCGAGAGACTTGAGTGAGGCGTGCATAGGATTGGAGAGGACAGGCATCATCCCACACAATTGTTACAGTCCCGTGTCGGGATGGTGTTTCTTCGGCAATAGCCCCTCCCCTGCACCCCCCATAAAGTCCTTATTTTTTGAAATATTCGCGAATAAGCTCACCCGAACGGCTCTCTGCTTCCGCCAAAGGCAGGCCGCCAGCCACGCCCGGACGCTTATGTCCGATCTGCCTGAGCCAAGCATCGCGCAGCATCACCGAATGTTGCTTCAGGATCTTAAATTTATCCCCAACGGCAAACGGCGTATCGAGTTTCCAGCTCATCAGCGGAGCCAACCCCTCCCAAGCGGCCTGCGCCATGAACTGATGTCCTTGCTCACCAGGATGTAAATTGTCCTTGGCGTAAATGAACTTCGGGTCGGCCCGCTTGGCGGCGATGACGGCCTGATGAAGCTTGGTATGAATATCGATGATCATCCAGCCGGCCGCACGCTGCTCGACCAGCCAAGCGCCGTAACTTTCCATCACGCCGTCGTAATTGATTTCATCCTTGGCCCGATTATCCGGTGCGTAAAGCGGTGGCGTGAGCAACACGAGCTTCGCCCCGACCTTGGCACAGGCGAGGCGAAAACGAATCATGCCATCCTGAAAGGCTAGTTTACGTGTGGAATTGAGCGGTAAATAGATGCCGTCATTGATGCCATAACAGGCGATGACGATTGTCGGCTTGAATTGATCTAAGACGCGCCCGAGACGCTCGTGCACGTCCGGCCGCGGAAAACCTCCGCCCGCATGCCCAGGCTCAGAGAGGCCCGAGGCGGTCTCACTCGATAACCCCATGTTCACAATCGTCGCATGCTCCATGCCCTTCTGCGCACGAATGGCTGATTCGACATAGACCGTCCAAGTACCCCCATAGGTGATGCTATCGCCGAGGAAAAGAACCCGCGGTTCCATCCGGTCGGCGGAAAGGCGCGCGGCGAAGAGCGCAAAGACACAGAGTAAAACCCGAGACATCCCTGCAGGCTTACAGGTCAGCCCCGTGGGTAAAAGCGGATTGTACGAAACTTATTAACGACCAGCTGAACACTTCCGCCTTCTCCCCGGAAGCGGACAGGCTATCGTCGAACCCTCTGAGCCAGCCCATCCACATCAAGGGAGCCCGCACCCACAACCTGAAGAACGTGGAACTGACCATCCCGCGTTATCAGTTGACCGTCATCACCGGGGTCAGCGGGTCAGGTAAATCATCGCTGGCTTTCGACACGTTGCATGCGGAAGGCAGCCGCCAATACCTCGAATCCCTTTCCGCCAAGGCGCGAGGAATGCTGGATTCAGCCCCCCGTCCCGATGTCGACTTCATCCGCGGGCTCTCCCCCGTCATCGCCATAGCCCAGCGCACCGGCGGTAACACCAACCCGCGCTCGACCGTCGCCACCCTCACCGAAATCGCGGACCATGCCCGTCCGCTGTGGATTCTGGCCGGGGAACGTCGCTGCCTCAAGGACGGCCATCCCGTCCGGCAGCGTTCACTCGACGATAACCTCAAAGCCCTCGAGGCAATTCAGGCCGGCACGCGCCTGATGGTCGTGGCGCCCATCTCAAGGGACAAACCCTCGATCCTACTGGAAGCGGCGGCTGACCTCGGACGCCGCGGCTTCTCCCGCCTGCGCGTCGATGGGACGGTCGCCACCATGGAAGAAGCCGAAGGCTTACTGACGGGCCGCGAAGCGAAGCAACTCGATGTCGTCGTCGACCGTATCGTCGCTGGCCCCGATCAACGCAGCCGCCTGGCCGACTCCTTGGAACTCGCCTTCCGCGAAGGCCGCCATCGGGCACTCGTGCTGGCTGAGGTGAACGGAAAATGGGAGGAACACCCCCTCTCTCTCCATCTCTCCTGCGAACATTGCGGAGAAAGCTATGAGCCCGTCAGCCCGCGGGCCCTTTCCCATAACCATCCGGACGGGGCCTGCCCCGACTGCGGCGGACTCGGCCGCCAGATGCGGTTCCAAGAGAGTCTCTCCATTCGTGATGAAGCCCTCTCGCTCCACGACGGCGTAGTGAAGCCTTGGAAGTGTGCGACGCGTAAGACCCTAATTCGCCGCAACGCGATTACCCGGGCACTTGCGGAACAAGTACCTTTCGACCTCAAAACACCCTGGAGTGATCTACCAAAGGCGGTGCGCGATCTCCTGCTACACGGCGACCCTAAGCGAAAATTCCTACTACCACCGCCCAAGGGACGCAAACTAGTTGAAACTATCTGGGCCGGCATGTTCGCCGAACTCGCGCACGCTTACCGTACCACCACGGGTGAGTCACTGCGTCAGCGTCTCCTCCAGTTTCAATCTGGCTCCGTCTGCTCAGGTTGCCACGGCCAGCGCCTCTCACCGGCGGCGCTTTCCATCAGCCTAGGCGGCAAGAACATGGCGGAGTTCCTCGCCTTACCCATCCCAGCCGCCTTGGCCTTCGCCAAACAACTCGCGACCCATCCGCGCGTGATGCCAGCAGAAGAAGCCCGGCGCGGACTCGAACAACGCCTGACGTTCCTCGATGACGCCGGCTTGAGTTATCTCACCCTTGATCGCGAATGTAGTTCACTCTCCGGCGGCGAAGCTCAACGCGTACGACTCGCCACGCAGCTCGGCCTCGGGCTGGTGGGCGTCACGTACGTGCTCGACGAACCCAGTATCGGGCTGCACCCGAGCGACCACGGCCGTCTCATTCGTTCCATCCACGGCCTGCGCGACCTCGGCAATACCGTGGTCGTCGTAGAACACGACCGCGACATGATGCTCGCGGCGGACCATCTCGTCGAGATGGGCCCAGGGGCGGGCGTCGACGGCGGTCGCATCATCTTCGAAGGAACCGCCAAGGCCTGTGCCGCGGACCAGCACTCCCGGACCGGGGCATACCTCGCAGGCCGGGCCACGCTCGCAGGTATCATTCCGCGAAAAGCGGCGAGCAAGACCCTGCTCACCGTTAAGAACGCCACCGAACATAACCTTCAAGGAGTCACCGCCTCGTTCCCCGTCGGCAACCTCACCGTCGTCTGCGGCGTTTCTGGCTCCGGCAAAAGCACGCTCGCGATTGATATTCTCTCCGCAGCGGCCGCACGAAAAATCAACGGGGCCAAGGTTGTGCCCGGTCGGCACGGCGGCATTGAAGGGCTTGAGAAAATCGTCGCCTTTACCGCGGTTGACCAAGAGCCCATTGGCCGCACCCCACGGTCGAACCCCGCCACGTTCACGGGCATCATGGATTTACTGCGCGACCTGTGGTCGTCGCTACCGCTGGCGAAGGCTCGCGGGTACGGGCCGGGCCGCTTCAGCTTCAATGTGCGCGGCGGACGCTGCGAAACCTGTGCCGGCGAAGGTTCCGTGGCGCTGGATATGCAGTTCCTGGGTGAAACGTTTGTCGATTGCCCCAGCTGCGCCGGCCGACGCTTCAATCGCGAGACACTCGAAGTACGCTTCAAAGGCCTGAGTATTTCCGATGCGCTCGGCCTCTCGGTCAGCGAAGCCACCGAGGTTTTTAAAGCGCAGCCGCGATTGGCGGAAAAACTCCGTACGCTCGGCGAGGTCGGTCTGGGTTACATCAAGCTTGGACAAGCCGCGAACACCCTCTCCGGTGGCGAAGCCCAGCGCCTGAAACTCGCCTCGGAACTCGCGCGCCGCGATCACTCCGGCCGCCTATACGTACTGGATGAACCTACGACGGGACTGCACTGGGATGACATCGCCAAACTGCTGGCGCTACTCGGACGTCTCCGCGACGCCGGCGCCACACTCATCGTGATCGAGCACCATACCGACGTAATTATGGCCGCCGATTGGGTGATGGAACTCGGACCCGAGGGAGGCGCCAAGGGTGGCCAACTCATCTATGAGGGCCTGCCTGAAGGGTTGCACAAGCAGAAGGGGTCGCCGACGGGAAGAGCGCTGGCGGGCGACGCGCAGCGTTCTTAGTTCGTTGTTCTTAGTTCTTTGTCAGAACCCAAGTAGACATCCTACAGCCTTGCGGAGATCAAGGCCGCGACGGAGTTCAGGTCCGCAATCTCCTCGGCGGTGAAATCGTAAGGCTGCATTTTACCAATCCCGAGCACGCCGATGACTTTCCCATCGGTTCCGAGCACCGGAACCGCGAGAGCGCCTTGGACATTCGTCTTACGCGCATCCGGCTTGGCGACACCGCCGAGATCTTCCTGCAGATTGCAGAGCTGGACGGCTTCCTTGCGTGAGGCCGCACAGCCGGCGATGCCTTTACCGAAAGGAATATTATCAATCTTAGGCAACAGCATCGCCTGGACCTGCGGCGGGATGCCGGCGTGTGCGATCAAGGTGAGCAGCCCCGTCTGCGGATCGGTTCGGTGCATCGTCCCCGTAACGCATTCGAAATTATCGAGCGTGCGGGCAAGGACGGCGTTCCAGTCAGGAGTGCCGACGAGCAGTGCAGAAAGTCCAGCGGTGCGGTGGGACATGATGGTAAATTAGACAGCCCCACGGGCCATGCGTTCCTTGAGCCAGACCAGGCCAGAGGCTTCATCCCCGAAAACCCCGTCCAACTGGGCTTCGAAGGCTTCTTCGAGCACAGACGAAAACCAACCGGCAGGCTGATGCCCCTGGGCGATAAGATGGCGACCGAGGATAATCCGTTTGGGCGCCGAATCAGCGACCTTCAAGGCCTGAGCCCGCTCCGCCAGCCAGACCCCCTGCGGGGAAACTTCGCCTGGCCAGAGCGGCGGGCGTCCCTTCCGATCAGCGATATCGACGCGGATGAGTCGATCGATGCGCACCACCTTGGCGGCGAGTCGGCGGACGGCAGCATCGCCGGCCTTGGCTCGGAAAAGTTCGTGC
>CAISXT010000167.1 GCA_903889525.1 uncultured Opitutia bacterium | reverse complement strand
CGATGTCGGCGCGGCCCTCGATGCCTTATCCCCCGAAGTCTACGGCACGTCCCTCGCGATGTCCGCCCGCAGCTCGCTCTCTCTGGCCCGCAGCCTCACGACCGCGGTCGCCAGCGGCGATAGCTGGAACGTCCAACTCGGCTTCGACCAGCAGACCGCGACCTCCACCGCCTCCCCGACGCTGCTCAATGGAAAATATGACGTCACCTCCAGTTACGTCATGGCGACCAAGAGCGTGGGTGCCACCTCAGCCCTCTCGATCATCCTCGCCAATGATAACGGCACCGCGACTGCTGCGGGCTATAATGCCAAGGTAACAGGGCAATCCATCGGGCTTGGATTCAATAGCGATCTGGGCGCAACCCGCCTCGACCTGGCCTTCACGATGGGTGATCTCAATGGCGAAGGAAGTCGCAACGGGCAGACCTTCACTAACCAGAAGATCACCTCCTCGACCGTGCTGGCGCGCCTTTCGCTCACAAAACTCGGAGACTTCGTCCCTTACATCGGCCTAAGCAAGAGCACCGCCAATGTCGACGCCTTCACCGAAGTCGGCACCGGGGCTAACCTGAACGTCTCTGGTGCGAGCATGGGAGAGACCTTGGCCGAAGTCGGCGTGGGCTACGGCATCAAGCTGAACGAAAGCGTGAAACTTACCCTCAATGTCGCCTACGAACACAATCTCGACGCCACCCCTTCCGATATCCGTGCCAGCTTCGCGGATGCCGCCGCCCCGACGACCTTCACGGTCAAGGCCTACGGCACCGGACAGGATTCGGTCCGCGTCGGCATGGGACTGTCGGCAGGCGCCGGTGAAAACGCCACGGTGGGCCTGAGCTATGACTTCCGCTCTGGCACTGATTTCAAGGCCGCCCAAGAACTGAAGCTCAATTACACCCGCCGCTTCTAACACCCCCAAGGAGTTCGACCAAGGCCGCCCACCCGGGCGGCCTTTTTATTGTCTGATCACTTTCCGACGAACTGGCCGCAGGTCTTGGTGACCCACCCTTCCTGTGCGAGGAAGGCCGCAATCTTGGTGAAGTCGGTGAAAGACTTATCATCCCACATTCCGCAGTGCCCCTGCATTACCAGCAACGCTGGCGGCACCTTCGCTTGATAGGCCTTCATAAACGCATCATAACTGACCTTGCCGGTGGCGATTTCCATGTCGATAGAGTGCGTGAGGACCGTGCGTTTCTTATCCCCCTTGGCCCCATACATCCAAATGGTGAGCTCCGGCACGGCGTCCATCGCCGCCGCCGTATTGGCGTCGAACTGATTATACGGCGCCCCAAAAACGTGAAGCGTTACCCCGGTCGTCTTGGCAAAGATTTCGCACGAGTCCTTGAAGTGCTTGGTCTGCTGCTCGAGCGAGGTGCCCTTGAATTCAGAGACCCTGACCCCGTTCTCTTCCCACGCCTTGTGATCCCAGCCATGCAGCCAGAACTCGACGCGTCCACCGTTCTCGATGGCGTGCTGCTTGATCCATGCGACATCGTCGGCACCCGGCTTCGAAAGGCTTTCGCAGATGATGCCGAAGGTGACGACGGACTTATTTTGATCAGCCCAGTCAGCTACGCGCTTGAAACCCGGGGCGACCCGACGTTTCTCGCCGGCTGTCAGGTCGTCGAGCTTCCAGATAACGACTTTAGCCGGAACCTCCGCCGCTGAAAGCATGACAGTAAGGACGGCCAGTCCGAGGCCGGCCAGGAGGGTTTTGCAGGGGAAGCGCATGGGACAAACCCAAGGGTGTGAGTCATGAGAATGCAAATCTTTGCCGAGTTTCATTATTAAAACGGCTTTTGACCAAGAAATCGTCCCGACTAATCGCCCCGAAATCTCCGAGTAGATTTGCGGAGAACCATTATTTACCAAAAATAGAGGGAGTAATGTCACCCCGCCCTGAGCATTCGCGCCGAAGCATCGGCGGCGCCCTGATCGCCTGGATGATCTTGGGTGCAGGGATGACCCAGGCCTGCGAACTCTGCCGCAAGGCCTATTATGATGCGATGGAAGCGGCCCCGAAGGCTTCCGCCCTGCACCCCCAAGCTCGCGTCGTTGAATATAAGCTCACCATTGCGGAGCAAACGCTCAGCCCCGCCGGCAAGCCCGTTCTGGTGCTGACCATCAATGGCACTTCACCCGGGCCGGTGCTGCACTTCCGCGAAGGGGACGTCGCCCGCATCACGGTCACGAACGGGCTCACCGACGACACGACTTCGTTGCACTGGCACGGCGTGCTCGTGCCCAACCTCGAAGACGGCGTGCCGGTGGTGACCACCCCGATCATCGCTCCCGGAAAATCGCGCACCTTCGAATTCCTCGTCCGCCAACACGGCACCTATTGGTATCACAGCCACACGGGGCACCAGGAACAACGTGGCATCCAAGGGGCCATCGTCATCGAACCGAAAGCAAAGACCACGGAGACCACGCATGACCAAGTCATCGTGCTCGGCGACTGGACCAATGAACACCCCGCCGAAGTCCAGCGCACGCTCCTCCGGGGAAGCGATTGGTACTCTTTCCGCAAGGGCACATCCCAGTCTCTCTTCGGGGCCCACCAAGCTGGCAAACTCGGCGAATACCTTGGCCGCGAGAAAGCGCTCGTGCCGCCAATGGATCTTTCCGATGTGGCCTACGATGCGTTCCTGATGAACGGGCAGCGCCGCTTGAAACTTCCGGGCAAACCTGGGGATACCCTTCGCCTGCGCCTCATCAACGCCGGGGCGGCCAGCTATTTTTATATCGATGCAGCTGCCGGCAGCGTGCGCATTGTGTCGGCCGATGGACAAGACGTCGTCCCGTTTGACCAGAAACGCCTGCTCATGGGCCCCGCCGAAACCTACGACCTAGTGGCGACCGTCCCCGCGTCTGGCACCTGGGAACTGCGTGCCACCGCCCAAGACGGCAGTGGCTTCGTCTCCGCCTGGACGGGAGAAGGCGAAGCGCACCCCGCTACCCCGCCGCCCGCACCCGAGCGCTACGGGATGAACGCTTACCTAACTTCGATTCTCGATCAGCTCGACCCCGAACCAGGCGCCAAGGAATCCGACCGTCCGCTCTCGCCCTACGCTAAGCTCCGCTCGGCCACTCCGCATGCAGTCGCATCCTCGCACCGCGAGCTGACGCTCAAGCTGACGGGCGATATGATTCGTTACGAATGGAGCTTCGACGGGCTCGATCCGCATGAGGCCGAGGCGATTAAGGTCAAGGAGGGCGAGACGCTCCGCCTGCGCTTGGTGAACAACACCATGATGCACCATCCCATCCACTTCCACGGGCACTTTTTCCGGCTCGTCGACGCGAATGAAAAAGACCCGTCGACGTCTCCCCTGAAGCACACGGTCGACGTCCCTCCGATGAGCGTACGCACGATCGAGTTCACGGCCAACGAAGGCCAAGGCGACTGGCTCATCCATTGCCACCTCCTCTATCACCACATCACCGGCATGGTGCGCACCATCCGCGTGACGGCAGCCGACGGCGGCGAACCGCCCCACCCCGCCGCCACCCATTCAATGGCGACGACTTATACCTGGGGCGAAGCCAGCTTCACCACCGCCAAGGCCGCCGGTTTCGTGACACTGCAAGATGGCCGCGACAACCTTAACCTACGCTGGGAAGAAGGCATGCACCGCCTTGACGGCCACGAACGCGAACTCAGTTACGCCCGCTACGTCGACACGCGCCTCTCCCTCATCGCCGGCTATCGTTTCAATACGATGGACGGCGGGCGAGACGGGCTCTTCGCCGGTGCCTCTTTCCGCCTCCCGTACTTCATCGACCTCGGCCTCACCCAGCAATCCGCAGGTGAAAGCCGGGCAACGCTGGCCAAGAGCCTCCAACTCACCGACCGTCTTTCCCTCGATCTTGGCTATCGCTATGGCCGCCAGACTGGTACCTCTACCTCAGCCGATTTCCGCTTCCTACTCACCAAGCAATTCTCGCTTACCGCGGGATATAGCTCAGACTTTGGTGCAGGGATTGGTCTACTCACGCGTTTTTAAAACCTATGAAATCTTCCTTCCTCACCGGCCTGATGGCTTTTCTCGCCACCGTTCCGACATTTGGCGCCGAAAAATCCGTCAAACCCTACCCGCTCGATAAGTGTATCGTCTCGGACGAAAAACTCGGCGTCGAAGGTAAGCCCACGGTCT
>CAISXT010000166.1 GCA_903889525.1 uncultured Opitutia bacterium | reverse complement strand
GAGGATCTTGGACCCATCGTTCATAATCCAATCCGAAGAGACTTCGAGGGTGGCCGCACCTTTGCCGCTGCTGATGGCCTTGATGCTCTTATGGCGGACAGCTCCGTAAGGGGTCTTGCTGTCGCGGGTAAAGCCTTCGGGCGGGGAGTTCCAGAAATCGCAGTCATTGACGTTCCCGTAATTGAACCACGAGGAGATGTGGTGGGGGTGGTCGGTGCGCTCGCCGGCGACTTTTTCCAGCGGGAATCCGCGGGTGAAGATGTTGCCTTCCGAGGTGCGTAGCGGGGAGAGCAGGGGCTTCTTTTGGTTCGACCAGTAGACGTAGGAAGTGAACGGCTTACCGTCGACGAGGACGTCAATCTGCTGCTTGTCCTTTTGTTCGACGAGTTTCACTTCTTCGGCGAAAGAGCCGATGGTGCTGGCGAGGAGGGCGATAAGGGTGAGGCGGAACTTCATGGGGATATTGATTGGGACATACGCCCGCCCGTAAGGTTGCCAATCGGAAAGCCCCGGGAGGTCAAAAAGTCGCACTAAATGGCGTTTAAACGCCAATGAATCTCCTTTCTAACGGCCTGCCGCTGGCCAATTATGCGGTCAACCCCATGCGTTCGATTCTTTCGTTCATCGTCTCCTTTGGCTTAGCTCAAGCTGCCGTGCCTCCCGGTCCTGCCGAGCACGTCGCGCCTTCCGCTTATAAGACAGGTCAGACTCCGACCGAGGCGATGAAGACGATGTCCCTTGCCCCAGGCTTCCAAGTCTCGTTGGTCGCGGCCGAGCCGAAGGTCGTCCAGCCAATCGCGATGTGCTTCGACGAGCGTGGCCGCCTCTGGGTCGTGGAAGGGTTGTCCTACCCGAAGAAGCGTCCTGAGGGTACGGGTGTTGATCGCATCCTGATTATGGAGGACACGAAGCACGACGGATCCTATGACAAGGTTACGGTTTTCAAAGAAGGTCTCAATCTGGTCTCGGGCATCGAAGTCGGTCACGGTGGTGTCTGGGTCGGTGCGGCACCCGAACTTTTGTTCATTCCAAAGGACGCCAACGACAAGGCGGGTAAGCCAGTCGTCCTCCTCGATGGCTGGGGCTCGCACGACACGCATGAGACTTTGAACAGCTTTGTCTGGGGGCCCGACGGCTGGCTCTATGGTAACCACGGCGTCTTCACGCATTCCGTCGTCGGCCGCCCAGGTGCGCCCGACGAAAAGCGCGTGAAAATTAACGCGGGCGTTTGGCGCTTCCACCCGACTCGCCAGATCTTCGAGGTGTTCGCCGAAGGCACAAGTAATCCGTGGGGGCTGGATTTCGATGCCCGCGGCGAATTCTTCAATACGGCCTGCGTGATTCCGCACCTTTACCACATTCTGCCCGGCGCCCGTTATCAGCGTCAGGCCGGCCAGCATTTCAATCCGTTCACCTACGACGATATTAAGACGATTGCCGATCACGCCCACTACGCGGGCTCGCGCATCCACCAGCCAGTGGTCTCGAAGATCCCGGAGAGCACCGACAGCGTCGGCGGCGGTCACGCCCACTCTGGCCTGGCAATCTACAACGGCGATAATTTCCCTGCCGAGTATCAGGGGATGTTGATCTTCGGTAATCTCCATGGCCACCGCTTGGTCTCAGATCAAGTCGTGCCCGAAGGCAGTGGCTTCGCCGGCCATCACGGTAATGATTTCCTGCGTAGTAACGACGCCCACTTCATCCCGGTCTCCCAGCGGGTCGGCCCGGATGGTGCCCTCTACTTGAGCGACTGGACCGATAAGCAGGTCTGCCATAATGGTAATACGGAAATCTGGGACCGCACCAACGGTCGCATCTATCGGGTGAGCTACGGCAATCCGACTTCGCGTGCCCGCAACCTCTCGGCCTTGCCTGACCTCGAACTCGTCGGTCTCGCCCTTGATGACGCTAATGAATATTACGTCCGCCAGGCCCGCAAGGTGCTCGCGGAGCGCGGCCTGTCCGGCACGAAGCTTGCCGCCGAAGCACTCGCGCAACTGCGTACCACGCTGACGTCTGCCGGCCCGGCGGTCCGCCGCCTGCGCGCCCTCTGGGTGCTACAATCCGCCAACCTTCTGGACGACGCTATACTGGCGACGGCACTGAATGATGCCGAGCCGGCACTCCGCGCTTGGGCGGTGCGCCTGGTCGCCCAGCAGTGGACGGCTAACGTGCCGGCCTTGGCGAAACTCGCCCAGTCGGAAGCGTCCCCGGTTGTTCGCCGCGAGCTTGCTTCCGCGCTTTCCGTCCTGCCGCTCACGGAGCGCGCCGCCATCGCCAAATCCTTGATCGCCGTCGCGGATGACGCGAAGGATCATAACATTCCGCTGCTCATCTGGTATGGCATCGAGCCACTCGTCGGGGCGGATGCGGATCAAGGTCTCGCCCTCGCGGACGTCTCCAGAATCGAGGTAGTCACGGATTATATCTACCGCCGTTTAGCGGGTGACGAAGTGGCCCGCGGTCGCGTGCTCGCCCTTGCCATCAAGTCGACGGACGCCGCCCGCCGGGCCAAGATCGTCAGTCGCGTGGTCGACGGCGTTCGCCAAGCGGGCGCTTTCAAGGCTCCCGCTGGCTGGTCCGAAATCGCTGCGACGCTCCGCCAGGACGCTTCGCCGGAGGCGATGGCCAATGTCAATGAACTCGACGCCCTCGCGGGCGACGCCGCCAGCCGGGCTTTTTACCGTGCCCAACTGGGCGACGCGAAGGCTTCCGTGCCCGCTCGCCAGCGTGCCCTTGCGGTGCTCGTGGCCTCCCGTGATCGTCTCGCCGCACCGGTGGCGGTGTCCGCCCTGAGTGAGAATCTTCCGGCCAATTTCCGTCGTCTGATTCTTCAATCGCTGGCCACCATTGGGGATGACCAATCTCCCGCGGGCGTGCTGGCAAAGTTCACCGGATTTTCTCCGACCGAAAAAGCGGATGCCATTTCCTCGCTCTCGGCCACCGTCGTCGGTGGGCGTAGCCTGATGGAGGCGGCCGCCGCCGGCAGCATCGACCGGGTGTTGCTCGGTCCGATTGTGGTGCGCCAGTTGAAATCTCTCGGTGATAAGACCGTGGATGGCTTGTTGGCCAAGGTCGTCGGAGTCGTTAATGTGACCAAGGCTGATTTCGCCAAGAACAAGGCTAAGTGGCAGGCGATTCTGAAGCCGGACGTGCTCCGCAAGGCCGATTATAAGGCTGGCCGTGAGCTCTACGTCCAGTCGTGCGGGCTGTGCCACACGTTCGGTTATATCGGCAATCAGGTTGGACCTGGTCTTGCGGGTTCGAATCTGGGCAAGCTCGATTACCTGCTCGATAACGTCCTCGATCCGAATGCGGTTATCGGGAAGGGCTATGAACTGAATGTCTTTAAACTCAAGAACGGCACCACCGTCAGCGGCATCGTGCAGTTTGAGGATGCGCAGTCTTTCCGTGTGGTACTGCCCGGCGGGAGCAAGTTCACAATCTCTAAGGGCGAGGTCGAGAAGCGCGATATGCTCACCGTATCGCTGATGCCGGAGGGTTTGCTTGATGCGCTCACCCAAGCCCAGGCGATTAACCTCGTCGCTTACTTGCAGTCTCCGGATGGCCCGCCCGCCGCATCCGTGCAGGCGGGTGTCTGGCGCATCGACGGCGCCATCGAAGGTGAAACCATGAAGGTGATCTCTAAGACTGGCGGCCAGGTGAGCGGGCAAGGTATGGGCGGCTTCAAGGCGAGTCGCTGGAGTGGTGATAATCACCTCTGGTTCACCCGCGGCAAGGTGGGCGATGTCCTTGTGTTGGCGCTCCCGGTTAAAGAGAAGGGCACCTACGAGTTGAAGTTCGTCTGCACCAAGGCCCGCGACTATGGTCAATTCGAACTCCTGCTGGATGGTAAGCCTCTCCCCGGCGGCCCGTTCGACTTTTATCATCCGGAGGAAGTTGTCACCTCGGGCGAACTGAATGCCGGGCGCTTCGAACTCGAAGCCGGCGAACATCGCTTCGAAGTTAAGGTCTTGGCCCCCAATCCATCCGCCGCCTCGGGTAATATGTTCGGCCTCGATTATATTAAATTAGAGAAGAAGTAGGAGATACAATAGGGGCAGGGCGGATGACTGGGTCGATGGCAGAGGGCTGAATCGAGGACTGAGTGGAGGGCTGAATGGAAACGCTGGCACCTGCCGCCAGTAATCTGGCCTTGGGTAGGGACGGCTCTCCGAGCCGTCCGTTCGCGGACGGAGATGCGAATCTCGTTCGGGTCAACGGCGGGCTCGGAGAGCCCGCCCTACCCAAGGCAGCCCAACCTTAGAATCCCGCACCTTTGACCTTAGTCTTCACGCGGAGGAGACGGTCTTTCGACGTGATATAGAGGGTGTGGCCGTCGTCGCCCCAGGCGAGGTTCGCCGTCGGCTGGCCGCAAAGGATGGAGCCGAGGTGCTTACCTTCGGGGGAGATAATCAGGATTCCACCGGGGCCGGTGGTCCAGATATTTCCCTTGGCGTCGAGCTTGAGGCCGTCACATGAACCCGGACGCTCTTTGCTCTTCAGCGGGGCAGCGAGGAAGACATCACGCATTCCCGAGCCATCGAGGTTGCAGACGGAGACGCGTGGGTTCTTGCCGTCCGAGATCGCTAGGTAGAGGGACTTCTGGTCGAGGCTGAGGGCGATACCGTTCGGCCACTGGACTTCCTTCGTCACAAGGGAGACCTTGCCGTCGGTCGAGAGTTTGTAGACGCCGTGATAAGGCGTTTCGGTTTTTTCGCCCTTGGGCACGCCGTAGGGCGGATCGGTGAAGAAGACGATGCCGTCCTTCGCTACGCAGAGGTCGTTGGGGCTGTTGAAGCGGACGCCTTCGTGGTTCTTGGTCGCGAGCGGCTCAAACTTCCCGTCGGCACCGAGGCGGGCGATGCGACGAGAGCCATGCTGACAGAGGAGCATGCGACCCTGGGCGTCGACGGAGAGCCCGTTCGAACCCTGATTAGCAGAAGGCGCGTCGGTACCGCTGGGCTTCAGAAAGACCGAAGCCATCGCATCGCCTTCGATCCACTGGTAGGCGACGTTGTTGGGCACGTCCGAGAAGACGATGCGACCTTTATACCAGACGGGTCCTTCGGACCACGAATAATTCCCGGCCGAGATGGTCTCGATCTTGGCGCCGCTGTCCAGCAACGCATCCAGCGCGGGATCGATCTTCTCGATGGATTGTTTGGGGCCTTCGGCGGCGAAGGCGGTCAGCACGGAGAGGAAGAAGGCGGGGAGGAGCTTCATGGTTGAATCGGTAGGGGCTGTTTAGCCGGAGGCAAACTAAAGGGTAGGGGCGCGACTGCGTCGCGTCCGTGGGCGGACGGACGATTGAATGGTCGTAAGCGTCTGCCCGGGATGACGAACGTGCTGAGGCGAACGGACGCCACGCAGTGGCGCCCCTACCCGAAACTGCCTCTAACGTAAGCCCCTGGTAGGGACGGCTCTCCGAGCCGTCCGTTCGCCGAGAGAGTTCCGCACGCAGATAGGCTCAACGGTCTCTGGTAGGGACGGCTCTCCGAGCCGTCCGTTCGCGGACGGAGGTCCGAATCTCGTTGGGCTCAACGGCGGGCTCGGAGAGCCCGCCCTACCCAAGGCAGGGGACCATTAACTCAATGAGGGAAACCGGAAGCCGGGAAGTTTGCTGCGGGCATAGGTAGGGGCGCGACTGCGTCGCGTCCGTGGGCGGACGGACGTTGGATGGACGAAAGGTCTGCCCGGCGCTACGCACGTGCCGCTGCGAACGGCGGCCATGGCAATGGCCGCCCTACCCAAGGCATGCACTCCCCCGATACTCCATACTCCATACTCTATACTCTAAGTATCCAGCACTCCCAAGTCTTGCCCCCCCACCCAAAACCCTCCTTCCTCTAGTCCGTGAAAGCCCTCCTGCTCACCGAATATAAAAAGATGTCGTACGTCGACGTGGCCGATCCGGTCTGCGGTCCGGAAGACGTCCTGATCCAGGTCCGCGCCTGCGGCATCTGCGGATCTGATATCCATGGCTTCGATGGCTCGACGGGCCGCCGCATCCCACCCCTCGTCATGGGCCATGAGGCGGCGGGTGTCATCACGGGTGTCGGCGCCCAAGTGAAGGGTTTTGCGACGGGCGATCGCGTGACTTTTGATTCCACGGTTTTCTGTGGCCACTGCGTCCACTGTCAGCGCGGCGACGTGAATCTCTGCGATAACCGCCAGGTGCTCGGCGTGTCCTGCGGCGACTACCGCCGACATGGTGCCTTCGCCGAATTCGTCACCGTCCCCGCCCGCATCCTTCATAGGTTGCCCGAGAATCTCGGGTTTAATGAAGCGGCGATGATCGAGGCCGTCTCCGTCGGTGTGCACGCTGTCCGCCTGACGCCCGTTGCTCCTGGCGACACGGCCATCGTCGTGGGTACGGGCATGATCGGTTTGCTGACGCTGCAAGCCGCGAAGATTGCGGGTTTTGCCCAGGTGATTGCCGTCGACACCGAAGACTCGCGCCTCGCCGTCGCCTTGGAACTTGGCGCCACCCACAGCTTTAATCCAAAAACCGGCGGCGACCTCACCGAATACGTTAAATCGCTGACCAAAGGGCAGGGCGCCGACGCGGCCTTCGAATGCGTCGGGCTCAACGCCACCGTGCTCTCCGCCATCCACGCCGTGCGCAAGGGCGGCACGGTGACGCTCGTCGGTAATCTTACACCGAAGACCGAGCTCCCGCTCCAGATTGTCGTCACCCGCCAGCTCCGCCTGCAAGGCTCGTGTGCCTCGGCCGGCGAAATCCCGCGCTGCATCGAGTTGCTCGCGACGAAGCAGATCAAGGTGGATAAAATCATCTCCGCCGTCGCCCCGCTTGAGCAGGGGGCCGCTTGGTTTGAGAAGCTACATGCCGGCGCTCCTGGCGTGATGAAGGTTATTCTCGCCCCTCAGGTTTAATTTTCGCCCTCATGGCTTTCTTCGATCTCACGGGTAAGGTCGCCTTCATCACCGGCACCAGCCGCGGCCTCGGTCAATACTTCGCCCGCGCGCTCGCGCAGGCTGGGGCCGACATCGCGATGTCCAGCCGCGACGCGTCCAAGCTCGCCCCGTTTCGCAAGGAAATCGAGGCCCTCGGGCGGCGCACCTGCGGCGTTGATCTCGACGTCCGTGACCACGACAGCATTAAGGCCGCAGTGGCTTCGGTGGAAAAACAGATGGGTCGCATCGATATCTTGGTCAACAACGCCGGCTGTAATGCACGCAAGCCTGCGCTCGAAGTCACGTGGGAGGATTGGAACATGGTCCTCGATACGAATCTCCGCGGCACCTTCTTCACCTCACAAGCCGTCGCACCCGGCATGATCGGCCGCGGCTACGGTCGCATTGTTAATATTGGTTCCGTCACGTGCGTCGCGGGTTACGCCGGCCTCGCGCCCTATGGCGCCAGCCGCGGTGGCGTGAAACAGCTCACCATGAGCCTCGCCGATGACTGGGGTCGCCATGGCGTTACGGTCAACTGCCTCGCGCCTGGCTGGTTTAAGACCTCCCAGAACGCTGTCCTTTACGAGAACCGCGAGTGGGTTGAATACCTTTGCGATCGCATTCCTTTGAAGCGTCCCGGCGCCCCTGATGACCTCGCCGGCCCGGTGGTCTTTTTGGCTTCGGAAGAGAGCCGCTACGTGACTGGCCAGACCTTGTTGGTTGACGGAGGCATCAGCACGGGTGCTACTCGTGCCACGGTCGCCCCACCGAAGCCCTAATTTTCCGCCATGATTTTCGCCCTGCTCGCCATCGCCGTCCTGGTCCTGTTGGTGACCTGGCTGAAGCTCAACCCGTTCATCGCTTTATTGATGAGCTCCCTCGCGCTCGGCGCGATGGTCATCATTAACGGCGGGGCGGTGCTGACCCTCCCCGCGTCATTGGATTCGCTGTGGGAGCCGATGACGATTTTCGATGTACTGAAATTTTTCCAGACGGGTTTCGGCAATACCTTGGCGAGCACGGGCACGATTATTGTGCTCGGGGTTGTCTTCGGGAAACTCCTTGCGGAATCAGGCGGGGCCGGCGTGCTCGCCAAGCAGTTCATCCGGACGCTCGGACCAGAGCGCATCGGCCTCTGCATTATTCTGTTGGCGTTGTGCGTGGGTATGACGACCTGGTTTGCGGTCGGCTTGTTGCTCATCCTGCCCATCGTCATCACGCTCGCCAAAGAAACCGGCCAGCCGTTCCTGCGTCTCGTCCTGCCGTTGCTGTCGTTCCTCTCCGTCATGCACGGCCTGATGCCTCCGCATCCTGGGCCCGTCATCGCGATTGATACGCTCCATGCAAATATGGGTAAGGTGATTCTGTGGGCCCTCGTGCTGGGTATTCCCGTCGCCGCCATCGCTGGACCGTTCTTCGCCAAGTTGGCGGTGAAGCGCGTCGAAGTCGCCACGCCGGAGTTCACGCCGTCGGTGTCCGCCGGCCAGACCTTGCCGTCTTTTGGACTCACGATTTTCACCGTGCTCCTGCCGGTGATCCTCTTGCTGACGGGTACGTTGGTGGAACTCTTGAAAGCCAAGGAGGCGGCCTGGGGTCAGGTGGGACTCTTCGTCGGTAACCCCGTGATTGCTTTACTTTTATCGGTGCTGTTTGCGATGTGGGCCTTCGGTCAGCGTTGCGGCCGTTCGGCCGCTGAGCTCCTGAAATTTTCTGAACAGAGCGTCTCGGGTATTGGCATGACGCTGATCCTCGTCGGTGCTGGCGGCGGCTTCGCCTTGGTCATGAAGGAGGCGGGCGTAGCCAAGCAGCTCGCAGCCTTAGCCGCGAACGCGGGCTTACCGCTACTCCTCTACGGTTGGCTGGTCTCAGCTTTTATCCGCGTCGCGACGGGTTCTGCCACGGTGGCGATCACCGTGGCTTCAGGCTTCATCGCTCCCGTACTCGCCGCCCATCCAGGTACCAGTCCGGAGCTCATGGTGATCTCGATTGGTTGCGGGTCGCTCTTCCTTTCGCACCTCAACGACAGCGGTTTCTGGATGGTGAAGGAGTGCCTCGGCCTCACCGTGGGACAGACCCTGCGCACTTGGACGATCACCGAGACCCTCATCGGCATCTCTGGCCTCGGCATGGCGATGTTGGCCGAGCAGGTGTTGAAGTTTATTCGATAGGGGTAGGGGTAGGGGTGATGGCTGAGTCGAGTGCAGATGACGGATGACAGATGACGGAGGACTGAGTTGAGGACTGAGTGGAAGATAGTGTCTTGGGTAGGGCGGGTTGTCCCCAACCCGCCGTTGACCAGATCGAGGATAGGATCTCTCACGAAGTGCGCACGTCTCTCGGCGAACGGACGGCTGAGGACAGCCGTCCCTACCTGCGAAGGCGGAGCCTTCGAGGGGACACGTGGGCACGGTGACATGGGGGCAAGGGGCGTAACCGAGGACCTGAAGACACGAGGCCAGAGGGAGGCAATCAAGGTAGGGCGGGTTGTCCCCAACCCGCCGTTGACCGGATCGAGAATAGGATCTCTCACGAAGTGCGCACGTCTCTCGGCGAACGGACGGCTGAGGACAGCCGTCCCTACCTGCGAAGGCGGAGCCTTCGAGGGGACACGTGGGCACGGTGACATGGGGGCAAGGGGCGT
>CAISXT010000165.1 GCA_903889525.1 uncultured Opitutia bacterium | reverse complement strand
GGGCAAGTACATCCGCAAGACGTCGGTGACCGCGCTCCCGGCTGGCAAGGCGACGGAAGTCGTTATCGACGGCCTGACCCCGAACACGGAATACTTCTACCGCCTCAGCTATCGTCAGCCGGGTGCCGGCAGCTTCACCCAGCGCGCCGAGGCCCGCTTCGCCACCCAGCGTGCGCCGGGCTCGTCCTTCGTCTTCACCATCCAGGGCGATTCGCACCCTGAGCGTCCGCAATCCAGTCACCCCGATCTTTACGCCCGCACCCTCGCCACCGCCGCCGCCGACAAGCCGGACTTCCATATCTGCATTGGTGACGACTTCTCGATCGAACGCGTTCGCACGATCAACGAAGCCAACTGCCAGACGCCCTACCTCCTGCAGCGCCCCTTCCTCGGTCTAGTTGGCTCCGTCGGCCAGGTCTTCCTCATGAATGGAAATCATGAGCAGGCTTCGCTCTTTAATTTCGCGCAGAAGGACGAACGCCACGATGTCGCCGTCGGCGTCCAGAAGGCGCGCAACTCGCTCTACCCGACCGTCGGCAACGAGGGCATCTACTCTGGGCCGGTCGAGCCGTGCAAGGGTATCGGCCCGCTCAAGAGCTACTGTGCTTGGACCTGGGGTGACGCGCTCTTCATCCTGCTTGATAACTACTGGCACTCGCCGGCGCTCGTCGACAGCGGCTTCGGCGGCAAGAACGGTAAGGGCGAGGATAAGAAGAATCGTGACTGGTGGGGCATCACCATCGGCGACGCCCAGTACTACTGGCTTAAGAACGCCCTCGAGGTCAGTAAGGCGAAGCACAAGTTCGTCTTCGCTCACCACGTCCTCGGCACCGGCCGGGGCGGCGTCGACGAGGCCGACCTCTACGAATGGGGCGGCCAGGGTAAGAAGGGCGATGGCTCGTTCAAGGAGAAGCGCCCGCGCTGGGAGCTCCCGATCCACCAGCTGATGGTGAAGCACAAGGTCAGCGTCTTCTTCCAGGGCCACGATCACCTCTACTGCCAGCAAGAGAAGGACGGCGTCATCTACCAGGAACTCCCAATGCCTTCCGACCACGGCTACGTCGCCTATAACGAAGACCGTTACCAATCCGGCAAGAAACTCCCCAGCTCCGGCTACGTGCGCGTCACCGTCACGCCTGCCTCCGCCAAAGTCGAATACGTCCGCTGCTTCCTGCCCAAGGACGAAACCCCCGACACCAAACACGGCATGATCGCGCACGCGTATGAGGTGAAGGCGCGAAGCGTATGAGCGGACCCATTCTCAGGTCCCAGGTCTCGGCCATCAGGTTCGGGATTGCCCGCACCTGCACCTGAACCCGACAACCTGCACCTGATTCCCGATCGCTGAGACCCGACCCCTAAAAATTACCCGCCTCAATGCCTCTCCCTAAACTCCATACTCGATACTCCATACTCTCCGCCGCGCGCCCCACCTTTGCACAGGCGCTCCGCGCCGGCTTGCACTTTTGCGCCTTTGCACTGTGTCTTCTCGCCGCTTCCGCGGCGTCCGGCGCCAAGCAGCCCAACATCCTCCTCATCCTCATCGATGACATGGGCTATCGCGACGTCGGCTTCGTCGGCAACAAATACATCAGCACCCCGAACATCGACAAGATCGCCAAGTCTGGCGCGGTCTTCTCGCAGTGCTACGCCAGCGCCCCGAACTGCGCGCCGACCCGCGCGTGCCTGCTCACCGGCCAATACCCGCCGCGCCACGGGGTCTACACCGTCGTCGATGATCGTTACGCCCCGGGACAGCCGCATATGAAGGTCATGTCGACGAAGGGTAACGACGAGCTTCCCGCCGGCACCAAGACCGTCGCCGATGTCCTGAAGTCCGGCGGCTACTCTACCGCGCTCATCGGGATGTGGAACATCGGTCGAGGCCGCAACGGCTCGCCGGGTTCGCCGACCGGTCGTGGCTTCGACGTCTACAAGCGCCCGGACGACGTGAACTTCGAGAAGGACGCCTACATGGATGGCAAAGGTCGCTACCTCTCCGACGCCCTCTGCGACGAAGCCCTCTCCTGGATCGATCAGCACAAGACCAAGCCGTTCTTCCTCTATTACGCGGAACACTCCGTACATGAGCCCTTCGATCCTAAGCCCGCGCTCGTCTCGAAGTACAAAGCTAAGACGCCCACCGGCCTCGACAAAGGCATCACGCCGGAATACGCCGCCACCGTCGAAGCGGTCGACACCAGCATCGGCCGTATCATGGCCAAGCTCGAGACCCTCGGCCTCACCAAGGACACCCTCGTCATCTTCACGTCCGACAACGGCGGCCTCCCTTACGTCGTCAACCCGCTCCGTGGCAGCAAGGGCCTCCTCTACGAAGGCGGCATCCGCGTGCCCGGCGCCGTCTCTTGGCCTGGCGTAATCCCTGCTGGCAAAACCTTTGACGAGCCTGTCGCCAGCATGGACTTCATGCCGACCATCCTCGAAGCCGCCGGACTGCCGCTCCCGAAGGGTCAGCCCACCGACGGCCTCAGCCTCATGAAGCAGCTCAAGACCGGCGCCGCGCTGAACCGCAACGCCATTTACTGGCACTTCCCTTGTTACATCGGCAAGGGCGAGCCCATGAGCCTCCTGCGCGCGGGCGACTACAAGCTCATCGAGAAATTCGCCGGACCCACCTTCGAGCTCTACAACGTGAAGAAGGATCCCAGCGAAGAGCACGACCTCGCCAAGGCCGAGCCCGCCAAGGTCGAAGAACTCAAGAAACTTCTCCTCGCTTGGCAGAAGGACACCGGTGCGTTCCTCGCCGATCAGCCGAACCCGGCCTACGATCCCAACGCCAAGGAGCCGCGCGGCGGCGGCAAGGGCGGTAAAGGCGGGAAGGGCGGCAAGAAGGACAAGTAACCTTCCCACCGGCCGCCGTGTGCCGGACAAGCTGCGCATCGGGGAGTGCCCCGCCGCCGCACGGACTGTAACGGAATTGCCACCCCCGTGCGGGCGTGCAATTTAAGATTCTTATGATGATTCCGGAGCTCGAGTTGCAGATGGTCTACACGAAGGCGATTGATGAGTCGGCGTGGACGAAGGCCCTTCCCC
Organism: uncultured Opitutia bacterium; assembly: GCA_903889525.1. Taxonomy (GTDB): domain Bacteria; phylum Verrucomicrobiota; class Verrucomicrobiia; order Opitutales; family UBA953; genus UBA953. The sequence continues at coordinate 4,273 of CAISXT010000165.1, read as the reverse complement.
AGCCCGCGGACCCAGATCGCACGTGCGTACTAGGCTTCTCCTTCAGGCAGCATGCCTACGAGCTACGCTTCAACCCTCGGACCTCCCCCGATATCATGAAGGTGAGTATGACGCTGCCAGTGGATCGCACGGTGGGCGGCGGGGAGTTACCTGCGCTGCTGCGGCACATCAATCGCGAGCACCTCGCGGTCAAAGCCGAACTGGCCGATGACTACCGAACTTCCGTGCGGCTGTCGGTCGAAGCCATCGTGGCCAGCCCTTTCCGGCTACCGGATCAAGAAATCGCGACGTTCATCCTGCAAGGGGCGCTCGACCGTTTGGATCGGGCGGCCAAGGAACTTAAAATAGCCAGCCCTGGCCCGGGATTTTAGCCCGCAGGTTATGACGGGCGGGGCCCTAGACGCCATCGTCTGGCGTGGGTATAATCTCCGCACCATGAGTCACGATCGCCGTACTTTTCTCAAAACTCTCACCTTAGGCGGGGTCGCCTTGTTCACGGATGACTGGTTTAAGTTAGTCGCCGAGACCAAGGAAGCGAGCCAAGGGAAGCAGCTGCCCGTCCATCCAGCGGCCGTTTACGGAAAGGGCTGTCAGGAATTAAACGCCTTCTGGTCGGCGGGTGAAGGTTACGCGCTGTATCTTAACGGTACGCCCTATGACGAGCCGCCCACCCGCACCTATCGCCAGAAACTCGAGGCCGACGGCGATGACCACGTGATCGAAGCGCTGGAGCAATTAGGTCAAGGCAAGTATGAGGCGCTTGATGATGTGGAGCAGTTGGATGAGGAAGCCGAGGGTGGGAAGGACGAGGAGACTTGGCGGGAGTTCATCGGACGGAAAGCGCCGAGCCTGCTCGAGACTTTGGAATACATCGAATCCGAGGGGCTGCCAACGGGCTCTTGGATGTTAGATGAGGATATCGATAGCGAGAGGGATGAAGCCTTTGTCACCGATTGGTGCCGGCGGAATGCCCCTGAGGCCGCCGCTTCGGTTTTTTTGAGCGGCCTTATTCAGGGGCTCCGCTCAGACCGGGAGGAGATCAGGCTGGCGGACGCCATCGAGGCGGAGGGACTGCGCTTCGTCGATGGGGCCTGCCCCGGGAACGACACGCTCGTCTGCGCTTACGCCAATGATTACGACACGTTGGCCGCCTTGCAGCGAATCCTGGGTGCTCGTGGGCATAACTGCCGGGTCATTATCCTGCAGGCTAACCCAGCGGATATCGCCCCCGCAGGGGATTGAAGTCCGCCAGCCAGCCCCCTAGAAAGGGGCATGAGATTACCCCTTGCTCTGTTCATCGGCCTATTTTTTGCCTTGGCCGAAGCCAAGCCACTGAAGGTCTTCATTCTCGCGGGGCAGTCGAATATGGAGGGCCACGCGCGGGTAGAGACCTTTGATTATATCGGCGAAGACCCCTCCTCCGCCCCATTGCTGAAGCAGATGCGTGCGAGCAATGGCACTCCCGCCGTCTGTGATCATGTGTGGATTTCTTACTACACTGGGATCGGTGAAAAGAACGGCGAGGGCTTCGGCAAGTTAACCGCGGGCTACGGCTCACGGCAGGATCCCGCCAAGGATGGCGGTAAGATCGGCCCGGAGTTCATGTTTGGCCTAGCGATGGATCGAGCCTTGGCCGAACCCGTCCTCATCATCAAAGCCGCCTGGGGCGGCAAGTCCCTCAATTACGATTTCCGGCCGCCATCGGCTGGCCCGTTTCCGCGCTCCGCGAAAGACCTCGAGAAGAATCAACACCCCCAAGAGCAGTCCGGGGCGTATTACCGGATGATGATTGCGCACGCCAAGCATGTGCTCGGCGATATCAAGCGCGTCTGCCCGGCCTATGACGCCAAGGAAGGGTATGAGATCGCGGGCTTTGTCTGGCTGCAGGGCTTTAACGATATGGTAGATTCTGGATTCTACCCCCGCTTGCCCAAGGGGAGCTCCGCGAACCGCTTCGCCAAGTATTCGGAATACATGGGTGACTTTATCCGCGATGTGCGGAAAGACCTCGGGGTACCGAAGATGCCCTTTGTGATTGGGGTCATGGGCGTCGGCGGCAAAGCTCCCGGTGAGGATAATCTCGCCTTCCGCGAAGCCATGGCCGCGCCAGCCGCGCTGCCGGAATTTCAAGGAAACGTTACCGCCATCCGGACCGCGGCATTCTGGGACGAAGCGCTCGGCGCGATTCAAGATAAGAAAGAGAAGGTCCGGCAGATGGCGTATGAGCTGCGGACAAAGAGTAAGCGCCACGCCAATGCCGACGGCCAGATGAGCGAGGCGCAGCAGCGCGAATACCTCAAGGATTATGAGGCCAAGCTAATTTCCCCTGAAGAAGCCGCCATGCTGAAGCGCGGGGCCTCCAACGCCGGCTACCATTATCTCGGGTGCGCCAAGACCTTTGCGCTCATGGGTGAGGCCTTCGCCGCCGCCACGCTGCAGATGATGAAGCCCGCCAAATAAAGCCCTTCGGGCTGGCTTGGCGGGGCTGGGGGGGCTTGATGGCCCCTATCATTATTAACGATAGCGAGGGTGGTTGACTTATAATTAACTTTTAATATAAATCACCCATGCATCGGCTGTTTTTTGTAGCCTGGATGGCGTCCTGCCTCTGCGCCCGCGCGGCCGTATACAAGGGGAGCGACGGTTACATTGTCCGGGTTTACCGAGAGGACGGCTTCCCGGTGCAAATTTTCCAAGACGGGATTGCCCTCGATTCGGCGACGTTAGCCGGGATTAATGGGATCAGGGTCAAGGCGCGGACCGTGGAGCCACGGACCTTTGACTTTAAGGACATCAACTCCCTCTCAGGACGGGCGGTCTGGCCGGGCATCTGGGAGGCTTTCCGGACCCAGTATGCCTTGGATAAAAAAGGCGAGTATTTCCGGAATGGCGTCGTAGCGACCCCCACCGGAAAATTACCGTTCGACCTCTTTCTGCTTTTTATCGCATCTCAAAAGCCAACCCTGCAAATCGATAAGGTCACCACTTGCAAGCGCTGTAGCGGCGCGGGACAACATATCGGCACGGAAGCAGTAGTCGGCACGACCAAGAGTGGCGTGGTCGGCGCGACCAAGTTAACGGATGTTTTTTGCGAAGACTGCGCGGGCTTTGGTAAATATATTGATCGGGACAGTTTTACGGTGTCCTACACGGGCCCGCTCCCAGTGCGGCCAACCTTGGCGGTGTTAGTCGCGGCCGGGTTGGTCGTGGCCGCGCCGCTCCCTCCGCCAGTCGCCCGTGAAATCCAGGTGGCCCCCATGCCCGCCCAGGTAGCCATCATCGTACCCAAAGTAGCTGAACTCACCGCGGACCAGAAATTCGAGGCCTTTAAAGGCAGTGCCCAGCTGGGGGATACGCAGGCCATGTACGAATTAGCCCTGATGTATGCGCACGAAAGCCGCGATCGGCCGAATGTGGAGCTAGATAAATTCGAAGCCGTGAAATGGATGACTAAGGCGGTGAACAATAACCACAAGTTAGCTCAATTCCGCCTAGGGGGTTACTACGAAACGGCTTTCGGGGTGAAGCGGGATTTGGCCGAGTCTTTGCGATGGCGAACCTCTTCGGCTTACCTGGGCTGCAAGCAGGCGCAGACGTGGATCGCCAATCTCTACTGGCATATTTCATTGGGTAATAGTTCGTTCCCCGCGGAAAACATCACCCGCGACCCGCCCGCCAACTTACGCGAAGCGTATGCATGGTTTCGCGCCGCCGCCGATGCCCCGATGGCGAAGAGGGGGTATTCCGAAATCCCGGTACCCGAGGAGCTCGAAGGCGGCAAGCAGCCCATGAGCCAGGCTGACTATGTAGCCGAGCGGACCAAATATGACTTGGCGCCCAGTCAGCGGGATTCCGTCGCAAAGAGTTTTGTCTCCGCGGAAGAAATGACCTTAGCTAAAGAGCGCGTCGTCGCCTTAGAGGCTAAAATCGCTTCGGAGCGTAGCTTGCGCCCGCAGAAGTGACGGATATGCCCGTCCGCTGTTGCCCAACGAATCCTGGCGGGGGGAAGGGATTGGCTGCGCTGCGCTCCGGGACTTCGTCCCGATCCTGCGGATCGCCTGTTCGCCCATGCGGGCCCACCGAACCCAGGTTCTCATCCCTTTGAAAATCCTGGCGGAGGGGAAGGGATTCGAACCCCCGGAACCTTGCGGTTCATCTGATTTCGAATCAGACGCAATCGACCACTCTGCCACCCCTCCTTACCAGGACTGTTGAGGAAGTCCCTGGAACGCCTGCGGGCAAGAATTAAACGCCGCGGGGCGGGGGCGACGGG
>CAISXT010000164.1 GCA_903889525.1 uncultured Opitutia bacterium | reverse complement strand
TGGCCACCGACCCACTTGGCCCAGCCGATAAAGGCGCCGATCTGCCCACCCTCGCCGCCTGGACCGCCGTCAGCAGCGTGGTCATGAACCTCGACGAGTTCCTCATGCGCCGCTGAGCCGATCAGCCCTACCCCTAACTCTAACCCTAGCCTTTAAAAAATGATTAACCCCATTCGCGAAGCCCAACTGCAACTGCAGACGCGTCGCCACTTCCTCAGCAGCGTCGGCCAGTTCAGCCTCGGGGCCATCGCCCTGCACGCCCTCAAAGCCGAAGGTTCCCAGACCACCAACGATAATCCGCTGGCCCCGCGGAAACCGCATTTTAAAGCGAAAGCCAAGCGGGTCATCTACCTGCACATGTCGGGCGGCCCACCCAACCTCGACATCTTCGACTACAAACCAGAACTCGTAAAACGAAATACCGAGAACTGCCCGGATTCCTTCCTCAAGGGACGAACCTTTGCGTTCACGAGAGGCGTGCCCAAACTCATGGGCTCACCGCGCACCTTCAATCAATACGGAAAAGGCGGCCTATGGATGAGCGATGCCGTCCCGAATTTCCAGAAAGTCGCGGACGAAGTGACATTGCTCAAGGCGATGCACACCGATCAGTTCAACCACGCTCCGGCCGAGCTTCTCCTCTTCACCGGCCACGCCCGCCAAGGTCGACCCTCGCTCGGTTCGTGGGCCACCTACGGACTCGGCACCGAGAACCAAGATCTCCCTGGATTCGTCACCATGATCTCCAACGGCGTGCAGCCCAGCGGGGGCCAAGGCTGCTGGGGTTCGGGCTTCATCCCTTCCGTCTTCCAAGGCGTACAGTGTCGCAGCAAGGGCGACCCCGTGCTCTTCGCCAACGATCCTCCTGGTATGACGCGCGACCTCCGTCGCGCCACGCTCGATGCACTGAAGGACCTCAACCAGCGCCAACAGGACGAACTGGGTCATGCCGAAACCGTCACCCGCATCGCCCAATACGAACTCGCCTTCCGCATGCAGACCAGCGTGCCCGAAGTGATGGACATCTCCAAAGAGTCGCCGGCCTCGCTCGAAGCCTACGGCGCTAAGCCCGGTGAATCCAGCTTCGCTAACAATTGCCTGCTCGCCCGACGACTTGTTGAGAAAGGCGTGCGCTTCGTGCACCTCTTCGACTGGGGCTGGGATTTCCACGGCACCAACCCGAGGGAAGACATCCGCGACGGACTCACTGCGAAGATGGCCGCGACGGACAAGCCGGTCGCCGCGCTGATCAACGATCTTAAACAGCGCGGACTACTCGACGATACCCTGATCGTCTGGGGCGGCGAATTCGGCCGCACCCCCTTCCGCGAAGGACGCACCGCCGGAGGCCAGGTCCTCGGGCGCGATCACTTCCCCGATTGCTTCACCATCATGATGGCGGGCGGCGGAGTGAAGGGCGGCTTCCAGTTCGGCGAGACCGATGAAATGGGCTTCGCTGGGGTAAAGGATAAAGTTCACGTCCACGACTTGCAGGCCACCATCATGCACCTGCTCGGCTT
>CAISXT010000163.1 GCA_903889525.1 uncultured Opitutia bacterium | reverse complement strand
AGCGGGAACCGCCGATGATCACGTCGTCCTTCACGTTGGTCCAGATGCCCGAGTACATAAAGACATCAGCCGTCGGGAACTGCTTGCGGATCTCCAACTCCACGCGGTCGAGGTAACGACCCATCGATTTAGAGGCGTCCAGGAAGACGGCTACCTTGGTCGCGACGATGTGGGCTCCCATCACGGGCCTGCCGACGAAGTTGCGCGCATTACCCGCGCCGACGCCCTTGCCAGCGCCGATACCCCCGCCGGAGCCGCCACCGAAACCCTTCGAAGAGCTTCCGCCTAGCTTGGAAGCCAACGAATCGATCGACAGCGCGTTCGACTTCAGGTCGGGCAGCACCACCTGCGCATTAAGGTTCTTGGAAGTGATCCGGGAGACCTTCTTGGCGAGGGCCTTCTGCTTCTTCTGCTGGAGATTATGCTCCAGGATCTTGGCTCGCTCGCCGGCCGCTCCGCCGCCGGAGCCGGTGGCGATGGCGGTGAATTCCCCCTGCTTGGGGTTTTTTTCGCTGGTGTTAGAGATGACCCAGATGAGGGCCACCGTCATCAGCATGAGGTGGATGAATAAAGAGATGACCAGCCCCCGGCGGCTGACCAGACGCTGGAGAAGGTGACGGAACATTCCGCCCAATCCAGCTTTGGCCAATGGAGGCGCCGAAGCTTCGTCGGTCGAACGATTGCGGAGCAGCTTTTCCTCTGGGTGGCTCATCGCATCGGCAGGATAATCAGCACCGATATTTTGCTTCAACCATCATGTCCCGCTGACACCGAACCGTCACGAGTCTGCCATCTTCATGATTAATTCAACGCAACCAGCGGAGACCCGAGGCCAGAGAGAGTGGACTGAGCATCACTTCCCATCTCCAGCTTCCCTTTGAGTTAACCCCTCCCGCCACCTGCCACATTGCCTCTCAACGAGCCTAGGGGGCCTCTCACCTCGCGGCTCCGCCGCGTAACTCCCGCTCCACCTTATCGACCGCGTCCTCCATACGCTCCATGGCGCTACGTAGCACGGCGTCGACGACCTCGCCATTGGGGATGCGACGATGCGAGGCGAGGATCGCTTCGATCGAGCAGACGAGCAACGGCGTGGGCGCATCGACCAGGAAGAATTTCACCCCGCGAATCTCGGCATTGAAACGAGAGACCATCTTATGGAATCGGCCCGTATCTTCGTCGTCCGACGCAAACGGCATCACGACCTGTAGATTCATGATCTCGGGAGCCACCGCGGCGTCGAAGGACAAGGTGAACTCCCGGCGGCTCTTGCGAAAGACCAGCCCACCGCGATAAGGCCCGGAACGCGGCACGACCTGCGCCTCTTCCCAAGTGACTTGGTTAATCGCACGGGCATAAAGAATCCGCAGCTCTTCGTAAGGAATCAGCATACCCTCACCATGCCCCTTGTCCGCCCTTCTGCAATCCCGAGGTAGGGGCAGCACCGCGTGCTGCCCTAGCAGGGCGAATCAAGGTTAGGGCGCGATGCATCATCCACTCCCCATCATGAGGGCGCGGCAAAGCCACGCCCCACCCTGCGGTCGCCCTGCGGCGGGCGGATTCATCAGATGCCTTCGGATAACCCCCATTAACCCCGTCGCCCCCGCCCCGCGGCGTTTAATTCTTGCCCGCAGGCGTTCCAGGGACTTCCTCAACAGTCCTGGTAAGGAGGGGTGGCAGAGTGGTCGATTGCGTCTGATTCGAAATCAGATGAACCGCAAGGTTCCGGGGGTT
>CAISXT010000162.1 GCA_903889525.1 uncultured Opitutia bacterium | reverse complement strand
GTCGTACGTCATCAAGCTATCGCGGGCGACGGCGATGGTGCCCTTGGGAGCTTTGGGGTTGTCTTCGGGCTTGGAGAGCGGCCAACCGAAGGGTTTCTCGTCGATGAGGGTTAGCTCGTCGAATAGCTTGGGGTCGATGCCGCCGAAGAGCGTGAGGGTGACGATCTGGGTGCGATCATCGACGGCCTGAATCCAGGCTGGGAAGCCATGCTCCCGGACGTGGTCTCGGTGGGTCGCGAGTTGGGCTTGGGTGGCGATCGTGCGGGAGGCTTCATCCATCCACACACGGGTGATGCGACCAGGGCTGTAGAGGGTGGCCCAGGTAAGGTTGAGGAGCACGGTCTGGCCAGGTTGCAGTGCTTTCAGGTCCGCAAAGCCGTTGCCTTGGAAGACTCGGGTGCTGCTCAGTAGGTCGAAGACCGCGGGCTTACCTTTGCCGACGGGCTTACCGTCGGCCATGAGCGTGGCGGTGAGTTTGGCGGTCTGGAGGTCGACGCGCTCGATTTTCCAGAGCTGCTGCTGGCGGGCATGGAACGTGAAATCGTCTTCAATTCGGAAGCAGCGACGGAATTCCCATTCGGGGGTTTTGCGTTCCCAAGAGGTTTCGGGCAGGGGCGATTTATCATCAGGCTTAGCGAGGTAGAACAAGCCATGCAGGTGGGTGCCGAGCGGGATGTCTTGGAGGGCTGCGGGTGCGCCGTGGTACCAGATAGATCCATAAGGTAGCATTGTGGCCGCGAGCGGCAAATCGAGGACGCTGGCATCCTGGCTGTCATTGCGGTCGACGCGAAGTTGTAAGCGGCGTTCTAAGTGGTCGACGCGGATGAGCTCGCCAGAGATTGCATGGGCGGAACCTTCCGGCGGGAATTCGCCATCGACTGGCTGGAACCATTTCAGCGGCTTGCCGTCACGCTCGACTTTCAAGGCGGCAGGGCCTTCGGCGTCGGTACGGAAGGCGGGTTTATCCGCCGCGGCGAGAATGCCAGCGAAGCTGAAGAGAATGGGAACGAGGAAGCGCATGGCGAATTAGGCGAGGATTTCTTTCACGACATCGCCGTAGACATCCGTCAGGCGGTAATCTCGGCCGAGGTGTCGGGCGGTCAGCTTCAGGTGGTCGACACCGAGCAAGTGGAGTATGGTCGCGTGGAGGTCGTGCACGTGGACTTTACCGTCGACGGTGCGGTAGCCAATTTCGTCGCTTTCGCCGTAGGTGAGGCCGCCCTTGATGCCGCCGCCGGCCATCCAGGAACAGAAGCTCTCGGGTTGGTGCTCGCGTCCGTGCTTATCGATGGGGGATTTGCCGCTGAGGTCCTGGCTCCAAGGGGTGCGGCCGAATTCGCCACTCCAGAGTACGAGGGTGTCCTCGAGTAGCCCGCGGGACTTCAGGTCCTTGATGAGGGCGGCGACCGGTTGATCGGTTTGCGCACAGAGCTTAGGCAGGTTACCGCGGATATCGCCGTGGTGGTCCCACCCTCCGATGCTCACCTGCACGAAGCGCACGCCGGACTCGCTGAGTTTGCGGGCGAGGAGGCAGGCGCGACCGAATTTATCAGTGTCCTTGCCGCCCACGCCATAGAGGTCGAGCGTGGCTTTAGATTCCTTAGACAGGTCGACAATTGCGGGGGTAGTCGTCTGCATGCGGAAGGCCAGTTCCATGCTCTTGATCATGCCTTCCATGCTCTCGTCGCCGAGGACGTCGCTCTTCAGCTGACGATTCATCCGCTGGATGAGGTCTAGGCGTTTGCGTTGGATGGCCTCGTTTTCCGAAACATTTCCGAGATTCTCAATCGGTAGGCTTTGGGCGCTGGCGGGCACGGTCAGGCTGGTGCCTTGGTGGGCGGCCGGCAGGAATGAGTTATCATAGGTGCGGATCCCTTGAGGGTGGATGGTGACGAAGCTGGGAAGATTCTGGTTCTCGGTGCCGAGTCCGTAACTAATCCAGGAGCCCATGGAGGGGCGGACCTCGGTGAAGGTGCCCGTGTGGAACTGTTGGGTCGCACCCGCGTGCTGCGGGTTATCCGCGTTCATGCCTCGCAGTAGACAGATGTCATCAGCGACCGTTGCGAGATGGGGAAGTAGGTCCGAAATCATCATACCGCTTTTACCGCGAGGTCGGACGGGTGCTTGCGTGCCGAGCGCTAGAAATTTATCGGTCCCAACTTGGGTGACTTCTTTGCGGAGAGGGGAGTCGATGCTCTTGCCGTGGCGTTCATTGATGAAGGTCTTGGGGTCGAAGAGGTCGATCTGCGAGGGGCCGCCCTGCATGAAGAGGAAGATGACGCGCTTGGCCTTGGGGGCGGCGCCATTGGCGTAGGGAGAAGAAGTCGGGGTGCCGGCCGCTTGGAGGAGATTATGGAAGGCGAGGGCGCCGAAACCACAGGCGGTGCGCTGCAGCATCTGACGTCGGCTGATAGGAGGAAGCATGGGCGTGGGGCGTTAGAGTCGGTAAATGAAAGCGTT
>CAISXT010000161.1 GCA_903889525.1 uncultured Opitutia bacterium | reverse complement strand
GAGGTCGTAGCTGGGCTCGTCTTCGAGCAGGAGAATATGGTTTTCGGCCGGTGCGGTACCGCGATCGCGAAAGCCTGCCGTATTTTCCTTATTATTGATCGGCAGCACGGGGACCGCGGAGTTTTTAGGATCGGGCGGAAGATAAGCTAGGACGTGCATCATGGTCCCGAGCGGAATATCCCGGAGATCCGCCGGGGCGCCGTGATAACGGACCATGCCATAGGGCAACAGCGCGAAGGGGTGCGGTTCGTTGCGGCGGAAGCTGCCCACTCCTTGGATGCGGAGGCTGCCGCGACGGTTGGCATGGTCTACGAAGACAAGTTCTCCCCGATAGGAGTGAGCATTTTCAAGTGCCGGGAACTTCCCCGCTTCTGGGCGGAAGGGAACGGCGACTTGTGCTTGGTTCTTAGTTTTTGGTTCTTCGTTGGCGGCAAAGGCGCAAACAGCCAACAACCATGAACAAAGAACGATGAACGAAGAACTGCGAGCCATGAACGACGAGCAAAGAACTAAGCACTAAGAACAAAGAACATTTGTTACTAGTATTTCGGGAAGATGGCAGGGCTGGGAAAACGGTCTTCCAACTTGCTCCCGTCGCCGAGGTATTCTTCCCGCGGTACGGCGACATTCGTCCAGCTTGACGGGCGGACGTGGACCACCCGGCCAGGTCGAATGCCTTCAATGATAAGGTCCGTCTCAAAGCGAACCTGGACGCCGCTACTGCCCATGGGTGCCACTCCTGGTACTCGCGTGACTTCAAGAATAGAGCCTTTCGCGGCCATGTGGGCAGGCCCATAGGCGCCGCCGGCATGCTTCAGTGTATTCTCCGCCCCGTTCATCATCATCTTGCTACCCGCGGCGAGGTCGGCGAAGAGCGTAGCGTCGTAATCGCCGAACAAGGTCGCGGTCACCGTAGCGCGGCCGAACTTGCCATACTCGACGGCATCCACCCACGCGGCCATCCAGCGGGTGCGGATGAGGGCTTGGTGCACGCCCGTTTGTTGTTGGGCGGAGCGCTGCAGCGCGGTGTCCTCGAGCCAGATATCCGTGATGTGAAATTGATTCTCCACGCGATTTTCCCAGGTGCCTGCGGGTAACCAAGTCAGTCCCAGCCGGACGGCTTGGCCGCCAAGGGATTTCTTGCCAGCGGCTGTCCAGGTGCCCTCGGCGATGAGGTCGGCGATTCCGAGGCATTCGCGACCGCGCCAGATGCGGGTGGCGGTGTCGATCGTCATCTTTTGTTCGGCTGCCGTGCCGTCGCCGCCATCCTTGGGTTCGAGGGTGGCAATGACCATTCCATGGTTCTTCTGCAGTTCCACTTCTTTAAGTTTCCAGACTTTGCTTTTACGCAGGCAGTAGCTGGCTTCGTCCTCAAGCAGGAGGACGTGGTTCTCGGCGGGATGCTCGACTGAGGGATTCTGGACAATCGGCACCGCCGAGATCTTAGGGTCCGGCGGGAGGAAGGCACTGACGTGGAGCATGGTGCCGAGGGGGATATCGCGGAGGTCGGCCGTGGCACCGTGATAACGCACCACGCCGTAGGGGAGCATGGCAAAGGGGTGCGGAGCGTTCCGGTAAAGTACATCGCTGCCAGCCCGCACCCGAATGCTGCCGCGGCGGTTGGCATGATCCACGAACACGAGTTCGCCTTGGTAGGTGTGCGCCTTCTCAAGGTCCGGGAACTTCCCCGCTTCTGGGCGAAAAACAACTGAAGCAAGTTCTTGGTTCTTGGTTCCTGGTGCTTCGTTGGCGGCAAAGACACAAACAAGCATCAACGAAGAGCAAAGAATCAAGAACGATGAACGGTATGCCATGAGCGATGAACGATGAACAAAGAACTAGGCACTAAGAACAAAGAATGAAGAGCGTCTTCATAGATTATATTTCGGGAAGATGGCTGGGCTCGGGAAGCGGTCTTCTTGTCGGGGGCCGTCGCCCAAATATTCTTCGCGAGGGAGCACGACATCCGGCCATCCCTTGGGATGGATGCGAACGACTCGTCCGGGACGAATACCTTCGATGATCAGATCGGTCTCAAAGCGCACTTGGATGCCACTGCTGCCCATCGGCGCGGTCCCGGGAGTCTTGACGACGCCTAGGATGGTGCCGCGAGAGGCTAGGTGGCCAGGGCCATAGTGCCCCCCGTCGTGCTTCAGCGTATTCTCGGCCCCGTTGATCAGGACGGGGCTGTCCTTATTAAAATCCGCGTAAAGGGAAGAGTCCATCCCGCCGAACAAGGTCACGGTCACGGTCGCGCGACCGAATTTTCCGTATTCCACGGTGTCTACAAACGCGGGCATCCAGCGGCCGCGAATTAAAGCCGTGTGGGTCTCGGTCTGGTTTTTGGCGGCACGTTGGATGGCGGCATCGTCTAGCCAGATATCTGAAATGTGGAAGCGCTGGAAGATGCCATCCGGGGTTGGCTTCCACGTCAGCCCGAGGAGGACGGATGGGGCGTTCAGGGATTTCTTGCCGCTGGCCGGCCAAGCGCCTTCGGCGATCAACTCGGCGATGGTCAGGCATTCGCGGCCGCGCCAGATGCGGAGCGCGCCGTCGAAGGTCAGCTTTTGTTCGGTCGCTTTGCCGTCGCCGCTTTGCTTTGCTTCAAGGGTGGCTAGGATCATGCCTTGGTTGCTCGACTGCAGCTCCACTTCTTTGAGTTTCCAGGCTTTGCCCTCGCGCAGGCAGTAACTGGCTTCGTCTTCGATGAGGAGGACATGGTTCTCGGCGGGAAACACGCCCGCACCACGATAGTGGCCAGCGTCCTTCTCCTTGTTATTTTCAGGCAAGACCGGTACGGCGGAAATCCTCGGGTCGGGTGGGAGGTAGGCGAGCACGTGCATCATGGTCCCGAGCGGGATGTCCCGGAGGTCAGCCGGCGCGCCGTGATAGCGAACCATGCCGTAGGGCAGCATCGCGAAGGGGTGCGGATCATTGCGGCGGAACATGCCTTCGCCTGCTACGCGGATGCTTCCTCGCCGGTTGGCGTGGTCTACGAAGATGAGTTCGCCCCGGTAGGCGTGGGCTTTTTCGACCGGAGGGAACTTTCCTGCCTGCGGGCGGTAAATTTCCGCTACCTGTTCTTGGTTCTTTGTTCCTTGTGCTTCGTTGGCCGCAAAGACCTTAATCGACGAAGAACCAAGAACGAAGAACGAGGAACTAAGAACGAAGAACGAAGAACGAAGAACCAAGAATATTTTCATCGGTATACAGGAAAGATGTCAGGTCTCGGGAAACGGTCTTCAATCTTCGCGCCTTCGCCTAAGAACTCTTCGCGCGGAATGTAGACTTTCGGCCAGTCCGAGGGGCGGATGCGGACGACTCGCCCGGGGCGAATGCCTTCGATGATCAGATCAGTCTCAAAGCGAACTTGGATGCCGCTGCTGCCCATCGGGGCTACCCCGGGGGTCTTGATAACTTCCAGGATGGTGCCCTGCGATGCCATGTGCGCAGGGCCATAGGAGCCGCCGGCATGTTTCAAGGTGTTTTCCGCCCCGTTGATGGCTCCCGTATAACCATCTTTCTTGAAATCGGCGTAGAGGGATGGATCCATGCCTCCGAACAGCGTCACGGTCGCCGTGGCCCGCCCGAATTTTCCGTATTCCACTTTGTCCACAAAGGCGGGCATCCAGCGGCTACGGATTAGGCTCTTATGCACTTCAGTTTGGCTCTGGATGGCGCGTTGCGTCGCCTTGTCGTCCAGCCAGACGTCCGAGATGTGGTAGCGGACGAAGATACCGTCCGGGCACGGCTTCCAGATGAGGCCGAGGAGGACGGATTGGCCCCCGAGGGATTTTTTACCGCTGGCGGGCCAAGTGCCTTCGGCGACTAGGTCAGCGAGGCTGAGGTTTTCGCGGCCGCGCCAGAAGCGGGTAGTCGAATCGATGGTCAGCTTTTCTTCGGGGCCCTTGGCGGCCGCAGCGTCCTGGGAGTCGCGGGTGGCGAGGACTATCCCTTGGTTATTCTGAAGATCGACCTCTTTGAGCTTCCAGGTTTTTCCTTCGCGTAGGCAGAGGCTAGGTTCGTCCTCGATGAGGATGGCGTGATTCTCGAGGGGCAGGGGGTACCAATGGTTTGGCGTGGTCACCACTGAGGAGTTCTTCGGGTCGGGCGGAAGAAAGGCCCGGATGTTCATAATCGTCCCGATCGGGATGTCTCGAAGGTCCGCGGGGGCGCCGTGATAGCGAACCATGCCGTAGGGGAGCATGGCGAACGGGGTCGGGGGGCTCCGGAAGAATTCACTCTTAAACTCTACGCGGAGGCTACCGCGCCGGGTGGCGTGATCCACGAACACTAACTCACCCCGGTAAGCTACCGATTTGTCCAGCGGGGGGAACTTGCCCTGTTCGGGGCGGAATGGTTCCTCCGCAGCGATGGCAAGGAGGGAAGCCCCGAGGCACAGGGCCAAGGAGAAACAGGAAAGGCAGAGACGCATTATTTTTGAAAGATGGCCGGGGTCGGAAAGCGTTCCTCGTGCCGGAAGGAGCCGAGGTGTTCTTCGCGGGGTAGTTCGACGACTGGCCAGGCAGCCGGGCGGACTCGGACGACTTTTCCAGGACGAATGCCTTCGATGATGAGATCCGTCTCGAAGCGGACTTGGATGCCACTGCTCCCAAGGGGGATTTCTCCCGCTGCCTTTGTGACATCTAGGATGGAGCCGCGGGAGGCCATGTGCCCTGGGCCATAAGAGGCGTCAGTATGTTTCAAGGTGTTCTCGGCCCCATTCATCATGGCCGAACTCCCTTTCTGGAAGTCCGCGTAGAGGGAGGGATCCATGCCGCCGAACAGCGTCGCGGTCACGGTGGCGCGGCCAAACTTGCCATACTCAACAGCGTCTACCCAGGCCGGCATCCAGCGGCTACGGATGAAAGTCTTGTGCACTTCGGCCTGACTCTGGGCGGCACGTTGCGTCGCAACATCGTCCAGCCAGACGTCAGAAATATGAAAACGGACGAAGATGCCATCTGGGCAAGGCTTCCAAACGAGGCCGAGGAGGACGGACTGGCCGCCGAGGGATTTCTTGCCGCTGGCGGGCCAAGTGCCATCGGCGATGAGGTCGGCGAGTCGAAGGCATTCGCGACCTCGCCAGAAGCGGGTGGCGGTATCGAGGGTGAGTTTCTGTTCGGCGGCCTGAGTGTCGCCGCCTGCTTTCGGTTCGAGGGTGGCGAGGACGATCCCTTGGTTGAGTTGGAGGTCTACTTCTTTAAGTTTCCAGACTTTACCCTCCCGGAGGCAGTAGCTGGCGTCATCTTCGAGCAGGATGGCGTGATTCTCGGCCGGGAAGATTCCCGTGCCTCGATAGCCATTCGCATCCTTTTCTTTATTATTGATCGGGAGCACGGGCACCGAAGAGGTCTTGGGGTCCGGTGGGAGGTAGGCGCGTACGCGCATGACTGTGCCGAGCGGGATATCCCGGAGGTCAGCCGGCGCACCGTGATAGCGGATGATGCCGTAGGGCAGCATGGCGAAGGGGTGGGGGTCGTTCCGGCGGAACTGTCCCGTGCCCTCTACGCGGATACAGCCTCGTCGATTCGCATGGTCCACGAAGATGAGTTCCCCCCGGTAGGACACCGACTTTTCCAGCGGAGGGAATTTTGCCGATTCGGGCCGAAACGGAACCGCCACTTGTTCTTGGTTCTTCGTTCTTGGTTCTTCGTTGGCGGCGTTGGCGCGAACGCCCAACAAACCAAGAACCAAGAACAACGAACAACGAACCAAGAACATCATTAGAGCGAGACGACCTTATTGCTGTCGCCGAAACGGTCGATCTCCACTCCCATGCGCTGGGCCATCAGGAGCAACAAGTTGCTCATGTGGGCGTCGGTGTTTGCGGGGCGGCTGCAGAGGCCGTAATGCTGGGAGGGCTTATCGAGCTGGTAGCCCGAGAAGTGTCCTTGATTGTAGTCGAGGTGGGTGCCGTGCTTCAGGCCGAGATCGGAGCCGCCGGCGAGCACCAGCGGGAGGTTGGCGTTACCGTGGCTGTGGCCGTAGGACATGCCGCTGCCGAAGAGGGACATCGTCGAGCCGAGCAGGGGCTTGCCGCTGAAGTCTTTAGTTTCGGCGAGGCGGGTGAGGAAGTAGCTGAATTGCTCGATGGCGAAGGTGTCGTACTTCGTGAGCTTCTCCATGTAGCCGGGGTCGCCTCCGTGGTGGCTGAGTTGGTGGCGGGATTCGGTGATGCCGATTTCCGGAATGGCGAAGGCATTCCCTTCGCCACCCATGCTGAAGGTAGCGACGCGCGTCACGTCCGTCTGGAAGGCGAGCACCATGATGTCGTAGACGGTGCGGAAATAATCACCGGCCTTGGTGTCGGCGATGTCGCGGTTGGTGCGCTTGCGGTCGGATTCCGAGACGGAAGGCAGGGGCGTGTCGAGCCAGGCATCGGCACGGCGGGTGCGGATTTCCGCTTCGCGGACGGAGGTGAGGTATTGATCCATGCGGCCTTTGTCTTCGGTGCCCATTTTCTTCTCGAGTTGGCGGACTTCTTCGAGGTTGGCGTCGAGGACGCTGCCCTTGCGGCGGAGTTCGCGACGTTGGGCCGTCTTACCGTTCTTCGGCTCTTCAAACATGGAGGCGAAGATTTCACTGCAACGGCGCATGGCGGGGAGGCGGACGCCGTCTGCGGTCCAGGCCAGGGAGACATCGGTAAGCGCGACCTCCAGTGAACTGATGCGCGTATGCTGCGCCGTGATTTCGGCCATCTTTTGGTCCACGGAGATCGTGTTGCGGTCCGTGGGGCCGAGTTTGCCACCCGTCAACCAGGTGCTGATGCAATTGTGGTGCCAGCCGAGATTGCCCGGGTGGTGCAAGCCGCTGATCGGGGTGATGACCTGACGGTGCTTTTCTAGCGGGGTGAGGGAGCGGGAGAACTGATAATCTGCACCCGGCTTCGTGATCTGGTAGTTGAGCGAGTGGACGCCGTTGGCGAGGTAGATGAACGCGCTGCGCTTGGGGGTGGCGGTGGCGCTCTCCTTCGCCCGGAGCGGAATCATGCACTCCAGTAGGGGGAGGGAGACGAGTGTGCCCATGGCCTGAAGGGCATGGCGCCGATTGATCAACCAGGACTGGGATAGGTAGTTGGACATGTTTGTTTTGGTTTTTGGTTAAAGGGGGGGGTGTTAGATGAAGTTCTTGGTTCTTTGGCCGGGGACGAGGAACTATGAATAATGAACGAGGAACATAACTCAGCGTTTCTGAAGGAGTTCGGATGTGGCTACGGCTTTCACGATATCCTTGATACGATAATCGTTCTTCTTCGCTTCGGCGGCGATAGCTTTGATGTCTTCGCGGTCGTCAAAGGTGAGCACGCGGCGGAGGGCGTAGGTGCAGAGGTGTTCGATGAAGGCCCGGGCGACGGCGTCGCGGTCGGCAATCAGCAACTGTTTGAAGGCGTTGGAATCCTGGAAGGCACGACCATCGGGCATGGCGCCGGCGGGATTGATGGCTGGGTCAGCACCGAGGCCGGCAGGGACCTTCTCGACGGTACGCCACTGGCCGATGGCGTCATAGTTATCCCAGGCAAAGCCCAAGGGGTCGATCTTGGCGTGGCAGGCGGCGCAATTCGGATTCTTGGAGTGAACCGCAAGTTTGTCGCGCAGGGAGGCCTTGGGGTTTTGGGCCGTGCTAGGTTCAATCGCCGGGACATTCGCTGGGGGAGAGGGGGGCGTCTTGCCCAGGATTGCGTCACTCAGCCAGACGCCGCGGTGAATTGGGCGGTGACGGGTGCCGTCAGAGGTGAGGCCGAGGACGGCGCCCATGGTGAGCAGGCCACCCCGATGGTCTTCAGGTTTGAGCGTGACGCGCTGGAAGCCTTCCGTCTTGGGCTCGGGTAGGCCGTAGAAATCGCAAAGGCGGGAGTTCGCCATGGTCCAGTCGGAATGGATGAAGCCTTCCACGGGTTGGTTTTTCCCAAACATCTCGCGGAAATATTCGACGACTTCCCCGCGCATGCTCGTCTCGAGCCATGGATCGTAATTAGGGAAGAGCTTCTTATCCGGCGGGAACATGCCCACGCGGTTTAATTGGAGCCACTGGCGGGAGAAGTCATCGACGAAGCGGCTGGTGCGTGGGTCGGCAATCATGCGGTCGATTTCCTTCTTCAACGCCTCTCCCTTGAGGGTGTTCCCTTTGGCGGCGGTGAAGAGGCCGTCATCCGGCATCGAACTCCAGAGGAAATACGAGACGCGCGAGGCGAGTTCGTGGTCCGTGAGCTGTTCCCGGGCTTTTGGCTCGCCCTCGACGAGGTAGATGAAATTGCGCGAGGTGAGCACGCCTTGCAGGGCGGCCCGGTAGGCCTCGGCCACCTTCTCGCCGGCGGTGCGTTCCGAGCGGTAAGTTTTAAGATACTCTTCCAATTCATGGTTCTGAACGGGACGACGCCAGGCCCGTTCGGCAAAGCGCTGCAGGTACTGCGCCACCACTTCAGGTGTGGCGTTGTCCGGAGGCATTAAGCCATCACGACGAGATTTTTCCGCTTTGGTTTCCAGGGGGCCTTCCCATTCGATCCAATCGACAAGTACCGTGGAGAAAATGCTGTGTCCTTTGTCATCGAACATCTGTGGGGCGTTGGCGTTCAGGGTCCGCGTTTCGCTGCTATGCGTGAAGATATAGGCGGGTCCGCTGGTCAGGGCATTGCGGAAGGCGGCACCAGCTCGGCGGTCCACGCCTTCCGTGGCCACGACGGCGAAGTTGAGGCTCGAAGGCATATCGAGGAAGACCTCGAATTCGTAGACTTTCGGGCTGTCTTCCGGTGCGTTGATATCGAATTCAATGAGGCCGGACACGGTTTCTTCGCCGGTCTCTTTGCCGATGCTCAAATGGGCAGGCTGGCCGCCCAGTGGACGAATGCCACTAGCTTGGATGCGCATGCGGTAGAGCCCGCTGTGTTCCGGGCCAGTTTTGCCGAACCACTGAGGGGAGAGGGCCGTCGGGACGCGACCTGGGTAGAGGAGGTAGCGCAGTGGGCGCTTGATGCCGAATCTATCCAGCGACTCCTGGATGGATTTCATGGAATTCTTGTCACCGTAACCCATCTCCTCGGCCGTCTTACGAACCTTGCGGGCTTCGCTCGATTTCGTGGGGAAGCTGCGGTCGAGGACGGTGTCGGCGGCACGATAATAGCGATCAATGTGCGAGGGCGAAAGCGACAGCATGGAGCCGATGCGATCGTAGCCGTGCCAGAGGGAATCTTCATTCAGTCCACCTGGAATGGCGGGATTATAGCGCGCCCCCAGCAGGTCATAGACCGTGTTCTGATATTCCTTACGGCTGAGGCGGTAGTGGGCGACGGAAGGGCGCGCCGCCATGCGCGAAGCGCGGCCATCTTTGATCACTGCGTCGAGATTGGCGACAAAGGCGGCGATCTCGGCCTGGGTCGGCTTGGGCTCCTTGTCCTTCTTCGGTGGCATCTCGCCGCTGTTCACGTTTTCCATGGCCTCGGCCCAGTGGTGGGTGTCGGCGCCCAGTTTGAAGTCGCGCGAAAGCTTATCGAAACGCAGGTCGCCTTTCTGTTTATCCTGTCCGTGGCAACGGACGCAGTGCTTCTCAATGAAGGCTTCGTAGGGTTCCGCCGCATGGACGGCGGTCGTGAAGCCAAGGCTCAGGGTAATGAGCACGCAGGCCGGGGAAAGGTGACGGCGAAGAGACATTTTGGGTGACAAAAAAGGGAGGGGCGAAGGGGGGTGGTCGCCGAGGTATTTATGTGACCCTCGCGGCGGCGGGCAAGTTCCCAAAATATCCCGCAATATTGCGGGCGGCGCTTAGGCCAGAATGGGCTTGATGACGTGGCCGTGGACGTCGGTGAGGCGGCGTTCGACCCCGTTGTTGTAGAAGCTGAGGCGTTCATGATCCAGGCCGAGCAGGTGCAGCATGGTGGCATGCAGGTCGTAGATGGTCGTGACGTCTTTGACCGCCATATGCCCGAAATCATCGGTTTCTCCATGGCTGTACCCGCGCTTCACGCCGGCCCCGGCTAACCAGATGGTGAACCCCTTTGGGTTGTGGTCCCGGCCGTTGGCACCCTTTTGGAAGGTGGGCATACGACCGAATTCGGTCACGAAAGCCACCAAGGTGTCCTTGAGCAGGCCGCGGGCCTTGAGGTCCTTGAGGAGGGCGGCGGCGGGCTGGTCGAGGATGGGGGCGTGGACGCCGTATTGGCTGACAATGCTTTTGTGGCCGTCCCAGTTGCCGACGCCTTCGCCCATGGCGTACGATCCGTTGAAGAGCTGGACGAAGCGCACGCCCTTCTCGAGTAGGCGACGGGCGAGGATGCAGTTCTTAGCGAACCCGGCCTTGTTGACGTTGCTGTCGTCGGCGCCGTACAGGGCGCGAGTCGCGGCGGACTCGCCAGAGAGGTCGGAAAGTTCGGCGGCGTTGAGCTGCATACGGGCCGCAAGCTCATAAGATGAAATGCGGGCCGACAGGTCGGAGTCACCGGGGTTCTTCTCGAGGTGCTGGTCATTAAGCCGCCGGAGGTAGTCTCGCGTCGCGCGATCGGCCTCGGGTGTGATCTCGGCCGGGCGAGCAAGGTTCGGGATCGCACGTTGGGCGCTGAACGCCGTGCCCTGAAAAGAGGCGGGAAGGAAAGCGCTGCTCCAGTGGCGCGGGCCGTTTTGGGGCACTCCGCGTGGGTCAGGGATGGCGACAAACGCGGGCAGATTCTGATTCTCGCTCCCGAGGGCGTAGGTCACCCAAGAGCCCATACTCGGGAAGCCATCGAGCGTGAAGCCCGTGCCCATCTGGCTCTCGGCGGGGCCGTGGGTGTTCGACTTTCCCGTCATCGAGTGAATGAAGCACATCTCGTCAGCCATCTCGGCGAGGTTCGGCAGGAGGTCGCTGACCATCTTGCCCGATTGCCCGCGCGGCTTGAATTCAGCGATGGGTTTGACGAGATTGCCGTTGGCGCCTTGGAAGGTGACCAAGCCCTCGCTTCCCGGCATCGGGGTGTCGTGCCGCTTGATGAGCTCGGGCTTGTAATCAAAGGTGTCGACGTGGCTGAGCGCACCGGAGCAGAAGATGACGAGGACGCGCTTGGCCTTGGCTTCCTTGTGCGGCGGACGCGGGGCGTAAGGATTGGCTGGGTCAATCGGCGGGCGCAGGGGCGAGTCGGCGAGCAGTCGGTCTTGCGTGAGTAAGTGGGCGAAGGCGATGCTGCTCAGGCCAGAGAGCGTTCGGCTGAGGAAGCCGCGGCGGTTGAGGAGATGGTTCATTCGATGCGGACGAATTCGTTGGCGTTGTACATCGCCCGACAGAAGGCGGGCAGTCCTTGGGCGGTGATCAAGCGGCTCGCATCCGCGAGTTCATCGCCACTGGCGACGCGCTGGAAGAGCAGCTCGAAGGCGCGGGCGGCCTGCTTGGCTGGGTCTTCGCCGGCTTCCCGCTTCAAGCGGTCGGACAGGGCCGCGGCCTGCTTCAGGGAGAAACTTCCGTTAAGCAGGTTGAGTGATTGAAGGGGCGTAATTGAGGCGTTGCGCTTGGGCTGAGGTTGGCCGGCGTCAGGGCAGTCGAACGCACCAAAGAAATCATCGAGCATCGCGCGCGGCTTGGATTGGTAGACCATACGGCGGTAGTCACCAGGCAGGAACTCCTGCTTGGTGACGTAGACCTTCACATAGTTGGTCATGGGCTCGAAGAGGTCGAAGCCAGGGCCGCCCATCGTGAAGTCGAGCTGTCCCGCGGTCGCGAGCATGGAGTCGCGCAGCATCTCGGCTTCGATGCGACGTGGTGGGTAACGCCAGAGGAGCCGGGCGGAAGCGTCGAGGGCGGCGGCCTGCTCGATGCGTTTCGAATCCTGACGGAAGGCGCGGGAGCTGAGGATGAGGCGATGCACGTGCTTCAGTGACCATCCGTGGTCCATGAGTTCGGAAGCGAGAAAATCGAGGAGCTCCGGGTGCGTGGGCCTCGAGCCATTGAGTCCGAGGTCGCTCGGCGTATCGACGATGCCGCTACCGAAGTGATGGTGCCAGAGGCGGTTCACGATGACGCGTGCGGTCAGCGGATTATTCTTCGAGGCAATCCAGTCGGCTAGGGCTTTGCGACGATCCGACTCGGGTGCGTCGGCTGGCAGGATCATCTTGGTGCCAATGAGTGAGAGCGCACCAGGCGGCACGGGTTCGCGTGGCTGGGTCGGATCGCCGCGATGCTTGCGGAGGGTCGGGCCTGGTTGTACGAGCCTGCCAACATAGCCTTTAGAGTTACCGGTGAACTTCGTGAGCTCGGCCTGTAGTTCGGTCTGACGACGGGAAAGCGCGGCCACTTCAGCTGCCTTGTCTGCGGGGACTTCGCCGAGGCTGGGCAGGGAGGTGATGCGTTCCTTAAAGGAGCTTGGTAGGCGGTCGTTGCTGGAAGCGACGCGCGTCCACTTCACGCCATCGAGTGAGGTCTCGATGCGGTAGCCGGTGGCGAGCCGGTCCTTGAGGGTGGGGTTAGCAGGGTCACGGTTACGGCTCCAAACGACGCGGCTGACCTGGGTCGGCTCGGTGAACTCCAGCTGCGCCCAGCCGGCCCCTTTCTCGGAGGAAATCCAACTACTGGCATTGCCATATTTGCCGTCGTTAAGGAAGCGGGTCTGGTGGATGCTCTTGCCGTTGGCGTACAGCCCCGAGACAGATACTTTAGCACCCAAGGCGATATTCTTACCAGCAAGGTCGAAGACCTCGAGCTCGTCGATGCACGCCTCGGTGGTAGAGGCGTTGATGGTGAAGCGAACGAACTTCGCGTCAATCGGGGCGAAGTCTTCTTCGTTGGCGAGCTGCGTCACGGGGACGCGGAGGTGTGGTAAGGGGAGTGCGGTGCCTGGCACGACTTCCTCGAAGACCGCGATGTCCGCGGCGGTGGGGCCGCCCTTATCGCCGGCGCGCAGGATGAGGATGCTCTTCGGGGTGATGCGGTGCATTCCCGCCGACTTCAATCCGCTCCAGCGGCGCTCATTCGGCACAGCTGGGGAGCCGTCGGCGAAATACTGCTGATTAATCCGCGCGATCTCGACTTGGTCAGCAGTGGTCTTTAGGTCGCCATCGAGATCTAGGACATAGCGGGCGTCCGCAGCATGGGTTGTCCAAGTGCCCCAGGAAATCCAGATGCGCACCTCTCCGCTCAGCGCGGGTTTCCAGGTCAGGAAGTTTTCACCCGGTTTGTCGGCATTCCACCAGCGGTAGCTCTCGCTTAGATTGGGTAGGCGCTGGGAATCCCCTGGGTCTTGGGCGAGCCCTTTACCCGTCCCCTTATCATAGGGGATGTGATGGCTCTGCTTGGTCGGTGCGATTGGTTGCGCGAGGCGCGCGTCATCTTCGTCGGTCAGCAGGATACGGCCGAGGTAGGCCTTGGGTTTGAAACCACGAAGGCTTTGCTCGATTGGCTTGAGTTCGGTGCGCAGTGCCTCGGCCTTGGCCTCACGTTCCTTTGTTCCGGCTGTGCGGAGTTCCCGTTCACCGTGCTGGACACCCTGCAAGATGGCCATGAAGCCGTAGTAGTCGGTCGTCGGGACTGGATCGAACTTGTGGTCGTGACAACGTGCACAGGCTAGGGTGGTGCCCAGGAAGGCGGAAGCCGTCGTCCCGATGATGTCGTGTAGTTCGTCGGCCCGTTGGTTCGCGGTGAGGACGGGGTCAGGCGATTTCACCTTATCAAAGGGGCCAGCGACAAGGAAGCCGGTCGCGGCGTCGGCACCGAGCTGGTCACCGGCAAGCTGCTCGCGGATGAATTGATCGTAGGGTAGATCGGCGTTCAGTGCCTGGATAACGTAGTCGCGGTAGGGCCACGCGTTGGGGCGGGCGACGTTGGTCTCGAAGCCATCGGATTCCGCGAAGCGCGCCACGTCGAGCCAGTGGCGGGCCCATTTCTCGCCGAAGCGCGGAGAGGCCAGCAGGCGGTCGACCATCGCGGCATAAGCATGATCTGAGTGGTCGGCGACGAAGGCGGCCACTTCTTCAGGCGTGGGCGGCAGGCCGGTAATATCGTAGTAAGTCCGGCGGATGAGGATGCGCGGATCAGCTGGCTGAGACATCGTCAGTCCCTTGGACTTCAATCCTGATGCGATGAAGTCGTCGATCGAACGGCCGTTCGCTGGTCGGCGGATGGGTTGGTAGGCCCAGTGGTCGAGGCGCGGGTTGCGGCGTGCCGCTAGGTCGGCGTCGTTCTCGGGCCAAATCGCGCCCTCGGCAATCCACTGTCGGATCTTTTCCGTCTGGGTTGCCGTGAGTGGCTCGCCCTTGGGTGGCATCTTCTTGTCATCGTCTTGCGTCGTGATGCGTTCGAAGATGAGAGACTTGGCTGCATTGCCAGCGACGAAGGCCGGACCCGATTCGCCGCCTTTGAGGGCGAACGACTTGGCGTCGAGACGAAGCTCCGCCTTATTCTTTTTTGGTCCATGGCATTCCACGCAACGGTCCTGGAGGAGCGGGCGAATCTCGCGGTCAAAATCCACAGCCGCACTCAGGCTGGCTGCGGTGAGCAGCCAAGCGGCGAGGGTGGCGGGGAGGGCACGCATGGAGGCGAGGCTTGGGGGTCGTTTGATATTAACACCTAAAGTCAAAAAGGCTACCGTCACCGTCTCCGGGGTTGGCACTATTATCTCACAAGGGCGAAGGGTGACGGACTGAATTTTGACCCCGCCGGAATCCCGGTGGTTCCTTCGCTTGAGGACTTATTTTTCGAGGACCCAGATATTGCGGTAGTAGACTGGGTTGCCGTGTTCTTGGAGTTGAAAGGGTCCGGGGGTGCTTGTGATGGTCTTGATGCCGCTGCTCGTGGTGGTGTGCATAAGCTCGACGTTATCTTGGATGAGCACGCCGTTGTGGCGCACAGTGATTCGGGCGGCGGCGGTGCGCTTGCCTTCGGTGTCGAAGCGGGCGGCGGTGAAGTCGACGTCGTAGGTCTGCCACTGCAGGGGAGGGTAGCACATGTTCGTCTTTGGTGCGGAGATGGTGTAGATGCCTCCGCATTCGTTGTTCTCTCCTTTGAGGCCGAAGCTATCGAGTACCTGCACCTCGTAGCGGTCCTGGTGGTAAACGCCGCTATTTGCCCGACCCTGACCGCGGGCGTAGGGTTTGAAGGGCAGGAAGAACTCGAGGTGCATCGTGTAGTCCTTGAACAAGTCCTTGGACGTGGTCCCGCAACGGAGGAAGCCGCGATCATCAACCTTGCCGCCTTTCCAGGCGTCGGCGTTTTTACCGTCGAACAAAACCTTTGCCCCTTGAGGGGCGGGAGCGTTTTCCGTCGAGCTGTGGCGGACGAGGCGGTGGAGGGGCGCGACTTCGGCGCCAGCGAGCGTGAGCAAGAGCGTACCGTCTTTCAGGGAGGCGGTGGAGCCGCCGGTCTTGGCTGCGAAATGAACCGCCGCGCCCTCGCGCTTGCCGTCGAGTTCTTGGCGCGGTGAACCGTCCCAACCCGCACCGGGCAGGCCGCCTTTGAAGATTACTAACCGATATTGATCACCCCCGAGCGCGATGATGTCGGCACCGGTGCCTTTGACTTCGAATTCACCTTGCAGGAGGAAGTCGGGTCCGGCGGCCTCCGCGGTTAGGTAGGCGATTTGATCTGGCGCTTTGGCTTTGGGCGACGGTGGCTCGGCTGCGGTGAGCAGGCTGAATGACACCAGGGCAAGGAGGCGTGCGGGGTGCAGGGGCATGCTCAAGGCATAGCCTCTCCTTCCGGCCATTCCATCTCAATTTAGTGCCTCACACCGCCCGCCGGTAACTGGGCGTTAGGCGAGGAGCGGCTTAATGACGTGGCCATGGACGTCGGTCAGACGTCGTTTGGCGCCGTTGTTGTAGAAAGTCAGCTTCTCGTGGTCGACGCCGAGTAGGTGCAGGGCGGTCGCGTGCAGGTCGTAGCAATAGGCCGGGTTCTCTGCGACCTTGGCCCCGAGGTCGTCGGTGCTGCCGTAGGCGCTGCCGCCCTTGATGCCGCCACCGGCCATCCAGGCGGTGAAGGCGCCAGAGTTATGATCTCGTCCTTTACCTTGGGCGGCGGGTTGGCGTCCGAACTCGCTGGTACAGGTGACCAGCGTGCTGTCGAGGAGCCCGCGGGATTTCAAGTCTGTCAGTAGCGCGGCCGCTCCGTTATCGAGGATCGGACCCCAGTAGCCGTGGTCGCGCACGAGGTCTTCATGGCTATCCCAATTGGGGCGGATCTTTTTGGCGCCAGTGTTCTCGGCTCCGCAGTAGATCTGCACGAAGCGGACGCCGCGTTCGACCAAGCGTCGGGCCAGCAGGCATTGGCGGCCGAAGGTGCCGATGTCCGCGTGGTCGAGTCGGTAGAGTTTTTTGGTCGCCTCGGTTTCGCCGGTGAGGTCCGTCGCTTCAGGTGCGCTGAGTTGCAGGCGGGCGGCGAGTTCGTAGGCGCCGATGCGGGCTTCGAGTTCGGAATTGGCTCCCCGGGTCTCGGCGTGGGCGCGGTTGAGGGCTCCGAGGAAATCGCGCGAGGACTTCTCGGCGTCACCGCGGAGGTGGGAAAACTCCTTCGCCGGGAAGAGGTCTTGGAGCGGCGGTTGCAAGGGGTCGCTGTTTAGCGTGGTGCCTTGGTGGATCGCGGGGAGGAAACCGGCGCCCCAGTTGATAACGCCGCCGGGCGGGAGGCCGCGTGGGTCGGGGAGGACGACGAATGCGGGTAGATCGGCGGACTCGCTGCCGAGGCCGTAGGTGACCCATGCGCCCATGCTCGGGAAGCCCGGCAGGATGAACCCACTGTTAGCCATGAACATTGCCGGACCGTGGAGCGCCGACTTGCTCTGCATGGAATGGATGAAGGCCATCTCATCGACCTTGCCGGCGAGTTGCGGGAAGAGGTCGCTCATCCAGCGTCCGCTTTGGCCGTGCTGACGGAACGGCCAGTAGCTGCCCTGGCAGTTGCCCGGCTTGGAGGCGAAGAACTGTACTTTGCCGTCGGTATCAAACGGCTTGCCCTGACGCTTCGTCAGCTCGGGCTTGTAGTCCCAAGTGTCCACGTGGCTGAGTCCGCCCGGGCAAAAGATTTGGATGACCGCCTTGGCCTTGGCGGCATGGTGCAGGCCGTTGCGGCTGGCTGGACCGGTCGCAGCTTGCGCCTCGTTGAGCATCGCGGCGAGGGCGACGCCGCCGAGACCACCACCGAGTTCCCAGAGGAAATCCCGACGCCCGACCATGCGCTGGCGACGATTACAGGAGTAGGGTGAGTCCATGGCGGTGGTCAGTCGAGGTAGGCGAACTCGTTCGCGTTGAGCAGGGCGCGGCAGAGCGCGAAGAGGCCGTCTTTCGCGACCAATGTCTCGGCAGCCTGTAGCTCGGTCGGCAGCGGCTCCCGCTGGAAGGTGAGCGCAAAGGCGCGGCGAATCGCGGCTGACCGGTTGCCGCCTTCTTTCTCAACGCGGGCGGCTAGATGCGTGGCCTGACGAAGCATGAATTCGTTGTTGGACAAGGCGAGGGCTTGGATTGCCGTGGTGGTGCGCATGCGGGCGGGCGCGAGATTGGCTGGATCGGGACAATCCAATGCGGTCAGGAAGGTGTGCGGGGTGGTCCGGACAATGAAACGATAGATGCTGCGGCGCCACAGCTCGGGTTTATCGGGTGAGACGTAATTATAGATTGGGGCGTAGGCCTCGATGTAGTCGAAGTCCTTAAAGCCCGGGCCGCCTTGAGTGAGGTCCAGTTTTCCGCTGGTGGCTAGGACGGCGTCGCGGAGAGATTCGGCGTCGAGGCGTCGCGGGTTCTGGCGCCAGAGCAGGCGATTGGCGGAGTCGAGGTTTGTGGCTTTGGTGTCGGTCGTCCGCGAGGACTGGCGATAGGTCGAGCTGGTGACGATCAGTCGGTGGAGTGGTTTGAGGTGCCAGCCGTTGCGCTGAAATTCACCGGCGAGCCAGTCGAGCAGTTCGGGGTGGCTGGGGCGATCGCCGCCCAGACCGAAATCGCTCGGGGTGGCCACGATGCCCTGACCGAAGTGGTGGTGCCAAAGGCGATTGACGATAACCCGGCGTGTTAGGGGGTTCTCTGGGTGGGTGATCCACTCGGCGAGAGCGAGGCGGCGGTCGCCTTCGGGTAGTTCATTTCCGCCGAAGGCCACCGGGGCGTGCTTGGCCCAGGCGAACGCGGTGGGCTCGGCCTCAGCTCCCGTGTCCTCGGGGTTGCCGCGGCGGTTGATTTTAATGACGGCCACGGTGGCTTGCGGGACGGCGGCGTAGACTTTGGCGGGCTCAGTAAGCTTGGCGAGGGAGGCTTCGGCGAGCTTGGCCTCCGCGCGCAGGGCGGTGAGGCGCTTCAAGTCGGCGGGGGTCAGCTTGGTCTCCGCTCCGCTCATTTGCAGTTTCGGGTCACCGATAAAAAGCAGGTCGCTGCCGATGCCGTCGCCGCCATCCGTGGCGACGAGGGTGAGCGTCTTAGCGGAGTCAGGGATTTCAATGTCGAGGGCGGCCGTCTCATTCTTCCGCATCTTGAGCTTCTGGAATTTAAGTTCCGCGTCGACGTAGACGGTGAAGTCCGCGCGCGAATTTGCGGCGGCTGCCCCGGCGCCGAAGCCCACGAGGCCAGTAAGGCGCATGGTGCGCTGGTGGCTGAGCTCGCGCAGTTTCGGCAGGTCAAAGGTGATGCCGCTGTTAGCGTGCATGCCGAGTATCGTGTGGCCCTTGGTCTTGAAGTCGGTGCCGTTCAGTTTGGTGCTTTCTTGCGCATTAAGTGGACGGTTAGCGATGGCGTCCCAGGTGTGGCCGTTGGTCGCTGGGATGCCCTTGACCGGAGTATTGGCGGCGACCATGACGGTGCCTTTGCCGTCGGGGACGAAGATGGCGAGGACGCCGGGGACTTGATCGACCTTTTGCAGGGTATTGACCGGCAGGCCGCTGTGGTAGCCCTGTTTTTCCTTGGTGATCTTGCCGGTGCGATAGTCGATGCCGCTCTCGGTGGGCAGAAGCGAAGCGAGCTCGAAGCCTTGCCCGCTGAGTTGGGCAATCTGGCTATTTAAATCGGACAGGGTTTTGGCCAGGCGGTTCTTGTCGGCGGCGTAGCGATTCTGCTCAGTTGCGTCGATGGTTCGGTCTTCACGCTTCACGCCGGCAAAGACGGCCCAAAGTCCGTAATACTCCTTCTGGGAAATCGGATCGAGCTTATGGTCGTGGCAGCGCGCACAGTTCATCGTGATGGCCATCGTCGAGGTCATCACCTGTGTCACCATATCGTCGAGGTCACCCGCCCGCGCGGCGCGCTTTAAGACGTCGCTGCGGGTTTCGACATGGCCGACGAAGTCCCACGGACCGGCCGCGAGAAAGCCCGTGGCAATGACGGACGGCGGGGCCGCTGGTGCGAGGATGTCACCTGCAATCTGCTCCTTGATGAAGAGGTTGTACGGCTTATCGGCATTCAGCGAATCGATGACGTAATCCCGGTAGCGCCAAGCATTCGGGCGGAGTTGATCACGTTCGAAGCCGTGGGTATCCGCGTAGTGGGCGATATCGAGCCAGTGTCGCGCCCAGCGCTCACCGTACCGAGGCGAGGCGAGCATCTCATCGACGAGTTTCTCGTAGGCCTTCGGATCGGCATCTTGGACGAAGCGTTCAACGCGTTCGGGTTCGGGGGGTAGGCCGTGCAGGTCGAAGCTGAGGCGACGGATGAGCGTCCGCCGATCCGCCTCGGGCGAAAGGGTGAGGCCGGCGGACTTCAGCTTGGCGGCAACGAAATCATCAATCGATTTGGCCTGACCGAACTCCGTCCGCAACGGTTGGACGGACCAGTGGTCGAGGCGCGGGTCCCGCGAGGCGGCTCGTTCGAGTTCATTCTCTGGCCAGATAGCACCGGCTTCAATCCAGCTTCGGACGGCGGCCACCTGTGCGGCCGTCAGGGGTGCACCCTTGGGCGGCATCTTCTGATCTTCATCCGTGGTGGTGAGCCGCTGGAGGAGGGGCGATTTTTCGGGCTGCCCGGCGATGATGGCTGGCCCTGACTCACCGCCTTTGAAGGCACGAGCTTTCGCATCGAGCCGGAGGTTGGCTTTAACCTTCTTGGGTCCGTGGCATTCCACGCAGCGCTCCTGGAGGAGCGGACGGATTTCTCTATCGAAGTCGACGGCCGCACCCAGGACGGCCGCGTTGAGCAGCAGGAGGGCGAGGGCGGGGAGTCGGATCATGGGCGGGGCTGGGGTAAGGCTAACCTTTTCTCATTCTACTCTTCTTCCGACGGCTTGCTACGCCCGATGTTCCAGAGGGTGGCACTATCGTCTCACCTTGGCTGGCTACTTCGCCAGCACTTCGACCTGGTTGATCTTTCCCTTGAGGTAGGGGCGCAGTCCGGCCTGGGTCAGTTGCTTGCCAGCCTCGGCATCGCCTCTCAGGTGGGTCTCGAAAAAGAGCAGGGTGGCGGCTCGGGTGACCGGCTGGACGTCCTCGCGAGTCGGCGAAGGCGTCGCCTTGCGGTCAGCCCCCGTGGAGTCCGTGAAGTCGAGATGTTTGGCTCCGTCCAACCAGACGAACCGATGGCCCGATGGCGGCCAGAGGGCGAAGCCTTCCTTCCGGTTTTCGGCTGAAAGTCCGTTCTGCTGCTTGTCGAGCGTGCCGGAGATGCCCAGCAGCGGCACTTGCAGGCCGTCGAAGCTTTCGCTGATGAAGAAAGGTTCGCCTACGCCCTGCGGAGAGAGCGCCACTCCGCAGTCGATCCGCTTCTCGCGCTGCGACGCTCCGAGGCCTTTGCCCGGAGGGATCGTCGGGACGATCCAGTCGAGCGCCGGCCGCATCCCGCAAGTTACCATGGTGGTGAAAGCCCCGTAGGAGTGGCCCATCATGCCGACGTGCTCGAGGTCGAGCCGTCCCTTTAGCCTGGGGTGGGATTGATTCCAGATCTCGGCTTGGTTCAGGACGAAAGTGATATCCTGCGGACGGGCCGTGATTTCCGCAGAATCATGGATCATCGCGTCTATGTTCTTCATCAGCTGAAGGCCTTGGGTCATCTTTTCGCGATTACTGCCGACGTGCTCCACGCACAGGACGACGTAGCCATGCGTGGCGAGATGTCGGGCTTGGGCGAAATGCGTGTCGAGATCGCCGCCCGCGCCATGTGAGATGACGACGACGGGGCACTTGGATTCTCCGACAGGAAGATGGACTTTGACGGGCACCTTGCGGCCGGCGCTGGTTTTCTCGGCGCGGCGCTCACCGAGGATCCTTCGGATGCCCTTCTGGGGCTCGGAGGCCTGTCTACGGCTGGCGTCGACGAGTTCGGGGAATTCGATCTCGGAGGTCTTATGCGGGCCAGACGCGGAGGGGTCGGCGGCGGCGAAGGCTAGCCCGGCGATGACCGTGAGGACAAACGAAAGGAGGGGTGCTTTCTGCCGCATGGACACAGTTTGTCCCGTGGCTTTTGAACATCAAGCCTGACGTAGGTCGATAATCGGGCGTAGGCATGTCCTAATCGGCCAAGGCCAGGCCCCTTTCGGTCCCTGGGCTCAGCGCGACCGGAAGACGTCGCTGGTCAGGCACTCGACGACGAGGCTGCGCAGGCCGAGGCCCTGTTGCTTCACCTTCTCGTGGATACGGTCGACGGCGAACTCGTCGGCCGGCTCCATGAGGCGACCGGTGCTATAGGCGAGCAGCTGGCGGATGAGGTGGCGGGTGAACTGTTCCTCGCGGGTATCGTGCAGGATGTCGCGGAAACCGGCGAAGTCCTGGTAGGTCTTGCCGGAGGCGAACTCGCCGGTGGTGTCGATCTT
>CAISXT010000160.1 GCA_903889525.1 uncultured Opitutia bacterium | reverse complement strand
TTTCAGGAAATAGTCCGACTAGGATTTGAACCTAGACAAGGAGAATCAGAATCTCCTGTGCTACCATTACACCATCGGACTGTCCTGAGTCGGTTGACGATGGGACTCCCCGGCGGTTCGTCAAAAAGAAAGGAGAGTCATTCCGTGCCGAAATTGCCTTAAAACAGAGGCCCAGAGGCCCGGAGGCTCAGTTGACCAGAGGGACATTCCCGTTTCGGGTGGCGGGTGGTAGCCTCAGGTGGCGGGTGGCAGGATGAAATTTCCTGGTGCCTGGATCGAGGTAGGGACAGCACCACGTGATGTCCTCTGCCGCCGAACGCACGACTCAGATTAGGACGCGATAGTGATCACGTCCCTACCTCAAGACAGCCGCAGCCCAATCATCCGGTTTCCGTCTCCCTTTGAGCGCCATATTTACCCCGCCACCTGAACCCCGGGGCCGCCACCTGCCACCCGAAACGAGAACTAGGGCAGCACGCAGTGCTGCCCCTACCTCAAGATAATCACTCCCCCGATACTCCATACTCTCCTTCACCTCTCTCCCATCCTCGAGTCCTCCAGCCCTCGCTTACTTCTTCTTCCTCGGCTTCTTGGCGACCTTCGGCAACAAGGCTCTCAACAGCCTCGTAGCCTCTTCGCGATCAATCTTCGAGTCGGCGATTGCAAAGGTGAGCTGCTCCCATTTGACCGAATCAGGCTTCGGCTTCACGCCATTCAAACGGAGAAAGACCAAGGCCGCACCCAAAGCCGTCCGTTTATTCCCATCCAGAAACGGGTAATTCCGGCAAAGGTAGAAAAGATAAGCCGCCGCGACTTCAGCGAGATCTGCAAACGGCGAGAAACCTCCGATGGTGACCTGCGGGGCCGCGACGGCGGATTCCAGTAACGAAGGTTCGCGCAGGCCGTCGGCACCGCCGAAACCCGCCAGTGCCGCCGCCTGGATTTCACGAACGATTTCCACCGAAAGGTGGAAGCAATTCTCCGGCGTGATCTTCACGCGAGCTTCCGCATCGTGCGGGCATAGTTCTTCATCACGCCGCGGACGGCCGCCGTTACTTCCTCCTTGGAGGGCCGAGGGCGGAGAGGGGTAATGGTGATCGTGCCGCCTTCATGCACCTCGACATTGACGTCATCCCCGACCTTAAGGCGGGCGAGCTCCATCAGAGCGGCATCGAAAACGAGTCCTTGGGAATTACCGAGCTTGGTCAGTTTTTTATGCATGGGTAATACAATGTATTACTCCTTAAGCATGTCAAGTCGGTCCAACAAGGAACTCGCCCCAGGTTGAATTTCTAAAATCCGCCCTCCTTACCGAACCTTACGGGCACCCTTCGCCGCGGGCAGTTCGTCGTCGATCGACCACTCCGGCCAAGTCTCGCGGGTGTAGCGCTGAAGTTCAATGAGCGCACTACGCACCAGCTCGGAGGGTTCGCCCTTCCACATAAGGCCGACACTCATGGGCTTGAAATCATCAAGCGGTAAGGCCCGTACTTCCGGATGATCAGCCCCACCGCCCAGCGCGAGGTTCACCCCATAGCCTTCGCCATTGGCGACATAGCTGGTAACGAGCTCCATGGATGTGGCTTCGATTGATTGATTCCACGTGACGCTCCGTCGCTTTAAGTCGCGCTGGAAACTCCGCATGACGGTGGTCGCCAGAGGCAGGCCGACCAGCGGCTCGGTGATCTTCTTGTGCTTCCAGAGTTCCGCCGCGGTCTTGATGGGCGACTTGCGTGGGACAATCAAAACGAGCGGCACGCGCGTCAGGCGCAGCTGGCGGAACTTTACGTTCGGGCGTTCCTCAATGGGCACCACGGCGATATCAATAACCCCATCAGCCAACCAGGTCTCAAACTGCGTCTGATAACCCGAACGCATGCTGAGCAGTAGCTTGGGGAATTGCGTGCGCAGACGGCGAGTCACCGTCGGGATGTGATGCAATAGGAGAAGCTCGGCGGCACCGAGCCGTAACTCGGGCTTATCCTCGCCCCGCAGCTTATCCGCCACGGCCGGCAACCCATTGAAGAATGGCTCGATATGGGCGAAGAGTTTCTTGCCAGCCGCCGTGAGCCGGAAGGGGGTACGCTCGAAAAGCCGGATGCCGGCCTGATCTTCCAGTGAGGCCATCTGGCCGCTCACAGCCGGCTGCTGGATGCCGTACGGGATGTGGCGGACCGCCGCGCTGATCCCGCCGTGCTTGGCGACAT
>CAISXT010000159.1 GCA_903889525.1 uncultured Opitutia bacterium | reverse complement strand
CGCCCGCTGAACTACGACCTCTGGGCCTCGGCCCACGAGGCGTGGACCCGCTGAGCCACGCCTTAGGCGTGGACAAGAGGACTGTGAAGAGTAGGTTTCGGACGTGCTCCTCGCCCTGACCAATCCCCTTAAAGACGCCGT
This sequence comes from uncultured Opitutia bacterium, assembly GCA_903889525.1. Lineage (GTDB taxonomy): Bacteria > Verrucomicrobiota > Verrucomicrobiia > Opitutales > UBA953 > UBA953. The sequence goes on along the minus strand of CAISXT010000159.1, from coordinate 6,814 downwards.
CGTGAATCACGCCGTCGAAAGCGCGGTGACCAAATATTCCTCGCTGATCCTCGGCCAGACCTACGCCTCTCCGGGCTTCTGGGTCGCCCTCGCGATGGTGGTCGTCTACATCCCCCTGCTCGGCCGCCTCGCTGCCAACCACTTCTTCGGCAAGGACGGCACGATCTTCGGTATCGGCCTCACGGGCCTCATCTCCGTCGCGCTGACCTTCGCCGCCATCTGCATGGCCGACACGAGCCTTTCCGGCTTCATCCCGAAGTCCGTCGAAGTCCTGGTCATCTCCCTTTGCACCGCCACGGTCGTCCTCCTGGTCACCAGCGCCTCCGCCCAGGTCCTGAGTATGGGCTTCGGCCCTTCCCTCGGCCTGCAGCTGATCTTCTGGAACATCGTGCTGATCGCCCAGCTAGCCACGCGCTTCCTGATGGACTTCTGGAAGCACGTCTGACGCCTGAAAAGCCTTGATAACAAGAAGGTCGGCCTCCTCACGGAAGCCGGCCTTCTGCTTTGATCGCTTACCGAATCAGCCCGTGGCCTGGAGGCCGGCGGCGATGGCGTTCAAGGACAAGAGCATCTGGGGCAGCAGCGCATCGGCCTCCTTGCGGTCGCCATCGGCCACCTTCTTGCGCCAGTCCTTGAGCAACGCAACCTGCTGCTCATGCAGGAGGTCGATTGCGGATTCGCGCAGCGCGATGACTTTAAGGAGACGCGGGCGACCTTCGCTGAGTTTCGAACCGGAAAGTTCATCCAACATCTTCCGAGTGAGATTATGCTCCGCCAAGATTCCCCCGAGGAACAGGTTGCGCAGCTTCTTGTCGGTCACGAGGCCACCGTAGAGTTTCATCATACTCCGATTGGAAGCCAGGACGCTCGTGGAGGCATTCTTCAGCATGTAGCGCAAGGGCGGCCAGTCATCGTAGTTCTTACGGATGACCTCGAAACCCTTGGGGTCTTCTTCCTTGAGGCGAGCGAGAGCGGAACCGACGCCATACCAGCCCGAGAGATAGAAACGCGCCTGACTCCAGGCAAAGACCCACGGAATGGCGCGCAAATCTTCCAAGGAGGCGGCGCCGGTCCGACGGGAAGGACGCGAACCAATCCGGCTAGCTTCAATGACATCGATCGGGGTGGCCTGCCGGAAAAACTCAATGAATCGCGGGGTCTGGATGAGCGACTGGTAGGTTTCGCGGGAGAACTCGGCGAGACGATCCATGACCTTCGATTGCGCAGTCTCACTACGGACGGCGACGTCGTGCAGGAAGGTATTCTGAGTCACGCCAGCGGTCAGCAGCTCGAGATTATTCACCGCGGTGATGTGGTTGGCGTACTTCTGGGTGATGCTCTCGCCCTGCTCAGTCACGCGCAGCTCGCCCTGAATCGAACCCTGGGGAAGCGCGTCGAGGAAGCGATGAGTCGGGCCAGCGCCACGGGAAATGGTGCCACCACGGCCATGAAAGAAGACGATCCGGACGCCATGCTTCTCGCCGATCGCGGTGAGATTCTTCTGTGCCCGATAAAGATTCCAGAGTGAGGCCAGGATGCCGCCATCCTTATTGGAATCGGAGTAACCAATCATCACCTGCTGGGTCAGCCCATCGGTGATGCCCGCGTCACGGCGAGCCTGTAGCGTGCGCTTCGTCATCGGATGGGACAGGAACGCATCCATGATGCCCGTACTGCGTTCGAGGTCGCCAATCGTCTCGAAGAGCGGGACGACGGGCAGCAGGCAGTAAGCATCGTCGGAGCCGCCAGCGGTGAGCCCCGCCTCGCGGGCGAGCAGATAGACGGAGAGCAGGTCCGAGACCGAGCGGGTCATGCTGACAATCAGCGAACCGAGTCCAGCGGCGCCATATTGGTCGATGTGTGTGACGAGGGCGCGGTGACACGCCACCACGGCGTCGGCTTCGGGACCGATGCTCGCCTGCTCACGCAGGAACGGACGGGTCGAGCGCAGCTCGGAATCTAGGAAACCGAGGCGACGGGATTCATCCCACTGGGCGTAATGGGTGTCAGTCTGACCGGTGGCGGCCAGGAGCTGCCCGATGGCCTTGTCATGGAAGGCGCTGTTCTGGCGAATATCCAGACAGGCCATGTGGAAACCAAAGGTGCGCAGGAAGCGGAGGAGCGGATCGAGCTCCGCGCGCGCGATGCGACCAGCGCCGACTTCGACGAGGGTCTCACGCAGGAACAGCAAGTCGGCGATAACGCCTTCGGGCGTGCGGTGCTGGCCGGGACCGAGTTCGCCTTCGGGGTTCGGCAGGCGCAGGTGGACCAGATTGATATACTGGCGCCAAGTCTCGCCGATGTTACGGTCGACCGCAGCCTGTCCAGCTTCGCCATGCGCCGCGGCATGCTTCTCGACCTGACGAATAAAGATAGCCGGCGGCTCCTGGAGGTGATCGCCGAGTGAAAGGCGCTGCCCGAGCGTCTCAATCCGCTCGTTGCAGATCGCGAGCGCGGTGGAGCGGAAAAGGTTAAGCGCCCGCGTGGTGACCTCGGAGGTGACCAAGGGGTGGCCGTCGCGATCCCCGCCGACCCAGGTGCCCATGGCGATTTGGGGCAATGAATCTGGGTGTTCGATGCGAGCCGGGTCCAGACCAGCTTCTTCCCAGGACTGGCGCAGGCGCAGGTCCATACTGACCACGGCATCCGGGAAGACCTTGGAAAGGAAGTAATTAATATTACGGAGCTCCGACGCCACGTCGGGCTTCTGGTGATAGATTTCGCCCGTGCGCCAGAGGCGTTCGAGCGCGACCTTGATCTCCTCGCGAATCGCGCGCTGCTCGGCGACGGTCCACATGTTGTTTTCGCGACGGACGAGGAGCTTGTAGATCTCGCGATGAATCTCCAGAACGGTGGCGCGCTTAGCCTCGGTCGGGTGGGCGGTGAGCACTGGCTCGACACGCATGCGATTCAGGCGCTTGGCAATCTGCTTATCGGTTAGACCCGCATCGACGAGCGCACGGAGCGCGCGCCCCCAAGAGCCGGGATCCGAAGCGAGGCCGTGCTTGTCCTCGCGCAGCCGCTTAGACTGAGCAGACGCATTCTCCTCGACCATGTTGAGCAACTGAAAGGCAATCGAGTAAGCCTGCACGCCGCGGTAGGAAAAGATCTGCACCCCGCGTAATTTGCGCTTACCCATCCAGGGCAAAGTGCCGGCGAGATCCTTATGATCGAGCTGCTCAAGCACCTCGACGAAACACGTCATCATGAAGTCGAGGTCCTTGTCGACTTTCTTGAGCCCTCGGGCGAGATCGGTGCTGATGGCCATGCGACAAGTGTCGTAGCACGGGCAGCGGAAATCTCGCAACCGCAAACCCCTGCGGCTTGCGTATCCGCCCATCCGCCCTTTGATGGAAAAGAGCCATGGCGGAATCACGGATCATCCTACCCGACCTCTGGCAACAAGCCGCCCTGCGCGCCCTCCGCCAAGGCGAGGACGTGGTAATCCAAGCGCCCACGGGGGCCGGTAAGACCTACGTCTTCGAATTGCTCATCAAGGGCGGCCATCGCGGCCAGGCCGTCTACACGGTGCCCACCCGAGCCCTGGCCAATGACAAACGGTCCGAATGGCTCGCCCAAGGCTGGGATGTGGGCATCGCCACGGGCGATATCAGCGACAACCTAGGCGCCCCCGTCATCGTCGCCACCCTCGAGACCCAACGTCATCGCTTCCTCGAAGGCCGGCACCCAGACCTACTCGTGGTAGATGAATATCAGATGCTGGCCGACCAACGTCGTGGGGCGGCCTACGAAACCGTCCTGGCCATCGCCCCTCCGCAGACCCAGCTCTTACTCCTCAGTGGCAGCGTCTCCAACCCCAAGGCTGTAGCTGACTGGCTGCGTTCACTCGGGCGCAAGGTCACCCTGGTTGAGGAACATACCCGCCCGATCCCGCTCGAGGAAATCTCTCTAGACGCTCTGGAAACCCGCGAACCAGCCGGCATCAAGGGTCATATTGCCCGGGCGGTGATTCGTGCGGTCCTGGCCGACCTCGGGCCCGTCCTGGTCTTCGCCCCCCGCCGCCGGGCGGCCGAGCATATTGCCCGCGACATCGCCGCCGGTCTCCCCCTCGGCAACGGCCCCCAACTCTCCCCCAGCCAGCGTGCCTGTGCCGGGGATGACCTGAATCGCCTCCTCCGCCAAGGGGTCGGGCTTCACCACAGCGGGCTGACGTTCGAGCAACGGACCGAACTCATTGAGCCTTGGGCCAAGGCCGGCCGGCTCAGCGTCGTGGTCGCCACCACTGGCCTAGCCTCAGGCATTAATTTCTCACTCCGCTCGGTGCTCGTCACGGATCGCCGGTACGCCGCCGATCACGCCGAAAAAGAAATCCGCCCGGACGAACTTCTGCAAATGTTCGGTCGCGCCGGCCGGCGCGGACTGGATGAACGCGGCTACGCCCTCTGGACCGGAGACTCACCTCGACTAGGGGAAGCTAAACCACTCCAACTCCATCGCAGCGAAGGTCTCGATTGGCCCGCCTTCCTCTCGCTGATGCGCCGAGCACCGCAGCCCATCGCTACTGCCCGCAAACTGGCCGCCTCACTTTTCACCAAAGAGCACATCGACCTCGCACTCGATAGCCTCGATACCTCCGAAGAATCTACGCCCGCACCGTCCGCCGGCGTCGTTCGGCAGATTCACGAAATCCAAGGCAAGAATGGCCTCTGGCAACGCGAACGGCCCACGCATCGCGTCAAATTTAAAGAGGCCCTCATCTTCGTAAAGGGCACCTGGCATCCTGCCTTATCCAAACCCGACGCCCTCCGTGAGCTAAATTTCGGTACTCCCTGCAAACTCGAAACAATCGATAGCCAACCCATCTACGGACGGACGGTGACGCTGGCACACTTTCCCAAGGAAAGCGGCGCCGGCAAACTCGTGCCCGCTGACTGGCTCCTGAAATCATTACGGCGAGTCGAAGGTGATAGAGGGCCGCAGCGGACTTGGAAACTTGAACTTCTCGAAAAAGAAATTCTGCCGCTCATGCCAAAACTCACTCAAGGCGGACGCGCCCACGGTGGGCTCTTCCTCGGCCGCGACAGCGTCCAACTCAAACTGGACTACACCGAAGCCGAAGTGAAAGTCTGGCCCGATGCGGAGAACCAGTTGCTGATGAATCCGCCGATGCGCATCACAGAGAAGCAAGATATTAATCTGCGCGAAGTCCTGAGCGGTGGCACGCTACACACCGCCAAGGCGGGGCGACTCTGGCGTAAGCTCGGGCTGATCGACCCATCGGGTATTCCCACCGAACGCGGTGAAATCGCCTCACTCTTTCAACACGGCGAAGGCCTCGCCGTCGCGGCCGCCCTCGAGGATAAGTCGTATGACGCGGAGGCCGTCGCCTGGGACCTCGCAGAGCTCCGCGCCGGCGAACGGGTCGCCGCCGTCGCCCGTAACTCCAGCCGACTCGGGGCCTGTTGCCGTCTGAAATATAAATCCCTCACCGCGGAAGGCTACCTCCGCGAAGGACTCCCCGCTGGTTTCGGCGAGGGATGTGCCGAATCCCTCAAGGCCTTCGCCCTCCATGGCAAGATCCCGCCGGTGGATGCGGAAGGACATGGGCCTGGTGCAGGCGACATGGAACGGGCCGTACTCGAATGGCGCAGCACCCTGCAACTCATCGCGCACGGGCCGGACCACCCCTCCCCTCGCTGGCAACAACTACGGGAAGCGTCTGGCCGCGTTCTTGCCCAGATCGCCCCTAAACCCGGCCGGCACTAGCCGCTTACTTTGCCGTGATGGCCTTGGCCGCGGCCTTGGCCATCTCGCCGGCGCCTTCTGTGTTCGGATGGACGCGGTCAGGCAGGAGTTCGGGCTTCTTCTCAAGGGCGGCATGCATGTCGATCACTTCGCAGCCGAGTTCCTTGGCCAGCGCATCGAGACGCGGAATCTCCTTCTGCACATTCTCTTCATTGATGCCATAATTACCCTTACCTGGGACTGGCACCGGGCGACAGATAAAGACCTTCGGCTTCGCAGCCAGGCTCTGGAATGATTTCACCAAGTCGCGATAATCGCCGACAAACTCCGCCTCGAACTTCCAGTTCTGGGGCTTGGTGTCATTGGTGCCGAGCATGATCACGACGACATCGGGATTCATCCCGAGGGCGTTCTGGTAGGCCTTCTCTTTCCAATAAGGATAATCGCCGTTGCGGAGCAGCGTGCGACCACTGACGCCGTAGTTACCAACCTTATACTTATCGCCGAGCAGCTCCTGAAGTTGGGAGGGGTAAGACTTACCCTTGGCCGCACCCGCGCCTTGCGTGATGCTGTCACCCACGCAGGCAACTTTGATGGGTTCGGCGGCACGAGCGGTCATAAAAGAAATAAGTCCGAGCAACAGGAGGGATAGGCGCATGGTGGGGTGCGACCACTCAACCCCTTTCGGAAAAGATTTCCAAGGCAGAATTATGACACCAAGACCGAGTACGCACGGCGGAGCTCATGGAAACATTGAGTATACCCCAGGTGCGTTCCACCTCTCAATTTACCCGCATTTACCCTTCCCTCCCCCGCCTTGACCGGCTAACCTGTGAGGACAGTCATACACGCGCATTCGCACGGAGCAATCCGTGAGGAAAGTCCGGACACCATAGGGCAGGATTCCCGCCGCAAGTCGGGGCACGTCGCAAGGCGTGACGGATAGTGCCACAGAGAAGATACCGCCTCCTCCGAAAGGAACGAGGTAAGGGTGAAAAGGTGGGGTAAGAGCCCACCGCTCGAAGGGTAACCGACGAGGCAAGGTAAACCCAATCCGGTGCAAGACGAACAGGGACCGTTCGAGGTAGCCCACCAAGGTTCCGGGTTG
>CAISXT010000158.1 GCA_903889525.1 uncultured Opitutia bacterium | reverse complement strand
GGGACACGCAGGGCTCCTGGGTCGCACTCTGCGCCGACGACAAGGGCCGCATCTACGCGTGCGACCAATACGGCGAGCTTTATCGCTTCCCGGCCCCGGCCGCCGGCCAGACCCTCCAGTCCGCTGACATTAAGAAAATGCCGGCCAATATCCGGGCCATCAACGGCATGGTTTGGGCCTTCGGCGCCCTGTACGTCGGCGTCAACGATTACGAGAAGAAGATTCCCAGCGGCTTTTATCGCCTCAGCGACAGCAAGGGCGACGACCAGATCGACAAGGTGGAGCTCCTCCGCGCGATCGACTCTGGCGGCGACCATGGTGTGCACAAGGTAGTCGTGACGCAGGACCAACAGGGCTTCTACCTCATCAGCGGCAACAACGCCGTGAAGACTGAGACCGCCGCCACTTCGCCCGTCGCACCGCTCTGGGGTGATGACCATCTCCTGCCCCGCATGCCGGACGGTCGCGGCCATAATCGCCACGTGCTTGCCCCGGGTGGCATCGTCTACCGCATCAGCAAGGATGGAAAAACCTTCGAGACCTTCGCGAGCGGCTTCCGTAATATCTATGGCGGGGCGATTAATCTTGCCGGCGACTTGTTCACTTACGATGCCGACATGGAGTACGACTTCAACACCTCCTGGTACCGCCCCACGCGCATCAACCACGTCGTCAGCGGTGGTGAATACGGCTGGCGCAACGGCGCCGGTAAGTATCCCGAATTCTATCCCGACAACCTGCCAGCTACGCTCAACATCGGCCCAGGCTCACCCACTGGCGTTACCTTTGGCTACGGCGCGAAATTCCCCGCGAAATATCAAGAGGCCATGTACGCCCTCGATTGGAGCTGGGGGAAGATATACGCCGTCACGCTCAAACCGCAGGGTGCGAGCTATGTCGGCACCAAGGAAGAGTTCATCGGCGGAGCCCCCCTGCCCGTTACCGACCTATTCATCCACCCGCAGGATGGCGCGATGTATTTCGCCATCGGCGGACGCAAGGTCCAGTCTGGCCTCTATCGCGTGACTTACGTCGGCAAGGAATCCACGAACACGATTAAGTATCAGCCCGAAGGCCCTTCGGCGGAAGTCGTCGCGCGCAAGTCGCTCGAGAAGTTCCATGGACACCAGGACCCTGTGGCGGCGGATACGGCCTGGCCGTATCTCTCGTCTCCTGATCGCTGGCTGCGCTTCTCCGCACGAGTCGTCCTTGAGCATCAACCCTACGCAGGCTGGGCCGACCGAGCATTCGCTGAAAAGAATGTAACGGCCCGACTCGAAGCCCTCCTCGCGCTTGCGCGCCAGGCCGCCAAGTGCCCTTACCACACTGCCCGCGCAACCAAACCCGATCCGCGCACCGGGATTACGCCCACCACCGCTGAGCCGAACGCGGCGGAGGCGGCCTTGCGCGATCGTCTGCTCGCGGCCCTCCATTCGACTGATTTCTCGACTCTGACCAAAGAGCAGAAACTTTTGCACGTCCGTCTCGCCGAAATCATCCTACACCGCTACGGCCAACCCGAGGCGGCGGGCGTGGCTGCGCTCACTGCGCAATATGATGCGGCTTACCCGGCCGCCGACTTTGAGCTTAACTGGCTGCTCACCGAGACGCTCTCATTCCTGCAATCCCCCGCCCTCGCCACCAAAGCCATGACCTTGGTCGCCAATGCAGGCAGCCAGGAGCCCGAAATGGAATACATGCGCAGCCTCCGTAGCCTCAAGACTGGCTGGACCCCCGCCTTACGCGAAGCGCAGCTGAACTGGTTCGTGAAAGCCGCCAACTACCGCGGCGGGTCCAGTTTCGGAAAGTTTGTTGAGTTCATCCGCAACGACACCCTTGCGACCTTCACGCCTGAAGAAGTTAGTCGTCACGAGAAGCTCATCGCCCTCGCCAAAAATCCTCCCGCGAAGTCCGCCTACGAGAACGTCGGGGCCATGTTCGCCGGCCGCACGCCCAAGAACTGGACGCTTGAAGAGCTCAGCGCCGCGACCCAGACCGGGCTGAAGAATCGCGACTTCGCCCAAGGACGAAAGGTCTTCAGCGCCGCCGCCTGCTTCACCTGCCACCGTTTCGGCAATGCGGGTGGCATGACTGGTCCGGATCTCACCTTGGCCGGCGGACGCTACAGCCCGCACGACTTCCTCGACCAGATCATCAACCCCAGCAAAGTGATCAACGAGCAGTTTGCGCCTATCATCGTCACCAAGAATAATGGCGAAGTCTTCACCGGCGTCGTCGTGAACCTCAACGGCGATCGCGTGAGCATCAACACCGACCTCTCCGACCCTTCCCAACAAGTCTCCATCGACCGCAAGGAGGTTAAGAGCATCGAGCTGAGCAAGGTTTCGCCCATGCCTCCCATGCTTCTGAACATGCTCACGCAGGACGAGATTCTCGACCTCGTGGCCTACGTCCTCAGCGGCGGGGATAAGGAGAACGCTTTCTTCAAAAAGAAGTAAGGGGGGCTGCAGGCCGCGAGGGGGCACGTGGGAAAGGTGACACGGGGACACGCGCTTGCGCGAGGGGACATGCTGGCACGGGGACATGGGGACACGGGGAGAGGCAGCGCTAGGCGTGTTCTTCGTTCTTGGTTCATTGTTTTTGCGGCGGTCTCAAGGTAGGGCGGGTTGTCCCCAACCCGCCGTTGGGCATTGGCATATCTGTCCGCGAACGGACGCGTCGCCGACGCGTCCCTACCCAGCGCGGCGGAGCCGCGAGGGGGTAGCTGTTGGTGGTAGCGGTTGGGAACGTCAGAGAAACAGAGTCAACGAGGGCAGCACGCGGTGCTGCCCCTACCTGCGAGGCAGCGGCTGGCCTTACTTACCGCTTTATCTCCCCCATTCATCCCTCATCTTGACCCCACCCCCATGAGCGTCCGTATCGCCCTCGCCTCCCTCTGTCTGGCTGCACCGCTGGTGCACGCCGCCGACGTCATTGAATTCAACCGGGACATCCGCCCCATCCTCTCGGAGAACTGCTTCGCTTGCCACGGCAACGATGCCAGCCACCGTAAAGCGAAACTCCGTCTCGACTTACGCGATGAAGCGTTAAAGAAGAAAGCCTTCGTGCCCGGCAAGGCCGAAGAAAGCGAACTCATCAAGCGGCTGGGCTCGAAGGACCCCGAGGAGATGATGCCGCCGCCCGACTCGCATAAGAAACTTACCTCTGCGCAGAAAGAACTCCTCCAGCGCTGGATTGCACAGGGCGCGAAGTATCAGAACCACTGGTCCTACGATGCCCCCGTCAAGCGCACGACCGTCGCCGCCGGCAAAGCCATCGATGAACTCATCGACCGTCGCCTCGCTGAAAAGCAACTACCTGCGGCCGGGGAAGCCGATCGGCGAACGCTCGCCCGCCGACTCCACGCCGACCTCCTGGGCCTTCCCCCGACGCCGGAGCAAGTGGATGCCTTCGTTCAGGATAAATCCCCGGACGCCTACGCCAAGCTCGTCGAGACCTTGCTCGCCAGCCCGCATTATGGAGAACGGATGGCCATCGGCTGGCTCGATGTCGTCCGCTACGCGGATACCATCGGCTACCACAGCGATACCGTCCGCAACGTTTGGCCCTACCGTGATTACGTCATCCGGAGCTTCAACGAAAACAAGCCCTTCGACCAATTCACCCTCGAACAGATTGCGGGTGACATGCTCCCCAACGCTAACCTCGAGAGCAAAGTCGGGTCGGCCTTTAATCGTCTGCTCCTAACGACGGAAGAAGGCGGCGCTCAGGCCAAGGATTACCAGCAACGCATGCTCACGGACCGCGTCCGGGCCGTCGGGGCCGCCTGGCTGGGCCAAACCACGGGCTGTGCGCAATGCCATGACCATAAATTCGACCCCTTCACCCAGCGCGACTTCTATTCGCTCGGTGCTTTCTTTGCCGACATCTTCGAGCCTGACATCGGTAGTCGCGGCGAAGGCACGCTCCTCGCTACCCCTGAGCAAGAGAAGCGCCTCACGGAACTCACCGCCGATATCGCCAAGAGCAAGAAGGCCCTCGACACCGCCGCCCCCAGCATCACTGCGGCGATCGACGCTTGGGAAAAAGAGCTCGCGGAAGACGCTAAGCCCGTGCCCGCGAAGAAAGCGAAAGGTAAGCGCAAGGACCCCGATGCCCAAATCGCCGCCAAGGCCCAGCCCGCACTGAAGAAGCCAGTGGATAAGCGCACGGCCGCTGACAAAGTCCTGATTCGGGACTACTATCTCTCCACCCATCCGGAGGTACTGAAGGCAGAACGCGACGCCGTCGTCCAAGCCCAACAGGCCCACGATAATTACCGGGCGCCCATTGCGAAATGCCTCGTCACCACCAAGGCCGCTGAGCGCACCGTGCGCATTCTACCGCGGGGCAATTGGATGGATGAGAGCGGCGTGATTGTAAAGGCCGCCCTGCCCCACTACCTACCGCAGCCCAAGTTCACGGACCGAGTTCCTAATCGACTCGATCTCGCCCAGTGGCTCGTCTCGGAGCAAAACCCGCTGACCGCGCGCGTCGTCATGAATCGCCTCTGGTTGCAGCTCTTTGGCACCGCCTTGAGCAAGAACCCCGGAGACCTCGGAGCCCAAGGCGAGCTGCCGCCCAACCAGGCGTTGCTCGATTGGCTCGCCGTCGAATTCATTGCTTCGCACTGGGACATGAAGCACATGGTCCGCCTCATCGTGAATAGCGCGGCCTATCGTCGCACCTCTGTGGCCAGCCCGGCCCAGACGGCGGCAGATCCTTATAATCGGGAACTTGGGCGCCAGAGTCCGTACCGCCTCGACGCCGAACTCATCCGCGACAACGCCCTCACGATCGCGGGATTACTCACGCCGAAGATTGGCGGGCCCAGCGTGAAACCTTACCAGCCCGATCGTTACTGGGAGAACCTCAACTTCCCCGTCCGTGAATACGTCCACGATAAAGATGCATCCCAATACCGCCGCGGCCTCTATGTCTGGTGGCAGCGCACCTTCCTCCACCCGAGCATGCTCGCTTTCGATGCGCCCAATCGTGAAGAAGCGTGCACCGATCGCACGCGCTCCAACATCCCCCAACAGGCGCTCGTGATGCTCAACGACCCCACCTATGTCGAAGCCTCCCGGGCTTTTGCGGCTCGGGTGCTCGCCGAAAGCGGTAGCGACGACCAGCGCATCGTCTGGGCCTGGCGCCGCGCCCTGCAGCGCAAGCCAGACGACAAGGAACTCAGCACCCTGCGCAAAGTCCTCGGTGAACGCCGGGCGGCTTACAAGGCGGACGCCCCGGCGGCCGAACAGTTCCTCAAAGTCGGGCTCACGCCACCCCCAGCGGGCATTGACCACACCGAACTCGCCGCTTGGTCGCACGTGACCCGCGTGATTCTCAATCTCCACGAAACCCTTACCCGCGACTAAACATGGACCCGTTCATCCAATCTGCCCTGACGCGTCGGGCCTTTCTCGGGAAGGGTGCGCAAGGTGTCGGGGGCGTCGCCCTCGCTTCGCTCCTCGGCCAGACGGCGCTCACGGCGTCTCCCGGCGTGTTGAGCAAACTTCCGCTACCGCAGAAAGCCAAGCGAGTCATCTGGCTGAGCATGGCCGGTGGCCCTTCGCACCTCGAGACCTTCGACCCTAAGCCCAAGCTGGCGGAGATGCATGGCCAGCCCATGCCAGAGAGTTTCACTAAAGGCCAGCAGCTCGCGCAGCTCCAAGGCCAGAAACTTACCTGCTACGGACCGCAGCATAAATTCGCGAAGTTCGGACGCGACGGCACGGAGATCAGCGATCAGTTCCCGCTCATCGGGTCTGTGTTGGGAGACATCTGCCTGATTCGCTCCATGACCACGGATGCGATCAACCACGACCCGGCGCACATGTTCATGAACACCGGTTCGCAGATTGCGGGCCGCCCCAGCATGGGCTCATGGGTGACTTACGGGCTCGGCACCGAAGCGGAAGACCTGCCTGGCTTCGTTGTCCTGACCTCCCTTGGTCGGGGCGGCCAGAACCAGCCCATCGCAGCCCGCCAGTGGAGCAGCGGCTTCCTCCCCTCCAAGCATCAGGGCGTCCAGTTACGTTCCAAAGGCGACCCCGTGCTCTACCTGACGAACCCGCCCGGCGTCTCGCGTGACTCCCAGGGTGGCGATGTCGATAGCATTGCCGAACTCAACCGACACCATCAACTCGCAGCGGCCGACCCAGAAATCGCGACGCGCATCGCTCAATACGAGATGGCGTTTAAGATGCAGGCCAGCGTACCGAAACTCATGGATGTCGCCGGCGAGACCGCCAAGACCTTCGAACTCTACGGGTGCCAGCCCGGGGATGGCTCCTTTGCGGCCAATTGCTTACTCGCCCGACGCCTAGCGGAGCGCGGCGTCCGCTTCATCCAGCTTTACCACAAGGACTGGGATCACCACGGCGGCGTTAAAGAAGGCATCACGCTCAAAGCGCAGGAAATTGACCGGGCTTGCATGGCGCTCATCACCGACCTCAAACAACGTGGCATGCTCGAGGACACGATTATCGTTTGGGCGGGCGAATTCAGCCGTACCCCGATGTCCCAAGGCGGCAGCGGTCGAGATCACCACAACAAAGCGATGTCCGTGTGGCTCGCCGGCGGCGGCATCCGCGGCGGCATTGTGCACGGGGCTTCCGACGAACTCGGCTATGCGGCCGTGGATAAAGTGGCGACCGTGCATGATCTACACGCCACCATGTTACACCAGCTCGGCATCAATCACGAAGCCTTCTCGATCAAGTTTCAGGGACTCGACGCCAAACTCACTGGCGTCGAACCCAGCAAAGCGATCAAGGCCATCATCGCTTAATGCTACCGGGCCTGCAGCAAATTCAGCGGCGCGCATTCATCGGCAACACCAGCCGCGGGCTGGGCGCGGTTGCCCTCGCTTCCTTGCTAGGACGGACCGCCGCGGACGCCACCCCGGGAGTCCTGAGCAAACTGCCATTCCCTCAGAAGGCCAAGCGGGTCATCTGGCTCACCATGGCAGGCGGGCCATCGCAGCTCGAGTTATACGACTACAAGCCGAAGCTCGCCGAGATGGATGGCCTAGGCATGCCGGAAAGTTTCACCAAGGGGCAGCAACTCGCGCAACTCCAGGGCCAGAAACTCATTTGCCAAGGCCCGCAGTTCAAGTTCGCCAAGCACGGCAAGAACGGCACCGAGCTCTCCGAGCTACTCCCCCACCTCGGCAGCGTCGCCGACGACATCTGCGTCATCCGATCGATGACCACGGATGCGATCAATCACGATCCCGCGCACATGTTTATGAATACTGGCTCGCAGATTGCGGGCCGTCCTAGCATGGGCTCATGGGTGACGTATGGACTCGGCAGCGAAGCCGAGGACCTTCCTGGCTTCGTGGTACTCGTCTCTACGGGCAAAGGCCGTTCGCCGCAGCCCATTGCGGCCCGCCAATGGAGCAGTGGCTTCCTGCCCTCTAAGCATCAAGGCGTCCAGTTGCGCTCCAAGGGCGACCCCGTGCTCTACCTTAATAATCCGCCAGGCGTTTCCCGGGACGCTCAAGGAAGCGACGTCGAGGCGATCAATGCGCTCAACCAGATCCGGGCCACGGCCGTCAGCGACACCGAAATCAGCACGCGCATCGCCCAGTATGAGATGGCTTTTAAGATGCAGGCC
>CAISXT010000157.1 GCA_903889525.1 uncultured Opitutia bacterium | reverse complement strand
CCTTGGACGAGCGTGAAATCCTTCTTGTGTTCGGCGAGCGGGGCGAGCCCGACGGGCAGGGCGTAATCCGCACCAGTATCCTTGAGTGCGGGGAACCAGGTTTCATTCGTTACGCCATAGCCGAAGCCGAGGAAGACCATGCGCTTCGGCTGCGTCGAGGGTTTCTCGGCGGCGAAGGCCTTGAATCCGAGTGAGCTCAGCGCCGGGAGCGCGACGAGGGTGCCGGCGGCGCGGAGGAAGTGACGGCGGCTAAGTTCGGGTTGGCTCATTTAGTCTGGAAAGTTTCGGAGAGGACGAGGGTGCGAAGGAAAGCGGCCATCTGGTAGTCTTGGGTCTGGGCTTGCTTGAGGATGTCCGCGGCGAGGGGGTCGTCGAGGAAGCCAAAGGGGCGACCCATGCCATATTCAATAAGGGCTTCGGTGAAGCCTCGAGCGAATTTCTCCGGCCGAGCAGCGATCAGGTCACGAAGTTCGAAATAATCCTTAAAACTGGCGCCTTTGTAGAAGGCGCCGGAGGGGCTGATGGGCCAGGTTTTGCTGCCGACCCCCTTCTTTTCATAAGTCTCCGTGGTCCGCCATTTTCCCGTGGCATTAAAATTCTCCAGTCCGAAGCCGATGGGGTCGATCTTCCGGTGGCACTGGGCGCACTGGGGTTGCTCTTGGTGCGCGGCGAGGCGTTCGCGCGTGGAGAGAATCTTGTCTTCGAGGCGATTGAGCTGCGGCACGTTCGGTGGCGCGGGGGGCGGCGGTTCGTGCAGGATCTTGCGGAGGATCCAGGCGCCGCGTTCAACGGGGCTGGAGTCGCGTCCGTTGCTGCCCATGGCGAGCGTCGCGGCCATACCGAGTAGTCCGCCACGAGGGGAATCCATGGGGAGGGGCACCTTGCGGAAGGCATCACCACGCACCTCGCTCAAGCCGTAGTAGTCGGCGAGCAGTCCGTTGATTACGACGTAATCGCTCTTGAGTAAGCGGCGGAGGCTGTCGCCTTGGCGCAGGATGTGGTCGATGGTCTCGTAGACTTCATGACGAGCGGCAGCCTTGGTACTGTCGTCGAAATCTTTGTGCAGCTTGGTGTCGAACTGGAAGAAGTCCAAGCGGTGTAGGCCGAGCCACTGATGCGTGAACCCGGTTACGAAGGCGGACGACTTCGGGTTGGCGATGAGCCGATCGACCTGCGCGCCCAGGATGGCGGGCTCGTGCAGGGTATTTTGTTCCGCGAGGCGGAGGAGTTCGGCGTCGGGTGGGGCGCTCCAGATGAAATAGGAAAGTCGGGCCGCAAGTTCGATGTCACTGAGGCGTCGGCGCTGTTTTTCATTGCTGGGTTCCTGTAGGTAGAGGAAGCCCGGGGAGGCCATGATGACGCTCAATGGTTGCTTCAGGGCGACCTCAAGTGAGTCACCCGCTTTACGGCGGACGGCAAAGAGGGCGACGAGTTTGTTGACGTAGCCTGCATCGGGGATCTTGCCGCGGAAAGCCCGGGTGGCGAAGCGGGTGATGACGGTCTGGGCGTAATCTTTTTCGCTGACGCCCTCCGGAGGCGGTGGGATTGCTGATTCCACCTTGACCATCCCATTGCGGCGGGCATCGACGGCTTCCCACTCGACCCAGTCGACCCAGAGAGCTGCCGTCGGGCCGACGCCGGTGGCTTTGCGGGCGGCCTGAAAGTCCTCAAAATCGTTTTTGATGTCTCGCTTTTCGCGGAAAACAAAAGAGCGCGGTCCGTTCGCCGTGATTGATACCGGAACCTCGATGGTCTGGGGTGCGTCCGTGGTGCCGGTGATTTGGAATGTCTGGATGAAGACGAAAGGAACGTCTTTCGTCCGGCTGCCCATTTCGAGGAAGTGCCTGATGGAGGCGCTTCCGGCGATGGCGCCGACGCGGAGTCGCAACTTGTATTCGCCCGGAGGGACGGGGTCGCGCTTGGTTTTATCGCGATCGGACGAGGTGTCCGGCGGCAGTGCGATGACTTCCTCTTTATGGGTGTCGTAGATGTTCAGCGTGGCGCCCGTCTTGTTGAGGGGGTCCTCGAGGTAGCGCCGGAAACTTGGCCCGTGCTCATTGTAGACTTGGACGCGGAACTTGGCTTCCTGTTCGTCAGGGATGCCTTTGCCGAAAGCGGTGGGCGGCTTCGAGCGATCGGAGTCTAGGTAGGCTTTGGCGACGGTGTAGCCTCCGAGGTAATATCCGTTGTAGGTTCCGCCCACGACCTGATTAGCCAAGATTTCCGTTTCGCGGTGATCGAAGGTCACGGCGGTTGGGCCGCCGTTCATGATTTCAATCCAGTCGATCCAGAGGGCGAATTCAGGGCCGATGCCGTTGCGCTTGAGGGCTTCGCCGAAGATATCCAGCGCCCGTTGATTCGAATCGAAAGACCCGCGCTCGCGGAGGAAGAAGCCGCGGCTTCCGCCAGTGGTAATCGTCACCGGGATGTCGAGGAGTTGGGGGGCCTCCATCGTGCCCGTCACTTCGTGGGTGCTGGCCACCGCACCTTGGAGCGGGCCGAACTCGACGAAGTGACGCGACTTGGGCGTGTCGGCAGTCGCGGCAATCCGCACCCGAATCGTATATTTACCGGCCGGCCAACCGCCGGGGATGTTGAATGGTTGGTAGGGGTTGGCAAAGACGTCCGCGTAGGTGAGGAAGGAGCCCGTCTTCGACGCAGGGTTCGCCAGGTAGGCGCGTTGCTGGGGGGCGGAGTGCACCCAGTTGCGTCGGCCTTGCTCGTCGGCGTGGATGGCATCGGTGTAACCGAACTTCTCAGGGCTGGGTGCTCCCGGGATGCGCTGCCACTGGTAATAGCGGTAGGTTACGTTGCCTTTCTTTTCCGCTTGGATGGCCGCGACAATCGCCGCGTTCGCGGGTAGGGCGGCGACGGCATCGACCGCCTTGGTCCAAGCGACATAACGTTCATGGCATTCGACGCGATCGGCGTAGGACTTAGTGATGCGTGCGTTGGCCCGCTCTTCCGCTTCGATATGGATTTTTAAAGGCGCGGCCTTCTGGCCGAAGCGAATCACGTGTTCATCGATGGCTTGGCGACCTAGCGCGAGGTACTGCTCGAACTGGTCTGACGACATGAAGAGCGAGGCTCCTACGGTGTCGAAAGCCCCGGCGCCCCCATCGGCGGGGAGCTCGTTGACCCCCATGTCCACCCCGAGGAGGTCGCTCAGGGTGTTTTTATATTCTCGGCGATTCAGTCGACGCATGGTCACCTGACCGTGGGCGTCGCCGATGGTCTTGCGGGCGGTGACCATCGTGCCGGAGAGCATCTCGAGGAAATCGGCTTTCGCGGTCGGGGCCGGCTGCTTGGAGTCCTCGGGCGGCATCTCGCCCGAGTTGACCTGATTGAGAATCTTCTGCCAGCGGTCCGCGAGCTGGACGGTGTTCAGGTTCAGGGCGATATCGTCCAGCCGGAGTTTCCCTTTTTTCTTATCCGCATTATGGCACTCGACGCAGTATTCTTTGAAGAATGCACGGTGCTTTTCGTCGATGCGTGCTTCGGGCGTAGCGCCCAAAGCCAGCGTGGCGAGAAAGGGTAGGAGGGTGAGGCGACGCAGGGGCATGTCGGACCTCCGCAGGATGAGACCTGAACGCTCGGAAGCCAGCCAGACCTTGCGGCTGGGGGCTTTAATTCCGCTCGTTTATTTCCAGGTCGCCCGGACCACGCGCTCCCACTCATCGGCCATGAGTTGGTGGCCGCGGTAGGTGGGGTGGACGCTGTCCCAGACCCAGTAGTCATCGGCAGTCTTGGTCGCAGCGTCATCGAAGAGTTT
>CAISXT010000156.1 GCA_903889525.1 uncultured Opitutia bacterium | reverse complement strand
GTACGCGCTGGAGCGGGTGGGGATGTCCCATCGGTTGGAGCACCGCCCCGCGGAGCTTTCTGGCGGCGAACGTCAGCGCGTCGCCATCGCCCGAGCCATCGTGGGCAAGCCCTCCATCGTCTTTGCCGATGAGCCCACGGGCAACCTCGACGTGAAGAATGTCGACCGCATCCTCGACTTGCTCGGCTCGCTTTTGGCGGAAGGCATTACGGTCATCGTGGTCACCCATGATCTCGGGGTGGCCGCCCGGGCGCGGCGCATTATCTCGATGCGCGCCGGCAAGGTGCAGGAGGATCGCCGCCAATGAGGATCTTCGACCGGCTTCGCCCTGCCGTCATCAACGGGCTCCGCGAGTTGCAGGCGAACAAGGTGCGTTCGCTGCTTTCCATGTCGGGGATTATTCTCGGCGTGGCCTCACTGGTCGCGATGGTTACGGTCGTGCAGGGGATGGTGGGCAACTTTCGGCAGTTCGTCGATGCCATGGGCGGTATTGAGAAAATCGCCGTCGACCGCCAGGCGCTGCCCAAGGAGCAGGAACATCTGGCTGAGCTCTCGGAGGGGATTACGCTGCGGGATGTCGATCAGATCCGCGCGACGATTCCGTTGATTCGGAATGTCTCACCCGAAGTTCGCGTCGGCTGGTCTTCGGTCGTCTACGAGGGACGCGAGGCGATCACCCTCATTCTTGGCTGCACGCCGGATTACCTGCCCGTCGCTAAGCGCTGGATCGACCCGGGGCAGGGGCGCTTTATCAGCGACCTCGATATCTTGCATCGCACGGATGTCGTCATCCTGGGCTCCTCCATCGCGGCGGATCTTTTCCCACCCAACGTGGATCCGCTGGGCAAGGTCATCCGCGTCAAGGGCAAGCGCTTTACCGTCGTCGGGCTGCTTAACAATATCGAGGGGGCGGGGATGCAGATTCGCTCGGGGAACTCCAAGGGCGGCGGCGGGATGTGGCGCTGGCGGAATAGCGGGGTCTTCATCCCCGTCACGACGGCGACCGCCAAGTTTACGGGCAATGACCATTTGACTGGTCTCGGCTTACGTATCGCTGATGCCAACGACTTGCAGCATACGGTCGACCAAGTGGAGCGCTCTTTACTTCAGATGCACCATGGGCTGAAGGATTTCAATATCACGACCAACGAGGAAACGCTGGAGTCTTTCAAGAAGACCGAAGCGGCCTTCAAGCTTTCGCTCGGCGGCGTGGCCGCCATCTCGCTGTTCATCGGCGGCATCGGCATCATGAACGTGATGCTGGCCTCGATCAATGAACGCATCCGCGAGATTGGCGTGCGCAAGGCCGTCGGCGCCCGCGGCTCAGACCTCTTCCTGCAATTCCTGGCGGAGGCGGCGGTGATCTCGGTGCTGGGCGGAGTCATCGGGCTGTCCGTCTCCATCGGGATTGTCTGGCTGATGAACTATATCCTGACCCAAGCCATCCCGACGCAGGCCGTGGCCACTTTGGATTGGAAGATCATGGCCCAAGGGTTGGGCTTCTCGGTGATTGTCGGCCTCGTCGCCGGGGTTTATCCTGCCCTCCGAGCCGCCAAGCTCGACCCCATCGAGGCTCTGCGCCACGAATAATTTACCCCCATGAAAACAGTTCTGTTCGCCTGCCTCTCCGCCCTCGCGCTGTCCGCTGATCCGCTGGCCCCGCAGCCCGTCTGGCCCGGCACCCCGCCGGCCGAGACTTTGACCCTCAAGCCGGGTCAGGATCCCAAGGGTATTATTAATAAGAACGGCCATCGCGCCGACGTGATGATTCCGGAGTACGTGGTGTGGCCCGCCGCCAAGCCCGGCGCCCCGATCGTCATCATTTGTCCCGGCGGCGGTTACTTCATCTTGGCCGAAGATCATGAAGGCGCCGAAGTCGCCCGCCGCCTCAATGCCTTCGGCTGTGCCGCCGTCGTCCTACGCTATCGCGTGCCCCGCCGCGATCCGCTGAAGCCTTGGGATGCGCCGACGCTGGATGCCCGTCGCACGATCGAACTCGTCCGCGCGCACGCCACGGAATGGAATGCGGATCCGAAAAAGGTCGGCCTCCTCGGTTTCTCTGCCGGCGGTAATCTCGCGGCGCGCGTCGCCTACACTCCGGCGGCGGCTGAGGCCGCCCGCCCGGATTTCGCAGTGATGGTCTACCCGGCCTATCTCTTTGAGAAGGATCAGCCTAATAGTGTTCTGCGCGAAGGCCCCGAAGGTGTGGTGCCGCCCAAGGGCCCGAAGCCCGTGCC
>CAISXT010000155.1 GCA_903889525.1 uncultured Opitutia bacterium | reverse complement strand
TTCTTCTCCGCAGACGATCTCATTGATCAGGAAGCGGACTTCGGCGTCGCCAACGGGGACCCAGGGGACGGTCACGCAAGTGAGATCGCGCTGCAGCCGCTTCAGGAGCGACATGAAATCCCAGACTGCGAAGACGTGCGAGCCCATGAACACCCGGACGTCCTCGAGTGAGGCCATCCTGGCATATAACGGGTGCGCGAGGAGGCGGGCCCGGGCTGGCGCAATACGAGAACGGACGGCTTTAAGCCTAGTCATGGGAAGAAGAGTAAGGGCGGAGGGAGGAAGGCAAGCGGAGGGAGGAGATAATGAGAGGACTGAGTGGAGGGCTGAATTGAGGACGTAGTCGATGGCAGGATCGATGACAGAACCCTCCAGACCTCGCCTGGGTAACAGCCTTCGTTGCGATGAGACGGCGAAGCGGCCACCCCGAAGCATGGAAACAACTCCGGACGGGCCTCCTTATCGGCAGCTCAAGGCTTGGATAGAATCAAGGGACTTGGCGGTTCTCGTATATAAGACCTGCGCCCGACGGGCAGTTTCGATTGACCGTGGACTCGCCGACCAGATACGCCGGGCGGCCATCTCGATTCCCTCGAACATAGCCGAAGGCAATGGGCGGGGCTCGAACAGAGACTCGTTGAGGTTTCTCTACATCGCCCGCGGCTCGCTCTGCGAACTGGAGACACAGGTAGAGGTCTGCCTTAGGTTAGATATCATTCCAGCCGAAGACGCACATTCCCTCAACGAACGCATGGCGCTCGTCGGTCGGCTCATCGGCGGCCTAATCAGCTACCGAAAATCCCGACCCGACTAAACCCCATCCGCCATCGACTCCGCCCTCTGCCATCGACTCAGTCATCTACCCTGCCTCGTTGTGATCTGCCTCAGCGCCTCGTACGTCGCGATTCCGCAGGCGGTCGAGAGGTTGAGCGAACGAGTCTTGTCGTTGAAGTGTGGGATCTTCACTTCGCGGTCCGCGCCGAACCAAGCGTGGATTTCTTCGGGCGTGCCGGAGCCTTCGTTGCCAAAGACGAGTCCGTCGCCTTCCTGGAACTCCGCATCCCAAAGGCCGCGCGTCGTTTTGGTCGTAAAGAGCCAGAGACGCTCCGGGCGGCCGGGCGAGGCGAGGAAGGCTTCCCAGTTGTCGTGATGGCGGACGTCTAGTTCGTGCCAGTAATCCATGCCGGCGCGACGCAGCTTGGCGTCGTCGATCTTGAAGCCCAGCGGGTGGACGAGGTGGAGTACGCAACCCGTCACGGCGCACATGCGCCCGACGTTGCCGGTGTTCGGCGGAATCTCCGGGCGGAGCAGGACGAGGTGGAGCGGCGGCTTCACTTGCGCCGACTCATAGCGCGCGAGATCTCGCGCTTGGCTTCGCGTTCCTTGATGTCCTGACGTTTGTCATGCATCTTCTTGCCCTTGCCCACGGCGAGGAGGCACTTCGCCAGACCATGCTTGAAGTAGATCTTCAGGGGGATGATCGCGTGGCCGCCGGATTGAATCTCCGCGGCGATCTTCTCGATCTCTGCCTCCTTCAGGAGCAACTGGCGCGTGCGATACGAGGCGTGGTTGTTGAGATTGCCGAAGTCATACTCCGCGATGTGCGCGTGGTAGAGCATCACGCCCTTCGGGCTGATCTTAATAAACGCGTCGGCGATATTGGCCCGGCCGGCGCGGAGGGACTTCACCTCGGTACCGCGCAAGACGATCCCGGCCTCGAAGGTTGGGCCGATGAAATAATCGCGTCCCGCCTTCGGGTTATTGACCTCGGGTAGAACGTGCTCTCGGCGGGCGGCCATCGGATGACGAAAGGGCTACTCGCCGGCAAGCCGGCTGTGGCAGAGGGCCGCCTTAGGCAGGCAGGCGATCCTCAGGACGAAACTCCCAGGAGATGCGGCCTTCGATGATCTCGCGGAGGGCCATGTCCTCAGGGGAAAGCTTCTCGAAGACATCACCCAAGGTGTGGTTGTACTTCGGAGGTTGGACAGAGTAGTCAGCGGTGCTGCGGAGCTGCTTGACGCGCTTCGAGACCACATTGATGAGAATGTTGGCGTCGGGAATGACTTTACGGGCATCCTGGAGGTAATCGTCGCGCATGGTGGGTTTCCCGAGTAGGGAACCACGAAACCTAGGGCAGGACCCTCCCGTGGCAAGCGATTTTTGGGGGCTTCAAAATGCCTTTGCCCTACCAAAACAGCGGGTTAAGCCCTTAAGTATGCCTGACCAGAAGCCTTACGGTGTAACCATGAAGTCCAAGGGGGGGCTGACACGGCTCATCAATGCCCTCCGGTACACTTGGGACGGACTACGTGCCGCCGCCAAGCACGAGGAAGCCTTCAAGCAGGAGCTCATGGTGGTGGTCCCACTTTCCGTCGTGGCCTGGATTGTACCTGTACCCGCCTACGAACGCGCCCTGCTCTTCGCCGTCCTTCAGCTCATCCTGATTATTGAACTCATTAATTCAGCCATCGAGGCCAACACCGACCACATCTCGCTCGATCGCCACCCCTTGGCTAAGCGCGCCAAGGACATGGGTAGCGCCGCGGTATTCCTGGCGATCGTCATCGCCGTCAGCACCTGGGCCGCGGTGCTCTGGAATAAGTTCGGGCCAGGCTGATCTTACGCTTTCAGCTCTTCGCCCGCCGGTGGCTTGGCACTGAGGCGGAGCATGCGGGCGCGAGCGTCGGGCGAAGATTCACTGAGGGCGACCGTTACCCAATCCAGGAGTCCGTGGCGCACTTCGCCCAAGGTCTCACATTTGCGCAGGGATTCGATACCCCCTAAAGCGGTAATGGCCTTCGCGAGGCCCGACATCTCCTTGAGGAAGCCTACGCGCTGACAGTCGGGAATCCAGTAGGCCACAACTAGGTTCACGCGGTTACCATCTTCCGCTTCATAGTCGATACCAGCGGAGGACCAACCCAGGGCGCAGAAAATTTCGGCGTTGATACCTTCGACGCGGGCGTGCGGGCAGGCCACGCCAGGGGCGATGGCCGTATTCCCGGTGGCTTCGCGGGCGAACATTGCCTCGACCACGCCGGAATCATCCGGGATTTCCGGGATGGCCTCGAGCACGCGGCCGAGGAATTCAAAAGCACCGCGCTTGGAGGTCTCCGTCAGTTCGAACAAACGGCCGGCCTGGAGGGCTTCAAGAAGGATGCGCATCGGAGTGTCGGAATCAGGTCGCGCGAAGGCGCGGACGGGCAATCAAATGGGCGAGGGTGACATAGGCAACCGTCATCAACGCAAGGGCCACCCAGAAGGTTGCCCCAAGGGAAGCACCGGCCAGACCCAGACCCTTCGTCCACGGCGAGAAGGTAAGCCAGCAGGCGAAGCAGATGGCCGCGCAGGTCGTGAGCGTCAGCTGCCAAGATGCGCGGGCCCCAATGAACGGCACCTGCGCTGAGCGGATGACGTGGACCACGAGGGTCTGGGTGATATTCGACTCAATGAACCAGCCCGTGTGGAAGAGGACAATAAACTGAGCCTGCCCAGCGGAGTTCCCGGCGGCGACCAGCTCGCTCCAGGTGCCGCCGCAGGCGTGCGGGCAGATAACGAACCACATAAGAGCGAAAGTCAGGTAATCGAATAATGACGACACGGGGCCGAGCCAAACCATGAAGCTGCGAATGCCGCTGATATTCCACTGCCGCGGCTTAGCGATCTGATCATCTTCGACCCGGTCAAAGGGAATGGCGGTCTGCGAGAAATCGTAGATGAAGTTATTGAGGAGAATCAGAATCGGGCTGAGGGGCTGGAACGGCAAGAGCATCGCGGCACCGAGCACCGAGAACATGTTGCCGAAGTTGGACGAGGCACCCATGCGGATATATTTCTCGATATTGCAGAAGATACGGCGGCCTTCGTCGATGCCAGCAACCAGTACTAGTAGTGATTTCTCGAGCAGGACCGCGTCGGCCGACTCCTTGGCGACATCGACGGCGGTGTCGACGGAGATGCCCACATCGGCAGCCTTGAGCGCCAGCACGTCATTGATACCGTCGCCCATGAAGCCGACGGTATGACCCTGCGCCTTGAGCGAGCGGATGACCTGCTCCTTTTGGGAGGGTGTTAACCGCGCCATGATATCGGCCTCGAGCACCGCGGCGTCGAAGGTCGCCTTATCCATCGCCGCAAGCTGGGCACCGGTGAGGACGCGGCCGACGGGCATACCGACATCAGAGCAGACTTTACGGGAGACGAGCTCGTTATCGCCGGTAAGGATTTTGGCACGCACACCGCGAGCCCGCAGGCCAGCGAGAGCCGTCGCCGCGGTCTCCTTCGGCGGGTCGAAAAAGGCGAGATATCCCAGCAGCACCAATCCAGACTCATCGCTGGAAGCGAAGACTTCCTTGGTGCGATCGAACTCACGGTAGGCGAGCGCGATGACGCGGAAGCCCTGCGATGAGAGCGAACGGTATTCCTCCATAACCTCGTCCTTAATCAACGGGATCATGGTGTGGATCTCGTCATCAATCTGGTATCGATCGCAGACGGAAAGAATCTCCTCCACCGCACCTTTACAGATGAGCAAGTGATCACCCTCATGGTCCACGACCACCGACATGCGTCGGCGCTGGAAGTCGAACGGGATCTCATCGACCTTGCGGCAGCTACGTTCGACATCGAGATCGGTGCGATTGAGGATCGCCCGGTCGAGCAGATTGCGGAGCCCCGTCTGGTAATACGAGTTCATCCAGGCGTAACGCAGGACGTCCTCAGAGTCGCGACCGATCACGTCAACATGCCGCTGGAGGACGATGTGATCTTGGGTGAGCGTACCGGTCTTATCGGTACAGAAGATATCCATCGCCCCAAGGTTCTGAATCGCGTCGAGTCGCTTCATCACGACCTTGAGTCGGGCGAGCGAA
>CAISXT010000154.1 GCA_903889525.1 uncultured Opitutia bacterium | reverse complement strand
ATGGCTTCGGCCTGCGCGCGTCTTCGCTGCCCGCTCATCTTGATGCACCGCCGGCCGACGCCCTCCTATCAGGATTTCTGGCCAGAAATCCTCGCGGATCTGAGGGGATCGATCCGCCTCGCTCTGGACGCTGGCTTACCGGCAGAACAATTATGGACCGACCCCGGATTCGGGTTCGGTAAAACGCCGGCGCAAAATATCATGCTCGTGCGAAACCTCGAGCTGATCGCCGCCCTGGGCTTCCCGGTGCTGCTCGGCACCAGCCGCAAGTCCACTTTAGGCCTGATGATGGGCGAGGCGGACCCTTTGAAAAGATTACCAGCCGGCATCGCCACCGCGGTCTGGGGTGTGGCTCAGGGTTGCTCGATGGTACGAACCCACGATGTCGCCGAGCTTCGCCCTTTCCTTGCCGCGGCCGATGCCTTGCGACACGGGACGAACGGCTGAGCCAAGGAGCTGAAGCCCCCTAAACCGCCTAAATGGGTGGGGGATGGAGCCAGCAGTCGGACTTGAACCGACGACCTGCCGCTTACAAGGCGGCTGCTCTACCAACTGAGCTATGCTGGCCAACTCCCCCATTCACAGAGTTGTTCACAGCGGTGGCCTGTCAACCCTCGGAACGATTGTGTTTAGGGGTTGAAACCCGATTGGTTTTGAACGGAATTCAACCACCCCAAGCCCTGAAACTATGCGTATCCCCGTTTCCCTTCTTGTCCTTTGTGCCGGCATCTCCGGATGCACCACAAGCGTCGACTCCTCGTTGATGGACACCGTCACTGTACAGTCCAGCCCGACCAGCGCCGCCATCCGCCTTAACGGCGAAACGGTTGGCCGCACGCCCGCCACACTGCAACTGGACCGCACCAAGAATTACGAGCTCCAGATCGGCAAGGGCGGCTACACCGCCGAAAGCACCACCCTTAAGCCCCGCCTGATCACCACCAGCGAAGGCATCGAGTACGGCTTCCCTAGCACCATTAAGGTCAACCTCACCGCCGTCCCCCAAAGTGGCGACGTCGTCGTCCCGGAAATTGATGTGCCGGACTTCAAGCACCTCGCCAAAAAAGTCGTCGGCGATGAAACCGAAGCACAAGCTGCCGCTCGCGCCGACATTGCCGAAGCCAAGCAAGCTGCCGCCAAGATCAAGGCCTCGCTGGCTACCCGCGAAGCTGCCAACAAGGCGAAGCTAGCTGAAATCTCGAAGGCCATCGCCGCCGCTAAGGGTGCCGCTGCCACCGATGCCGCCGCCCAAGCCAAGGTGGTCGAAGCCGAGCTTGCCCTCAAGGAAACCGTGGCCTCCGCTGAAGCCAGCCGTGCGAAAGCCGAAGGTTCTCTGCGCAGCATCGAATCCCGTCGCCTCGCCCTTGAATCGCAGCCGAATCCTGCGGCCGAAGCCAAGCTAAACGCCGAGAAGGCCGCGGTGGCCAAGAACCTCGCCGACGCCGACGCCAAGCTGGCTGGCGCTCGCGCCACCCTGACTGCCGCCGCCCTCAAGAACTCCGGCCTCTTGTCGCTCGAAGAACGCATCGCCAAACTCGAAGCCTCTTACGCCGCCGAAACCAAGGCCTTAGACGAAGCCAGCGCTAATTCCCGCCAAGCGATTCAAGCCCTCAACGCCCGCGCTGACGAACTCTCCCGCGCCACCGAAGCTGGAGTGAAGGCAGCGAAGTCCGATGCCGCCAAGGGCTTAGCCGATATCCAGAAAGCCCTTGAAGAGCAGAAGGCTGCCGTGGGCAAGGCCAACGAAGAACGCGAAGCCCTCAAGGCTGCCAACGCAGCCGCCCTGGCCAACGCTCGCGAAGAAAACTTCAAGCTCGTGGCCGATCTCAACAAGCAGCTCGCCCAAGCTAAGGCTGACAATTCCAAGACCGCCGCGGACGCCGCGGAAAAAGCCCTCGGCGACGCGAAGAATCAACTCTCCGCCCTCCAGGATAAACTCGCTAACGCCGACAAGGCTGCCGAGAAGGCCGTCGCCAATGCCCTGCGCGACGCCGACGCCAAGCTCGCCGAAGCGACCAAGGCCACCGAAAGCGCCCGTAAGGTTGCCGCCCAGCAGAAGACCGAAGCCGAAAAGGCCCTCGCCGATGCTCGTCTGGATGCCGAAAGCAAAATCGCCGATGTAAAGGCCACCAGCGACAAGCTTGTCGCCGCCACCAAGGAAGCCGGCGAAGCCAAGTTCGCCGAAACGACCAAGGCCCTCGCCAACGCCAAGGCCGAGAGCGATAAGCTCGTCGCCGCCGCCAAGGAAGCCGGCGAAGCGAAACTCGCCGAAGTCACCCAGGCTGCCGCGAACGCTAAGGCTGAAAGTGATAAGCTCCTCGCTACCACCAAGGAAGCGGCCGATGCCAAGCTCGCCGAAACCACCAAGGCCGCCGAAAAGGCCCTGGCCGATGCCCGTCTCGACGGCGAAGCCAAGATCGCCGAAGCCACCAAAGTCGCCGCGGAAGCCAAGGCTAAGGCCGATAAGCTCGCCTACTCCGAATTCAACGCCCGCTACGCCCTGCTGGAAAGCCGCCTGCGCTCCAAGGCCATCACCGAGGACCAGTATAAGGAACAGCTCGCCGCCCTCCGCAAGGAGCTCGGGCTCTGATTTAATCACGTCACGTCGACGCCCCAAAGCCCGACCGAAAGGTCGGGCTTTTTTGTTGGAAGCAACGCCGGGGGACGCACCTTGTTAGCCCTATGTCGGAAACGCTCTCCCGCACTCCTCTCTTCGCACTCCACGTCGAACTCGGCGGGCGCATCGTCCCCTTCGCCGGATGGGAAATGCCCGTCCAATACACGGGCATCATTGAAGAGCATATGGCCGTGCGCAAATCGGCTGGCCTATTCGACGTCTCCCACATGGGAGAAGCCCGCGTTCGCGGCCGCGATGCCGCCGCCTTCCTCGATCGCATCATGACCAATGAGATGTCCACCATCCGCATCGGGATGGCTCGCTACACGGTGATGTGCCAGCCTGACGGCGGCTGCGTCGACGACTTAATTGTCTACCGCCTCGGCGCGTCGGAGTTCCTCATCTGCCTCAACGCCTCCAACGCCCCGAAGGATATCGCCTGGATGCGCTCGCTCATCGGCACAGCCCAAGTGGAAGTCATCGATGAATGCGCGGCCTGGGCCCAGCTCGCGATTCAAGGTCCGGTCGCCGAAAAAATCCTCTCCGCCATCACCGCCACCCCGCTTGCGACGATCAAGCGCTTCGGCTTCTTGGTCGGCGAAGTCGCGGGCGAAGCTGGCTGCATCATCTCCCGCACCGGCTACACGGGTTCACCTGGATTCGAAATCTACCTCCCGGCGGCCTCCGCCGACAAAGTCGCGCGCGCCCTCCTCGCCGCCGGCAAGCCCCTCGGGCTCGTCCCCGCCGGCCTGGGCGCCCGTGACTCGCTTCGACTGGAAGCAAACTACCCGCTCTACGGACATGAAATCTCCGAGCGCATCTCGCCGATCCAAGCCGGCCTGGCCTGGACGGTAAAATTCGCGAAGCCGGAATTTGTTGGGCGGGAAGCCCTCCGTCGCCAGGTGGAAGGTGGCCCGTCCTCCTCCGTCGTCCTTTTCTCCCTCGATGACCGCCGCATCGCCCGCCAAGGCGCCGTGGTTTTCGCCGGCGAAACCGCCGTGGGTGAAGTGCTTTCCGGCACACTCTCCCCAGTCATTAATAAGCCTATCGGCACCGCTCTGATCGCGGCCGGCCACGCCCACTCTACCGAGATGACCGTCGATATTCGCGGCAACCGCATCCCCCTGCGTGTTGCCACCGAGGCTTTCGTGAAGTGAAGGGTTGAAATAATCCCCGCCCACTTTACCCAGAAGCCATGAGCAACGTGCCCGCTGACCTTCTTTACACCAAGGACCATGAATGGATCAAGGTCACGGCGGACGGCACGGCCACCATCGGCATCACCGACCACGCCCAAGCCGCCCTCGGCGACGTGACTTTTGTCGACCTCCCGAAGGTGGGCGCCGCCTTCAATCATGGTGATGTCTTCGGCACCGTGGAATCCGTTAAAGCCGCGTCCGACCTCTACAGCCCGGTCTCGGTCGAAATCCTCGCCACCAACGCCGACTTGAATAATTCGCCAGACCTCGTGAATCGCGAGCCCTACGGCGGTGCCTGGATGATCAAGGTGAAGGTCAAGAATCCGGCCGAGCTCGCTGGCCTGCTCGACGCCGCTGGCTATTCCGCCATCCTCTAAGGGCGCCGCGAACCCTTGCCCTCGTGGGACTTTGGCCTACATAGTTGGGCCGATGTCCTTTGCCGCCGTCCACGCCGCCCATCCTTGGGACGACGTCCTCGCCTCCGTCCAGGCGAAGACGTCGGCAGACGTGCGCCTCGCCCTCGCCCGAGCTGAAGCCGATACCGCTGACCTCGAAGACTTCAAGGCGCTCATTTCGCCCGCGGCCGCCCCGCACCTCGAACGCATGGCGCAGTTAAGCCATGAGCGGACGGTCCGCCGTTTCGGTCGCACGATGCAATTATTCGCGCCGGCCTACCTCTCCAACGAGTGCCAGAATATCTGTACCTACTGCGGCTTCTCCGCCGGTAATAAAGTTGCCCGCCGGACGCTGAACCCTGCGGAAATTCTACGCGAGGCGGGCGCCCTGAAGAAGCAAGGGTTTGATCACCTGCTTCTACTGACTGGTGAGTCCAATAAAGTCGCTGTGCCTTACTTCATCGAAGCCCTCGACCTGCTGCGACCCCACTTCTCCTCCCTGTCAATGGAAGTCCAACCAATGGAGACGGCGGAATACGTTGAGCTCCGTCGCCACGGCCTCAACGCCGTCCTCGTCTACCAAGAGACCTACCACCGCGAAACTTATAACGTCCACCACCCGAAAGGCCGTAAATCCGATTTCGACTATCGCTTGGACGCCCCTGACCGCGTGGGCGCCGCCGGCGTTCACAAGATCGGGCTCGGCGCACTCTTCGGCCTGGAGGATTGGCGGGCGGAATGCTTCTTCACCGCGCTTCACCTCCGCTGGCTGGAACGCCAACACTGGCAAAGCCGTTACAGCGTATCCTTCCCGCGCATCCGCCCCCACGAGGGCGAATTGCAACCGAAGGTTGAGATGACCGACCGCGACCTCGTCCAGGCCATCTGTGCCTTCCGCCTGCTGAGCAGCGAAGTGGAACTCACCTTGAGCACCCGCGAGAGCCGTAAATTCCGCGACCACGCCTGCCGCATTGGCGTGACGGCGATGAGCGCCGGCTCCCGCACCAATCCAGGTGGCTACGCTGAAGGCAAGGACGCCTCCCTCGAGCAATTCGCCATCGAAGACGACCGCGCCCCCGCAGAATTCGCCACGATGCTCCGCGCCGCTGGTTATGAACCCATCTGGAAGGACTGGGACCCTTCTTACGACCGCCCGGTCGCCCTGCAATCATGAGCCCGCTGCGCGTCTGGATTCATCAAGACCAAGCTCCGGCCTGCAAGCCAGGGGCTCATGTACAACTTTCCGCCGAGGAAAGCGCCCACGTGGTGCGTAGCCTCCGCGCGCGCCGCGGCGATGCCTTGGTGTTGCTCGACGGCGAAGGGCTGGTCGTCGAAGGCAAACTTGCCTCGGCTGATGGCGATGCCGCGGTCGTCGAAGTGATTCGGGCCCGCGCCTCCGAACGTAGTAAGCCGGAGATCACCGTCGCTCAGGGGATGCCCAAAGGGGGTACGATGGATGATTTAATTCGCAGTATCTGTGAAGCGGGTGCGGCTGGGGTCATTCCGCTCGAGACCGCGCGCACTGAACTAAAACTCGAAGGCGACCGGGCCCGCACCCGCACTCAGCGGTGGCAGCAGCAAGCCATTGAGGCCTGTAAGCAATCCGGCCACCCTTGGCTCGCGACGATTTCGCCACCGGTTAAATTCCAGGAATGGATTGAGCGCCTACCCGAACCGCTGCCCGGCGAGTTACGCCTAACGGGATCTTTGGAATTCGACGCTGAACCGGTCGCGCACCTTGATTTCACGACGGTCACCAAAGTCCTTTGGTTGATCGGGCCTGAAGGCGATCTGACCTCCATGGAATATGCCGCGGCCCGGGCCGCGGGCTTCCGGCCCGTCGTGCTTGGTCCGACCGTGCTGCGTGCCGAAAACGCCGCCCTCGCCTGCGTGGTAATTACGCAGGCTTTGGCGCGTCGCTAAAAACCTTACCGCTTACCCGGAGCCCGCGCGACGACCGCCTGCATGCGGCGCAGGATCTCGCGGAGTTTCTCACGGGAACAGCCGAAATTAAGGCGCACATGGCCAGGGCCGCCGAAGTCGGCGCCATTACTGAAGCCGATGCCACCTTTTTCAAATTCAGCGTGCGCGTCCTCAAAGCCGAGGGCGGTGACGTCGAACCAAACGAGGAAGCTAGCCTGCGGACGCTGGCGGAGCACGACGCCGGGCATCGTTTTGAGCTCCTGCTCAATGAGATCGAGATTACCCCGGAGGTAATTCACGCACTCCTGCCGCCAAGGCTCGCCGTGATCGAACGCCGCCTGCGTGGCGGCGAGGCCGAAGACATTCTGGTCGAGCGAGAGCCCTTGGATGATCCGGCGGAAGCGCGTACGTAAGTTGGCGTCCGGGATGATGGCGAAGCCGCAAGTGAGACCGGCGACATTGAAGGTCTTGCTGGCGGCCATGAGCGTGACCGTCCGGGCGGCGATATCTTCCCCCAGCGTGGCGAAGATGGTGTGCTTGGCAGCGGGATCGAGTACGAGGTCGCAATGAATCTCGTCTGAACAAACGGTGAGGTCATGCTTACGCACGAGCGCAGCCAAACGATCCAACTCTGCCCGGTCAAAGACACGGGCGAGTGGGTTATAGGGATTGCAGAGCAGGAGCACCTTGGCGTGCGGCTGCGCGCAGGCGACCTCGAGCTTCGGCCAGTCAAATGTCCAGCGCCCGTCGGCGAAGACCATCTCGAGCTTGAGCGGGTTACGCTCGGAGAGGACCGGCGCCGTCATGAAAGGAGGGTAAACGGGGACCGTGGTGACCACGGACTCGCCCGGCTTGCTCGCGCAGCGGATGGTCGCGTGGATTCCGGGCACCAACGAGCACATGAACGTGATCCACTCGGGCTTGATCTCCCAGCCGTGCTGACGGCGGAGATGGCCGACGATGGAGTTGAAGACCTGATCGCGTTGAGCGGGGTAGCCGAAGACGCCGTGCTCGGCCCGAGCCTTGATCGCCTCGGTGACGGCGGGCGGTGACTTGAAATCCATATCGGCGATCCAACAAGGGATGACGTCACGGCCGGCATACTTGTGCCACTTGGTACTGTCGGTCCCGGCGCGTTCCGGAGTGCTGTCGAAATCAAAAGCCATGGTCTGAGGTGAACCTTGGATTGAACTCGCTCACGGGCAAACGCATTTTCTTCAGATGCGCCTCGTCACCGTGTCATCGGATTCCCTCCGCGGGCGTCATATCCGGCTAGGACGCCAAGCGGGTTTCTTCTTGGCGGTGACGGCAAGCGGCGACCTCATCCTGCGGACCCCGGCGACTCCGGCGGCCGCTCGTCGGCGATTGTTGACGTGGGGTGTCCAGATCACCCCCGGCCCTTTGCCAGCGGTTCGGCGCACCGTGGCTGTCGGGACGGCTTTCCAACACCGCGTCTGGTTAGCCGCCCGCGCCATCCCAGCTGGCCAGACCCGCACCTACGGTGAACTCGCCAAGGCAATCAACTGCAAGTCGGCCCAAGCCGTCGGCACGGCCTTGGGAGCTAACCCTCTCGCCGTCCTCATCCCCTGCCACCGCATCGTCAGCCGCACCGGCCTAGGTGGCTTCGCATGGGGGCTCCGCCGCAAGCAGGCCTGGTTGGCCGCCGAACGACGTGAGCCTGCTTGATGACCTGGACCGCGGGCTGTTCGATCTGCTCTTCCCCCGGGACTGCGCCGTCACCCAAGAGCCGCTGGACACCGATGGCTGGCGGCACCTGTCTTTTGCCGGGGCTGATCGGCTCGATCGTATCACCGACCCGCGCTGCATGTGCTGCGGGCACCCGTTTGAGGGTATCATCGAAGGAGATCGGGCCTGTCCGCATTGTGACGAGCTTCACCCGGCTTTCGGCCGAGCTGTCTGCGCCTTTCGCGCCAGAGGCCCCGCTCGCGCCATCATCCATCGCATCAAATACGGGCGAAGCCCGTTCCTCGTCGACGACCTTGCTGCCGTAGCGCTATCGGACGAGCTATTCCGACGCCACCTCGCTGGATCAATTCTCGTCCCTGTACCGCTCCACCCCAATCGACTCCGGCATCGCGGCTACAATCAAGCAGAGCGGCTCGGGGACTTCCTGGCGACCCGGATTCCGGGATGCGAATCCGTTGGGCTTCTTCGCAAAACTGAGGAGACCGAATCCCAGACCCGACTTGGCCGAGCTGAGCGTCGTCAGAACGTCGCGGGCGTCTTTCAACTAGCAGCCGGATCCTTCGTCAGTCCCAACCAGCGCTATGTGGTCATCGACGACGTCCTAACGACTGGGGCGACGCTCCATAGTTGCGCCGTCGCCTTAAAAAAAGCTGGAGCGGAACTCGTCGACGCCGCCGCACTGTGCCACGGGTAGACTAGAGCAGAGGGCTGAATTTATTGGGTCCCATACAAGTGGCGGCGGATGATTACCGAAGGCCGTCACCCGTGTGTTTTCTATTCCGCACTTAGCATCCGCTACGACTTCAACGCTTCCGCCAGCTCCTCAGCGCTGAACCCCATCTTCTTTACGACAAAATCCCGCATATCCGTCGCGAGGGGCGCGGTGAACGTGCGGGTGATGCGCGGTGGGAAACGGAACTCGAGCTTGGCCGCATGCAACGCCTGCCGACCCATTTCGAGCGCGGCGGCGAGACGAGGCGTCCAACCATGTGCGATAAATTCCATATAGAGCGAATCATCGCCGCCATAAAGTTTGTCGCCGATGACGGGTAACCCGAGCCAGAAGGCGTGGGCACGAATCTGATGTTTGCGGCCGGTGTGCGGCTGCACGCGCGCGAGGGTATAACCGTTACGAACGAGTATGGGCTCGAAGAAGGTCGCGGCAGGCAAGGTGCCCGGGCCTTCGCGCACCGCGGTCTTCACCACGACTTGGCTGGTCTCATCCGGCCCCAGCGGCTGGTCGACCATGACGGGCTCCTTAAGCTCGCCTTTGAGCAGCGCGAAGTAGGTCTTCACGACCATGCGGCGCTCCATCGCGGTCTGCGCGGCCGAAGCGGCGTCATAGTGTTTCGCGACGAGGATAATCCCGCTCGTCTCGCGATCGAGACGGCTAACTAAATGTGATACCTCCATCTGCTTCCATTCCTTCACGGCCCCGATGAGCGACGACCACGGGCCATCCTTCGATGGATGGCACACCAGCCAACCCGGCTTATCGAAGACCATGTAATCGTCGTCTTCCTGGATCAGCCACTTCGGTAGCTCGGCGGGATCGACCTTGGGCGCGCTACCACTGGGCGGAATGAAAGTATAATCGGTCATCGAACGGGTGGCAGGCGAT
>CAISXT010000153.1 GCA_903889525.1 uncultured Opitutia bacterium | reverse complement strand
GGGACGTTACCAGTGTAACCAATGTCCTTCCAGCCCTGCGGAGTCGTGTAGTAGCCACTAGCAGCGAGGTAACGGAAGCGTCCGAAGAAGTTCTGGGCGGACTTGAACTCCTTCTTGACCGCGGTCTTGCCGCAGATGTCGTCCGCAATCGTACACTTCTGCGGTTCCGCGAGGTCGCCAAAATCCTTCTGGAAGCGACGCTGGGCTTCGGCATCGAGCCAATCCAGGCCTTCGGTGATGACCGGGCGATCCTTGTTAGTCTCGTCGTAAGGAGAGCTAATCCACTCATCGATGAACTCCTGGACGCCGAGCTGCGAGGGCAACTTGTCACCCGGGTTGTCAGGCGGCAGGATGAGGTCGGTCAGCGAGGCGGCGGCCTTGCGTTGCTTTGAGGTCAGCGTGAGCGGCCAGAGGTCGCCGGGAGTGTAGTTCTTATTCAGCACCGGGTCCGTGCCGATCCGCTGTCCGGTGGGGATGGCGGCGGGACGCGGAAGCTTATCCTGGGCGGAGGCATGCGGGAAGATTGCGGCGGCAGCCGCGGCGGCACCGATCCACTTGAGTGCCTGACGGCGATCAATCTGTCCTGAATTATCTGAAGGAATGTTTTCCATGTTCGTAGGCATTAGAGGTTACCCTTGCGCATCTCTTCGACGAGATGATCGGAGGCGCGCCACGCGAGCGCCATGATGGTGAGCGTGGGGTTCTTGTCCGCGTTGCTGCAGAAGGCAGAACCATCATTGAGCAGCAGATTCGGGATTTCCCAACACTGGTTCCATTGGTTGGTAACAGATTTCTTGGCGTCGGCGCCCATGAGGGCACCGCCGACCTCATGGATGATGCGTCCGCCGGCCTCAATGGCCTTGGATCCGTCAGCCTGAGGCTTGCGGGCTTTGCCGCCGATAGCTTCGATGACCATCGCGAAGGTCGCCTCCATGTGGGCGGCCTGCTTGGTCTCATGCTCGGACCACTGCCAATGGAAGCGAAGGACGGGGATACCCCATTTGTCCTTAGTGGTCGGGTCGAGCTCGCAGAAGGAATCCTTATTCGGGATCATCTCGCCACGACCAGCGAAGCCAATACCTGCTCCGTATTTCTGGCGGACTTCTTCTTTGTAGGTCTTGCCGTAGCCGGGGCTGGCGCCGCCGGCACCGAGGCCAGGCATACGACGACCCGTGCCGAATTCGATATGGTAGCCGCGGGCGAAGCCGAGCTTGCTAGCGTCCTTATACAACCACCACGGGATGTAGACGTGGGTGCCAGCGCCTTCCTCATTATGGACCGGCAGATTTTCGAAGGCAGGGACGCTGCCGCCGAGACTGGCCCCGACGGTGTCCATGATGTATTTACCGACGAGACCGGAGCCGTTAGCGAGACCGTTCGGGAAGCGATTGGACTTGGAATTGAGCAGGATGCGGGCGGTCTCGCCCGAGCTGGCAGCGAGGACGACCGCGCGGGCCTTTACGGCACGCTCCTGACCGGTGACCTTGTCGATGTAGATGACCCCATTGGCCTTGCCGTCGGCACCGACCGTGACCTCGCGGGCATGCGCGTTGCAAAGGATGTCCAAGTTGCCGGTCGCGAGGGCCGGCGGCAGGTGCACGGTCGTCGACTGGTAGTTGGCCTTGATGGAGCAACCACGACCACAATCCGTGGCCCAGAAACAGGCGGCACGTGCCTGCATGGCTTCCGCGATGATCCGCTGGGCCTTGGGATTATTCGGGTGTAAGCGCTTCGGGAAATTAACGTGGTCCTGGCGCGTGCTGAGCACCGCACGGTGAATCGGAATCACGGGCAGACCGTGCTTGGCGATGTGCTTCTTGACGTAAAGCTCGCCAGCGCGGGCCTTCGGCGGTGGCAGCAGCGTGCCATTCGGGGAGTCCGGGGTGTTCTCGAGGCCTTCGTTCGATCCGTAGACACCCACGAGCATCTCGACCTTATCGTAATAAGGGGCAACGTCTTCGTAGCTGATCGGCCAGTCGAAACCGAGTCCATCACGGGAGTACGGCTTGAAGTCGTAAGGGCCGTTACGGAGCGAGATCCGACCCCAATGATTGGTGCGTCCGCCCAGCATGCGGGAGCGCCACCAGTCGAAGCGTTTCTTCGGATCGGTCGACGCTTGAGTGTAGGGCTCGCCCGGGACCTCCCAGCCGCCATCGACCGTCGCGTCATGGAAACCGAACGGCTTCTCCCTGGTGCTCATCGCGCGCAAGGGTGCCTCGGCCTTGGACTGGAACATCGGGGTCTCGGTGACCGGGTCGTAATTGCGACCAGCCTCGAGCATGAGGACCTTCACGCCGTTCATGGTAAGCGTGTAGGCCGACTGTCCGCCGCCAGCACCGGAACCCACGACAATGACGTCGTAGATAGGCTGGAGATCTTTCTCGGTGATGATGGGCATGGGAGTGAGTTTTAGAAATTAACGGGCGCCCGCGAAGCTCCAGACGTCAGTAAAGAAGCCAGCATCCTTGACCTTACCAGGGTTCTGGCTGTCAGGGGCGGTGTTTAGGTCGACGACAGCCCAGTCGGGTAGCTTGGCGATCTGGCGAGCATTGTTGAGGTAATCGTATTCGCGGTAGGTGAAGCTACTGTTGATTACGACATAGCGAGCCGGATTGAGCGGGTTAGGATAAATCAGGATTGGGGCATGATCGCCGGCGCTGTAGGTCTTGCCGTTGACGATCAGTTTCTCGGCCGTCCAGGTAATGGGGAGCTTGGCCACGATCTTAGCCAGCACCGCATTGGAGGAAGGGTCGCCCCACAGGATGAGGTTGTTCTTGGCAATATCCTCGTACTTGACGTCGGCATCCTTCTTCACTGGAGCAAGGCCGCGGAACTGACGTCGCCATTCAAAGTTGCCGCGCTCCATCTCCGCCTTCGTCCAAGCACCCACCTTGGCATTAATCGGCTGCCCCGAGGGTGCAACGAACAGGAAGGCATCCATGAAGGCATCGTCAATCGGACCAGAGAGGCCGTGCTTCTTCGCGATCACGGCTTCATCGAGGCCTTGGACCAGCGCCCACTTGCCGTTCTGCCGAGCGAACTTGGCCGTCCACGAGCGTTCGGAAGTGGCCCGGCCAGCATCAATGTCTTGGCCATCGATCTTCACGATGGTCTTCTCGCGCAGCGATTGAGGAGCGAAGCCAGCCGGCATGTCGAGCGTGAGCGCACTCACATTCTTGGTCTGCACGACCACATTGCGGTCATCCACG
This sequence comes from uncultured Opitutia bacterium, assembly GCA_903889525.1. Classification (GTDB taxonomy): domain Bacteria; phylum Verrucomicrobiota; class Verrucomicrobiia; order Opitutales; family UBA953; genus UBA953. Next base: position 66,094 of record CAISXT010000153.1, on the reverse strand, counting down.
GTCTTGGCGTCGACGCGGGCCATCTGCCAGTGGTTCTCCATGCGATCCACCTGCACCCAGTGCATGCGGTTGTAGCGGAGGAAGTACGTCACAAAACTGACTTCCTTCGGCATGCGGTTGCGGCCAGCGGCCGCGACGATATCAAGGCGACGCTCAATCTCAGCAAAAGCATCTGGGTGAAACTTATGCGCGGTCTTCGGACCAATGATGTGCGTGAGTTCGATATTTTCCTTGGCAAGGTAACGGGCCATGATGTCCGCGGCCTGCTTCTGCCCGTCGATCTCACCGCTGTAAGCAATAGTCGGGGCGTTGACGAAGTTCGCGGCGACGTCGGTCGCGTTATACCAAGACCAGAGGGTCTTCTGCCAGGACGGGATACGGTTCACTTCTTCGGACTGGAAGACCTTGAGGAACTCCGGGGTTTCCGAGAAGCCCGCACCGGGGCTGATGGCGCACCAGCGATCAGTGTAATGGGCGCCAAACTGCCAGACGGCAGCACCCCCCATCGAGAAGCCGCGAATCATCAGACGGTCGTCGTCGATATTGTAGCTCTTACGGGCGTGGGCATACGCCTCCCAGAGGTCCATCTCGCCAGCGAACTTATTGGCGCAACAGTAGCGGCCGTAAAGATGGAGCACCAAGCGATTGTTAGCGGGGATCTGGCCGATGTTCTTGCGACGGTCATTCAGGAACGAAAGTTCGGTGAGGACCTCGCCGCGGCCGTGGCACCAGAAATCTAGGCGCATCAGGGAGCCGGAATAGTTCTCGGGAATAACCATACCGTAAGGCTGCACTGAGCCATCAATCTTCGACTTGTAGCCGCGCACCACGAGACCCGTCTGATTCGTCCAAGGTGTCTCGCCTTTAAGGAAGGATACGGCGCGAGCCTTGCCTTCGACGACGAGGTCATGGGCGGACTTGAATTCGCCCTTGTTGAAGAACTCATTGTACTTCACGGCCCAATCGACGGACTTGTAGAAAATCTCGAGGTCAGGAAGATATTCCTCGAGTCGAGGGTGCTTGGCCTGCGCCTTAGCGGCGGCGTCGATCGCGACGCGGAGCTCGGCAAGTTCCTTGGGCAGTGAGGCCTTGTCGGCATCAGGCAGGGCCAAGGCCTTATCCGTCGGCGGGATTGGGCGGACCGCCGTGGGGATGTTGTCCTTAGGTCCGTCCGCGAAAGCGGCGACAGCCATGAGCACAAGGGGGAGAAGATGACGCATTGGGGGAAGAGGGAGCCGACCGCCGAGGCGTGTCGGTTAGTTACTAGGGGGGCTTGGAAGGTTTAGACTACCACCCACCCCTCCGACAAGTGTTCCTTCTATTGATAATACGACACGAATGGACCTAGGCGGCCATTTTCCTCGCCTCCGCCCTTCCCCTTCCTCACATCTGCGGGCAATGGCCCTACTCAGTCTCCTCGACGTCTATGTCAGCTTCGGCGGCCCTCCCGTCCTGGACCACCTGAACCTCCAGATTGAGGAAGGCGAAAGGGTCTGTCTGCTCGGTCGAAATGGTGCCGGCAAGACCACCCTGATGCGTATCGCCGCCGGCGAGTCCGCCCCTGACACGGGTTCGGTCACCATCCCTGACGGCGTCTGTATCGCCCGCCTGACCCAGGAGATCCCCGAGACCCTCCCGGGCAACGTCCGCGATATCGTGACTTCCGGACTCAGAGCCGATGACCACTCCGAGGACTGGGAAAAAGACCTCCGGGTTGATGATCTGATCGCCCGCCTCGGGCTCCCCGAAGACCGTAAGTTCAACGACCTCTCCGGTGGCCTCAAACGCCGTTGCCTCCTCGCCAAGGCCTTGGCCGCCAAGCCGGGCCTACTGCTGCTCGACGAGCCGACTAATCACATGGACCTCGATTCGATCCTCTGGATGGAAGAGTTCCTCCTCGAACAGAAAATCCCCCTGCTCTTCGTTACGCACGACCGCGCCTTCCTGCGCCGCATGGCCAACCGCATCATCGAGCTGGACCGCGGCAAACTCGCCAGCTGGTCCTGTGACTACGATACCTACCTCGTCCGTAAGGAAGAGCTCTTCGTCGCCGAAGAACGCCAGCGCGCCGCCTTTGACAAGAAGTTGGGACAGGAGGAAGCCTGGTCCCGCCGCAGCCCCGGCGCCCGCCGCACGAAGTCCAACGCCCGCATGGAAGCCCTCGTGAAGATGCGCGCCCAGCGTGGTGCGTTGCGCTCCGTCGCCGGTTCCGCGAAGATGGAAATCAGCGAAGCCGAACGCTCCGGTGTCCGTGTGGTCGAAGCCGAGAACATCGCCTTCGCCTACCCAGGCGGCACGCCCCTCATCCGCGACTTCAGCCTCGTCCTCAACCGTGGCGATAAGGTCGGCCTCATTGGCCCCAACGGCGCCGGCAAGACCACGCTGGTCAAGATGCTCCTCGGGCAGCTGACCCCGACCTCCGGCGTCCTGAAGTTCGGCACGAAGATGGAAGTGATCTACTTCGACCAGATGCGCGACCAAATCGACGACAATAAGACCGTCGCCGAGAATCTCGCCGGAGACAGCGATACGGTCACCGTCCAGGGACGCTCGCGGCACGTCATCAGCTACCTGCAGGACTTCCTCTTCGACCCCACCCGCGCCCGCTCCAAGGCCAAGGTGCTCTCTGGCGGCGAACGCAACCGCCTCTTGCTGGCTCGTCTTTTCACCAAGCCAGCCAACGTACTCGTGCTCGACGAACCTACGAACGACCTCGACGCCGAAACGCTCGACGTACTCGAAGACATTCTCGTCGATTACGTCGGTACGCTCATTATGGTCTCCCACGATCGCGCCTTCCTTGATAATGTCGTGACCAGCACACTCGTCTTCGAAGGCGATGGCGTTGTGACCGAACACGCCGGCGGCTATACCGACTGGCGTAACGAACTCGCCCGTATCGCTGTGGCCAAACGTACGGCGTCAATGGGCACTGCCACCAAGCCCGTCGCAGCGAAGTCGGCACCCTCCGCGCAGCCTGGCGCCAAGCTCAACAACAAGGAGCGCAAGGAACTCGAGACCCTCCCCAGCAAGATCGAGCAACTCGAAGCCGAACAGGCCCAGATCACCGTTCAGCTGGGCGACCCTGAGATTTATAAGGATGGCGGCACCAAGGCCGCGGCCCTCCAGAAACGCCTCCACGCCGCCGAAGCCGAACACTCCACCGCCCTCGGACGCTGGATGGACCTCGACGCCCGCAAGGACGCTTAAGGCCTAAGCCTCCGGAAGCGCGTGGATGGTGTTGATAATCTGTCCGCGCAGCTCAACGCCATCGGCTGACTTCAGGTCATACTTAATCCTCATCTGCATCGCGGGACGCAGGTCGGGGATCTCGAGGAAGACGGAGCGTCCATCCGCGGAGAGAGTCACCGACTTGACGTTCAGAGGGTCGTGCTTGCGCTCCGCCATCTGCTCCTTGCTGAACTGCATCTTGCCATCATTGCCCAGCTCACTGGCGGCCACCTTCTGCTCGAGCGTGGAGATGTCAGGCGAGCCGTAGGCAGACGACCAGACATAGTTCCAAGCTTCAATGTTCCAATTACCAGCATCGAGGGCGAGCCGAGCATCCAAGGCGCAATCGAATTCAATCCGCACCCCCTTGGCGGTGGCCTTCATATTTAACGGCAAGCGCACCGCATCGCCAGTGCAACGTACGCGCTGGAAGCATCCATTATGCGTCGCCGTGGTCTGCCAGCCGCGCAACCCAGTCACGTAGAGCTGACCATCGAGCGGATTAAAGCGGGCACGCATGGCACCGCTATCAAAGTTCACATTGAAGCGGACCACCCCACCCTGCATCTGAGGCTGGCCCTTGAAGGTGACCTCCTGCGGCAACACGCCATACAACGAACAAGTGCCATAGCTAAGGTGGAGCAGGCGATTCTTCCAAGGGCCCCACTTATCCGAGGTCACCCACACCTGTCCGCCGCTGGAATTATCGACATCCTTCGGGAACCAGCAAAGCGGGCGGTCGTAGTCCGCCGGCTCGGTAGCACGATGCGCCAGCGGGGGCACCCCATAGAAGCCGCCTGGCTGCACCCAATTAAGACGGCAGACGGGGGTCCAAGTACCTTCATTATCCCCTGTGGTGATTTGGCCTGTGGGACTAACCCCAATGCCATTGGGTGCACGGAAGCCCGTGGCGATGACTTCTAGCTTCTTCCCGTCGGGCGAGACTTTGAAGAGCGATCCATGGTGGTCGCAGATTTCATCAAAGCCTCGGCCACCTTTACGGACAGGTCCGGCCTTGATGAAATAGAAATTTCCTGCTGGGTCGGTCTGCAGATCGAAGACGAACTCGTGGAAGTTCTTTGTCACCATCACATCGAAGTTAAAGGCTTCGTAAGTGTCGCACTCGCCGTCGCCATCGGTGTCACGGAGTTTCCAGATGCCATCGCGGCAAGTAACGTAGATTTCACCCCTCACGACCTTCAGCCCGAGCGGATGATAAAGACCAGCGGCAAACCGACGCCAGGTGACGTTCGCCAGCCGGGCATCAACCCCTGAAGCGATGAAGACATCGCCATGAAATGTGCAGATGACCGCACGGCCATCGGGCAGGAAATCGAAGCCCGAGGTAAACATCGGCGCCTTCCATGGGTTCGCTTCAGGCAGTTTAATCTTATCCACCACATAGGCTTCGCCTTGTTTGGTGGAAAGTTCCCCCGCGGTCTCAACCGTCTCGGGCCAGAGCTGCTTAGTGCTCTTGAGCAGTTTCGACGGCAGTTCGGTTTCGAAAGACTGCGGCAGCGGGACACCCGCGGGCAGATAAGCGATTCGCACCGTGGTGATTTCACCAGAGCCAGCAATGCGAGCGACGGCATGCCCTTCAAGTTGATCAACCTTGGAGGCGCCCGTCGTGACAATCCGGGCGGCGTCGGCTGATTTGCCTAGCATCACCGTCAGTCCTTTCGCAGACGGGGCAATCTCAAGCGTCCGTACGACAAACTGAACCTCATTAGCGGTGATCACTTCCGCGGTTTCATCTACCCTAACGCCACCAACCTTCCACTGTACGACGACCTGCCGACCTGCATTATGAAAGCCCGTGAAGCGGGCCATACCGGCGGGCGAAGGACCATAGCCCTTACGCACCGATAAGGCAATCGCAGCGGCGTCGGGCTCGAATCCCGCAACATCACCCGTCACAAAAATCGCCTCGCCGATGGCCGTCGGATAATCTCCGCGGGACATCAGATTCATCTCGGTGGTAAACCTACCAGCCCAGGCGCCAATGGGGCGACAAAGGTCCAAATCATAGGCGAGACCCTTCTTGCCATCATCACCCAAGCGGACGGCGAGGCCCTTCAACCCTGTTGAATCAATCGAGCCGTCCTTCTGCTTACCGACGCCGATGGTACCGAGAATCCACTGACCAGGCGCCTCGGCGACAGCGGGCGCGCCCTTCTTAGCCGGCTTCTTCGCCTGCCCGAAAAGCAGGCCAGCCGACAGGAACAAGGCGACGAGGGACGAACGCATGAATGAATTCATAGGGACAAAGACAGGGTTAGGGACAGAATATTGTATGGGGTCAGACCGCTTCCGAGTGATATCGATCAGAAGCGGTCTGACCCCATACAAAAATCAAAGAAAAGGGCCGGAGTCCGCAGACCCCAGCCCTTTCATCATTAGCCCTGGCTGTAGCCCGGGCCCTGCTTTTATCGGAGGCTCCTTAAATATGCAGCGATATCAGCGACACCCTGTTCGTTGAGGCCCATCTGAGCGGGCGTGAACATGAGCGAGCGGTCGAGCGACTTCTCTTCCTTAACGCGATTGCGCGGGATGGATTGCACAAGGCCGCCCATGGACTTGATCATCAGCGGATCGCCCGACGACAAGACCATGCCAGTGATGACCATACCGTCATCGAGCACCACACGCGTTCCTTCGAAGCCGTGCGAGATGTTGTTGGACGGCTGCGAGATGTTGAGCACGAGGGTCTCGAGCGACTGCTGTTTGGCGTAGGTCGTGAGGTCCGGACCGAAATCGATGCCCTTGCCGTCGAACTTGTGGCAAGCCTGACAGACCGCCGAGGTACCCTTACCCTTGGCGACGTCACCCTTGAGCGCGGCGATAACCTCGACTGAGGCCAACGGCTTCGTGCCCGCCGGTTCAGGCGGAAGATCAGAGCCGACGAGCTTGGCGGCCGAGGCGTCACCGCCACGCGCCTTCACGATCGCATCGACGTCGAACGGCTTCCACAGATTGCTCTTACGATTACCGACCCACCATTTGGCCAGCTCAACCTGGGCAAAAGCCTTGTTCAGCGAGAGCTCGACCATCGTGCCAGCAGCTTCGAGGCTCGGCGTAAAGGCCAACGTCGTGAGGTCGCGCTTCAGTTCAACTTCTGCGAGCTTGCCCGAAAGCAGGCGCGTCCGCAGGTCGCGCACGGCGCTAGCGGGGTGCAGGCGCCAGGTCAGCCCAGCATAGGCGGGCGACCAAGACATCGCCGCGGACGACATCTCTTTGGCAATGGCGGCGTGGACTTCGGCTTCGCGGTCGGTCGAAGCAAGACCGATGGCTTCGAGGTAGGCACGATCCTTGCCGTCGTACAACTTGGCGATCTTCACCAGCAGGGCCACCGCCTCGGGCGTCTTGAATTCGCGCAAGGTGATAGCGACCTCGCGGCGCACCGCTGGAGAGGTGTCTTCAGCGGAAGCCTTGGCCAAAGCAAAGACATCGCGACCTGCGGCGCGCAAAGCGCGATAGGCGACGAGACGACGGTTATCATCCGAGGAACGCAGTTCCTTCTGAACGATGGCCGCACCCTTGTCTCCTAACTGAGCAAGGAGCCAGAGGGCACGCGAAGCCACATAAGGATTAGCATCGCTCAACAGGGCCGCAACCGGCTCGACCACCTTGTCACCCTGAGCCTTGAGACGATTAAAGCCACCTGCGCGAACATTCGGGGCAGGATTACGAAGTGCGGCGAGCTGGCCCTCGACTGTCGTCAGGTCGATCTTGGGCATCACCGACTTAAATCCCTTGGGGGCGATGCGATAAATCGTACCGGAGGCACCGTTATCGCGGGTACCGTGGCCGCCCACACCGGGGTCGAACCAATCGGCCACATAGATAGCCCCATCGGGACCGACGGTTACATCGCTCGGACGGAACATCGTCTTCAACACGCCGGTCGGCTTGCCACCGAGGAAGTCGGAACCTGCCCACTCCTTCTCCTTATTTGAGGTAAAGAAGTCGAAGCGTTCGAGCTTCATCCCCGCGCCGTCAGGCTTAGGAAGGTAACCAAAAACGACATTCTTGCCGGCCTCACAGGCGAGCAGCAAACCGTTCCACTTATCACCCAACGCGCCGTTCTCGTAGAACGCGACCCCGGTCGGGGAACCGCCGCCGTAGACATCGCCGGCAGGCATAGTGTTCGGATCTTCCTGACGCCATTCGGCGGTGGGGGTATCCTGACCGGGACGTTTATCGGCGCCCCAGGAGCGCTTGCCGTCGAGCGAAGCGAACCCGGCGTTACCACCTTCCATAATCAGGGAGACGCGGCAAGCGGGCGGGTCATCGTTATCGCTCTGGTACATATCACCGAACGAGTTGATGGACTGCTCGAAGCTGTTGCGATAATTGTGGCCGACGATCTTGAGGTCGGAGCCGTCGCTGTTCATGCGCACGGAGAAGCCACCAATCCACACATTGCCGTCGTCGCTACGACGACCCGCGATATCCTGCAGCATGTAAGGGCTGCCCATGGTGAAGTGACGGCCAGTCTTATCGACAAAATTGGCCCCCGTGTTACCTTGGTTGAAGTTCCACTTACCGTCCGGACCGAAAGTCACGCTATGGAGACTGTGGTCATGCTGGCGGCCATTAAAGCCCGTGAGCAGGACTTCGCGCTTATCGACGGCCGGGTCAAAGACGCCGTTGTGATTGACGTCGGTATAGACGATCAGGTCGGGCGGCATCGAGACGACGATTTTGCCATCGATGTGAGCCACCCCGAGCGGTGATTCGAGATTTGTATCCTGAATAAAGACCGTGACCTTGTCGGCCTTACCGGCGCCCGTCGTATCCTCGAGGGTGACGATCCGATCGCCTTCCTTGCGACGCCCCTTCTTGCCACGGTAATTAACGCCTTCGGCCACATACATCCGGCCGCGTTCATCGAAATCGATGTTCGTCGGGTTGAAAATCTGCGGGGAGGTAGCCCAGACCGTCACTTCAAAACCGGCCGGCACCGTGAAGAGTTCAGGCGGAACGAGCTTGGGGCCAGTATCGAAATCGGCCAACTTCTGGGCGGCCGGGGCTTCGGTGTAGACGAGAAAACGGACGTCCGCAGTCGTGGTTTTGCCGCCTTGAAATGCCCCACCGTCATCGATGGCAACCTTGGCCCGGAAGCCGACGACTCCCGCAGGGAGATCGTAACCGATCACGGAGTTGGCATGCGTACCGATGCCATTGGCGTAAGTCTTACCCGCCACAACGAGGGGTCGCTTGGCATAATTCTTCCCAACACTCACGGCACCAGCGGCCGATTCAGCGAGCTTCCACTTCAGGGTCGTCAGGTCCTTCGTCGAACCATCGGCCATCACCAACACTGGCTCAAGCCAGTCGGACCAATCGAAGGCTTGCTCACCCAGATCATTGACAACCAGGAAGAGTTCTTTCGCCCCTGTGAGGTCAGCGGATAGATCGACAATCCGAACCTTGTCGCGCGCACGCAAGTCAGCCGACTGGGCGACAGGTTTGGGAGCGGCGAAGCTCGGGAATGGTAAAGTCATGGCCACCAGGGTGGCAGCCAAGCGGAAGATACGGACGGAGGACGTGCTCATAGGACGGGGTATGGCATTGAGACACTGCATTTACGCTTCGGTTGGAAGAAAAATAGACATCAGACGTTATTATGCATCCCCGGCTTTACATCCCCCTGATGCCCAGCACCTTTTAGGAACATTCTGCCCCCCTGACTGTTCCACTTCCCAAGCATGCCTTTCCGCCCTGCCCTCATCGCCCTTTTGCTCCTTCCTTTGCTAGGGAAGGGGGCGGAAACCACGCCCGCACCCACGGCCGCCCAGATCGAGTTCTTTGAAAAGGAGGTACGCCCGGTACTGGCCGATAACTGTTTTAAGTGCCATGGCCCTAAAAAGCAGAAATCGGGACTACGCCTGGACTCGCGCGAATTGATTCTCAAGGGCGGAGAAGTCGGTGCCGCCGTCGTTGCCGGGAAGCCTGAACTCAGCCGCCTAATCCTCGCCATCAACCACGCCAAGACGAAGGACGTCGAACCGATGCCCAACGCGGATGATAAAATTTCCGACAAGGCCATCGCCGCGCTGACCGAATGGGTGCGCATGGGCCTGCCTTGGCCGACCGAAAGTTCGCCCGTCGCCAACGACCCTCGCAATCACTGGGCCTTCCAGCCGGTCAAAAACCCGCCGCTGCCCTCGATTAAAAATACTGCGGCCGTGCGCCAACCGCTTGATCGCTTTGTCTTGGCCAAACTCGAAGCGAATGGCTTGCAGGCTTCGCCCGAAGCCAACCGCGAAACCTTGGCCCGCCGTTTCACCTTAGCGCTTTGGGGCGTAAACCCGAGTGCGCCGGAAGTCGCCGCCTTCGTTGACGACAAGGACCCCGCTGCCGCGGAAAAATTTGTCGACCGGCTCATGGCAGACCAAGCCTTCGGGGAACGCTGGGGTCGCCACTGGCTCGATGTCGCCCGCTACTCCGACACCAAAGGCTACGTTTTCCAGGAAGAGCGCCGCTACCCTTACGCCTATACTTACCGCGACTGGGTTGTGAACGCATTCAACAAGGACCTACCCTACGATCAATTTCTCCGCCTGCAGCTCGCCGCGGATAAAATCGTGCAGGGTGAAGACAACCGCGACCTCGCCGCCCTAGGTTACGTGACCCTCGGGCGGCGTTTCATTAATAACCAGCAGGACATCATCGATGACCGCATCGACGTGGTCATGCGTGGCACGCAAGCACTGACGATGGCCTGTGCCCGTTGCCATGACCACAAGTTCGACCCGCTTCCCACCACCGAATACTACTCCCTCTACTCAATCTTCAATTCGAGCGAAGAGCCGAAGGAGCTCCCCGCGCTCAAGCCCTTCACCCGCACGAAGGAAACCGCAGAATTCGAAACCGAGCTGGGCGCCCTGCAAAAGAAATATGACGAGTTCGTCACCAGCCGCCGCGAGCTCTCTTTTTCCGCCGCCAAGACCGCCGACTATCTCACCCTGGTGCTCCGCTCCATCAAAGAACCCAATTTCAATTTCACCCAGGAAGCGAAACGCACCAACCTCTACCCCACGGTCCTGACTGGCTGGCAACGCATCCTCAAAGCGAAGTTGAACGACAAAGACCCCGTCTGGGGTGGCTGGTATCAGCTGAGAGATGTCGCTGATGATAAATTCGTCGGGGCCCTCGCTGCCCAGCTGGCTCAGCCGGAATCCCTGAAGGATGCACTCCTGCGCGCCGAGATTCAGAAGAAGGCCCCGAAGAAGTTCAGCGAACTCACCGCCTGCCTCGCCGCTACCCTCGCCGAAGCCCACAAGCCCGAGAAGGCCGCCCTCGCCGAATGGAAGTCGTGGCGCGCACTCATCGAGGCCCCAAACGGCCCGACTGCCGTTACCGCCGACTCGCTCATCCCCGGCTACAACATCGCCGACCGCAACACGCGCACCAAACTTGAGACTGAAGTCATGGCCTTCAAGGCCACGAGCCCCAAGAGCCCGCCCCACGCCATGGCGCTCCAGGATAAAGCCAAGCCAGCCCAGGGCGTGGTCTTCCTTCGAGGCAGCCCCAGCCGACCCGGCAAGAACGTTGCACGCCAGTTCCTCGCGATCCTTTCCGACGGCCCGCCTAAGGAATTCAAAGAAGGCAGCGGGCGTCTGGAACTCGCCAATGCGATCGCCAGCAAAACCAATCCGCTGACGGCTCGCGTCATGGTCAATCGCGTCTGGACGGAGCTCATCGGTGTACCGCTGGTGGAGACCCCGAGCGACTTCGGCGTCCGCACTGCCGCGTCCAAAAACCCCGAGCTTCTCGATCACCTCGCCACCACCTTCATGGCCGACAACTGGTCGATGAAGAAGCTCATCCGCACCATCGTGCTCTCCAGCACTTTCCGCCAGTCCTCCGAACTCAACCCCGCGGGCGTCGCCAAAGACCCCGACAACCTTCTTGCTTGGCGCGCCAATCGCCGCCGACTCGATTTTGAAGCGATGCGGGACAGCATCCTCCGCGTCGCCGGAAATCTCGAAATAAAGACGGGCGGCCAACCCTTCGACCTGGTCGCCAACTTCTCGACCCCCCGCCGAACCATCTACAGTTTCATCGACCGCCAGAACCTGCCCGCCGTCTTCCGGACCTTTGACTTCGCTAATCCGGACTATCACGTGCCGAAGCGCAACCAGACCACGACACCCCAGCAGGCCCTGTGGATGCTCAACCATCCCTTCGCGAGAACCCAAGCTGATGCGCTTGCGTCCAAGGTAACTACCTTAGCCAACGACGAAGCCAAGGTCGCCGCACTCTACGCCGCTGTCCTCAGCCGTCGCCCGACGAGCACCGAAACCCAACTCGCCGTCCAATACATTCGCGACGCGGGCCAGGCACCTGCGCCCGCCACCTGGACGTACGGCGTAGGCGGATGGGACCCCGCCACCAAACAGTTGAAGTTCACGGAGATGAAATTCAAAATCAAGGAAGGCTTCGGACCCGGCGACAAAATGCCCAATAAGGAGTTCGGCCACGCCTTCCTCTCTGCGGCCGGCGGACATCCTGGCGACCGACAAGATACGGCGGTGGTGCGGCGCTGGACCGCAGGTGGCGGCGGTAAATTCCGCATCGAAAGTAAACTAGAAGTCCCCAGCAAATCTAGCGATGGCGTCCGCGGACGAATTGCGAGTAGCCGGGCCGGCTTACTCTTGGAAGCCGTGGCCAAAGGGGCTGGTGCCGCCACGCTTAATCTCGAGGAAATCGAACTCGCCCCCGGTGAGTCGATTAACTTCGTCGCCGATAATCTGATCGGCTCCAATAGCGACGGCTTCAAATGGTCGGCCGTAATCAAAGATGCCAAGTCGGGGGAAGTCATCGCCTCAGGTGCCGCTGACTTCGGCAAAAAGACCGACCCGCAGTCAGCCTGGTCGACCTTCGCACAGGTCCTTCTAGAGAGCAACGAATTCATCTTCGCCGACTAATGCAACACATCGACACACTCTCCCTCGGTTCGCGGCGCGAATTCCTCCGCCGTTGCGGCATGGGGCTCGGCGGCGTCGCCCTGAGTTCGCTCCTGCAGCGCGACCTGCAGGCCGCGCAGATTAACGTCGACCCGATGCACCCCTTGGCGGCTCGCAAACCGCCCCTCCCCTTCAAGGCCAAGCGCGTCATCCATATCTTCGCCAACGGCGGTGCCTCCCAGGTCGATACCTTCGATCGCAAGATCAGCCTCGATAAATACCACGGCAAGACCCTCCCCGGCGACTACATCGCCACCGAACGCAAGACCGGGGCCGCCTTCCGTTCACCCTTCAGTTGGAAACGTTACGGCAAGAGCGGACTCGAAGTCAGCGAACTCTTTGAGAAAACCGCCGAGCATGCCGACGATCTCTGCGTAATTCGTTCGATGAAGGCCGATGTGCCGAATCACGAACCCTCTCTATTGCTGATGAATTGCGGCGACGCCCGGCAGATTCGCCCCTCCCTCGGCTCTTGGGTCACCTACGGACTCGGCACCGAGAACGAAAATCTGCCCGGCTTCATGACCCTTTGTCCGGGTGGCTTCCCGATTCAAGAAACCCAGAACTGGCAATGCGGGTTCCTGCCTGGCGTCTATCAGGGCAACTACGTCGACACCGCTAAACGCAACGTCGACGAACTCGTGGAGAATATCCGCAACCACGGCCTCTCCCGGCCCGCCCAGCGCAAGCAACTCGACCTCCTCGCGAAGCTCAACGCCGCCCACCAAGCGACCCGCTCGCAGGATGCCGCCCTGGAAGCCCGAGCCCAGTCCTTCGAGATGGCCTATCGTATGCAACTCGAAGCCACCGACGCCTTTGACATCGGCCGCGAGCCTGAAAAGACGCGTGAGATGTATGGTGATACGACCCTTGGCCGACAGTTCCTCATCGCTCGTCGCCTCGCCGAACGCGGCGTGCGCTTCATCCAGCTCTGGCACGGCGCCGGACAGCCATGGGACAGCCATGACGACATCGAGAAAAATCATAAGCGCCTCGCCCTTGAAGCCGATCAACCCATTGCGGCACTCCTAACGGATCTCAAACGACTCGGCATGCTCGAAGATACGCTCGTCATCTGGGGAGGAGAATTCGGCCGAACTCCCACCGTGGAACTTCCCACACCTGGCTCCAACGCTGGCAAGATTAATGGACGCGATCATAACAGCCACGGCTTCACCATGTGGATGGCCGGTGGTGGCGTGAAACCTGGCCACATCCATGGCGAGAGCGACGAGTTCGGCTTCAAGGCCGTCAAGGACGTGGTGCATGTCCATGACTTACACGCCACCATCCTGCGCCTCCTCGGGTTCAACCACGAGGAGTTCACTTTCCGTAACGCCGGTCGCGACTATCGCCTCACCGACGTCCACGGCAAGATTGTCGACTCCATCATCGCCTAATGCGCCTCTCCGTCCTCCTCTTGTTGCCGGCGGCACTGCTCGCCGAGTCCGCTGCCCCCAAACTTATTAAGGATATCCCCTACAAGGATGATGTCGTCTCCCTTACCCCCTACGAGCAGGAGCGCTGCAAACTGGACATCGCAATCCCGGCCGAAGGCAAAGGCTTCGCGACCTTTGTCTGGTTCTACGGCGGCGGATTAAAGAACGGCAACAAGGACATGCCGAACGTGCATGCCACGGATATCGCGATGAGCTTCGCCAAAGGCGGCGTCGCCACCGTCACACCGAACTACCGCCTGAGCCCCAAGGCCAAATACCCCGCCTACGTGAATGACGCAGCGGCAGCTTTCGCCTGGACCGTCAAACACATCGCCGAATACGGCGGCGATCCGCACAAAGTTTTCATCGGTGGCCACTCCGCCGGAGGCTACCTCGCACTGCTTGTTGGCTTCGACCCCGAACGACTCAAGCCCCACGGACTCACCCTTGGTTCCGTCGCTGGCATCGCCCAGGTGAGCGGACAGGTCCTGACACACTACACCGTCCGCGAGGAACGCGGCCAAGCCAAGTATGGCCTCACCGCCGACGAAGCTGCGCCCTGCTTCTACATTAAGAAAGCCTTGCCGCCCGTCCTCACCATTTACGCCCAGAACGACATGATCACCCGGGGCGAAGAGAATCAATTCTTCGTCGCGACCCTGAAGGCCGCTGGGCATACGGAGAGCTATTCGCTCCGCGTGGAAAACCGCGACCATGACAGCGTTGGCCACAACATGCGCAATCTTGATGACCCGGCCCGGCTGGCAGTGCTGAACTTCATCGTTAAACAGTCGACCAACCGCTGAGCATGCGCCTCCTCGCCCTCCTCTGCCTGTGCGCGTATCGCCTCACGGCCGCAGAAAATTTCGATATCGTTATCTATGGTGGAACCTCCGCGGGCGTCATCGCCGCCGTCCAAGCCAAGAAGATGGGTAAGTCCGTCGTCATCGTCGGGCCGGATCGTCATCTCGGAGGCCTGAGCAGCGGCGGGCTCGGCTACACCGATAGCGGCGACAAGTCCGTCATCGGCGGCCTTTCCCGCAACTTCTACCACCGCGTCTGGCAATATTATCAGCAGCCCGAAACCTGGGTACACCAAAAGCGCGAAGCCTTCGGCAACAAAGGCCAGAGCACCGTCGCCATGGATCAGCGTGAACGGACCATGTGGATTTTCGAGCCGAGCATCGCCGAGAAAGTTTTTGAGGATTACGTCAATGAATTCTCGCTACCCGTCTTCCGCAACGAATGGCTCGATCGCGCCAAGGGTGTAACCCTCGAAAACGGACGTATCGCCGAGATCCGCATGCTCTCAGGCAAGAGTTTCGCGGGGAAGGTATTCATCGACGCCACTTACGAGGGCGACCTCATGGCGGCCGCCGGCGTCACCTACCGGGTTGGCCGAGAAGCCAACGCCGAGTATGGCGAAAAGCATAACGGCTCCCAAATCGGCGTCCTGCACCACCGCCACCATTTCGGCGTCCTGCAGACCGGCATCGACCCTTACATCACCCCTGGCGACCCTAAGAGCGGCCTCGTCGCCCGCGTCACCCCCGTGAAGCCTGCGGCCTTCGGCGAAGCTGATCAGCGCCTGCAAGCTTACTGCTTCCGGATGTGCCTGACCAACGTCCCGGAAAACCGGGTCCCCTTCACGGCCCCCGAAGGTTATGATCCCAAACAATATGAGGTCCTCGCCCGGGCCTATGCGGCTGGATGGAAAGAGACGTTCGATAAGTTCGACCTCATTCCGAACGGCAAGACTGACACCAACAACCACGGTGGTTTCAGCTTCGATAATATCGGCTATAACTACGATTACCCCGAGGCCAGCTATGCCCGTCGCAAGGAGATTATCCAGGAACACGAAACCTACCAAAAAGGACTCCTCTACTTCATCTGCACCGATCCGCGCGTCCCCCCGGACGTCCGCGCCAAGATGAATACGTGGGGCTTACCCAAGGACGAATTCAAAGATAACGGTAACTGGTCGCACCAAATCTACGTCCGCGAAGCCCGTCGTCTCGTCGGCACATTTGTGATGACCGAGAATGAGCTCACCAAGGTAAAGCCGACGCCCGATTCCGTCGGCATGGGCTCATACATGATCGATTCGCACAACACCCAGCGCTACGTCACCCCAGAAGGCTACGTGCAGAACGAAGGCGATATCGGTGTCTCCCCGCGCGGCCCTTACGAAATCGCCTACGGTGCCTTGGTCCCCAAGAAAACGCAGGCCACCAACCTACTCGTCCCCGTCGCCTGCGGTGCCACCCATATCGCCTATGGTTCAATTCGGATGGAGCCCGTCTTCATGATCCTTGGACAATCCGCCGCCACCGCCGCCGCCCTCGCCATCGACGGCAATCTTGCCGTCCAAGACGTAGCTTACGCCCAACTCAAGGCCCGGCTGCTGGCGGATGGACAGGTGCTCAACAAAGCCATCGACCTATCCAAGTACCCGGCCCACGAAGACAATCAAGTGGGCGGCAAGAAACTCCCTGCAGCCCCGGCCCGATAAGCTTACCTCTCTCGAGGTCGATCGGCCCTGAGGGGTTTCCCCGGGATTCCCATTGAAACCCGGGCGGTGCCAGCTTGTCTAAAGCCTACCCCTGCCATGCGTGTGTCTTCGCCTATCTTCCTGAGCCTCTGCATCGGACTCAGCTGCCTTGCGGCCGAACAGCCCGACGAGACCGTTCGTTTCAATCGCGACATCCGCCCGATCATGTCGGACACCTGCTTCCATTGCCACGGCTTCGATGCCAAGAGCCGTAAAGGCAAACTCCGGCTCGACCTCCGGGAGGATGCCTTAAAAGCCGGGAAGAGCGGGGCCATTGCGATCGTCCCCGGCAAACCCGAAGAGAGCGAAGTCATCAAGCGGCTCTATTCGCAGGATGCCGACGAAGTGATGCCCAATAAGGAATCCCATAAGAACCTTACCGAAAAGCAAAAAGCCCTCTTCAAGCGCTGGATTGCTCAAGGTGCCTCCTATGAGCCGCACTGGTCCTACAAGCCACTGGAAGCACCCACGGTGCCGGCGATGCCGGCGGGAGGCCACAACCCCATCGACGCCTTTGTCGGTGCCAAACTCGCCGAGAAGAAAATCACCCCCTCGGCCGAAGCGAACAAAGAGCGCCTCCTCCGCCGAGTCTCGCTCGATTTACTCGGCCTTCCACCCACGCCCGAAGAGACGGCCGCCTTCGTCCAAGACCACTCCCCCACCGCTTATGAAAAACAGGTGGATCGACTGATGGCTTCGCCACACTTCGGCGAACGCATGGCCGTCTGGTGGCTCGATATTGCCCGCTTCGCCGACACGGTCGGTTACCACGGTGACCAAAACCAGCGCATCTTCCCGTACCGAGATTACGTCATCAACGCGTTTAACGCTAATAAGCCGTTCGACACCTTCACCCAAGAACAACTTGCCGGCGATCTCCTGCCCAACCCGACGGAAGAACAACGCGTCGCGAGCGGCTACAATCGCTTAAACATGATGACCCGCGAAGGCGGCGCCCAGGCCAAGGAATACTTAGCCAAGTATGGCGCCGAACGCGTTCGCTCGGTTTCCAACGCGTGGTTCGGCAGTACCTTCGGTTGCGCCGAGTGCCATGATCATAAATTCGACCCCATCAAGTCGGCTGACTTCTATTCACTTCAATCCTTCTTCGCGGACGTAAAACAATGGGGTGTCTATGCAGACTACTCCTATACCCCCGAGCCCGAACTCAAGGGCGTTGGCAATGAACACCCCTTCGCCCCAGAAGTCCGCTCGAAGAACGCGTACCTCTCCAAGAAGGACCAAGAAGGCCGCGCGGAACTGCAGGCGCACTATGCTCAGCTCACCCAGTCGATTCAGGCCGACGACCAGAAACGCACCGCGTTCGCCGCCTGGCTCAAAGAAACCAACGAATTCCTGACCGCCCACCCTTCCGGCCTCGTTACCCCCAGTGGAAGTTTCCTGCACAAAGCCGCCCCACCGGCACCCGCCAAAGCTGCCCCCAAAAACACCAACGCGACAGCGGCCGTCAAGAAGCCGGTTGCGCCCGTGATGCCCACCGAGTTTGCGGCCGGTGAACCCATTCAGTTGAAACGCGGCGTCGCCAAAGGCGAAGACTTCGCGATGAGCCTGGCACCGACCGCCACGCCCATCGCCTCGGTCCGTATCGACATCCCGAAAGGCTCGCTCGCCCTGGACGCCACCAGCAATATCACCGCGCGCTTCGGCATCGCGGATGCCAAGGGCAAAGAACGCCCCGTGGGTTTCTTCCTCGCCGATGCCTCCCATCGCGAGCCCCGCTATAACAGCACCGTCGAAGCGGTAGACATCGTCACCGGCTGGACCCTGAAGATGCGCGATGCCGATGTCCATGCTGTCTGGCTCCTCGACTCCCCAGTCACCCTGAAGAAGGACGAGAAGTTTATCGTCCACTTCGAGAGCTCCGCCGCCTTGTCATTCAAAGTCTCGGTCTCACCGATCTCACACCACGACCCGCTCAAGGTCACGGATGGAGCCTTTCTAACCGCTCTTAAGACGGGTCAGCCATCTCCAGCCAGCATGGGAAGTTTCCTCTACTCACGAGCCAGCGATCGCCCCGCGCTCGAGAAAGCCCGCGCTATCGCCAGCCGCATTCGCTGGCAATACGAGGGGTTCGCCTGGTCGATGACGACCAAATCCGTCGCCCCCCTGACCGTACGCGTGCTCCCCCGCGGCAACTTCCTTGATGTGTCTGGACCGGTTGTCCTGCCCAGCACTCCATCCTTTCTTCCAGGCCGCCGGGAAAGCACCCCGGAGAAACGCCTCACCCGCCTCGACCTCGCCAACTGGATCACCTCCAAGGACAATCCCATTACCGCCCGCGCGGTCATGAATCGCCTCTGGCAACAATACTATGGTGCTGGACTCAGTGCCGCGCTCGATGACCTCGGCTCACAGGGCGAACCTCCCTCCCATCCTGAATTACTCGAATGGCTGTCGGTCGAATTTCGAGACAAAGGGTGGGATATGAAACGGATGGTCAAACTGATGGTCACCAGCCGCACCTACCGCCAAAGCAGCAGCCTGCGGCCAGAGCTGAAGGAGCTCGATCCCAATAACCGCCTACTCGCCTCGCAGAACCCTCGGCGACTCGACGCTGAATTTGTCCGCGATAACGCCTTGTTCATCGCTGGCTTAATCAACCTCAAAGACATCGGCGGTCCAAGCGTGAAACCCTATCAGCCCGCGGGCTACTACGAGCCCATCCAATTCCCGAACCGTACTTATATCGCGAGTACCGACGACAGCCAATGGCGGCGAGGGCTCTACATGCACTGGCAACGGATGTTCCTCCACCCGATGCTCATTAATTTCGATGCACCGGCCCGCGACGAGTGCACCGCCCTGCGCAACTACAGTAACACCCCGCAGCAAGCGCTCACCTTACTGAACGACCCGACCTTCGTGGAAGCTGCTCGCGTGATGGCCGCTCGCCTGCTCACCACCCCTGCCGGCACCGACCGATTGGCCCAAAGTTTCCGCCTCGCCGTGGGACGAGAAATCAAAGCATCCGAACGCGACTCCCTCGGTAAACTCATCACGGACCAGACCGCCTATTATAAAGCGAACCCAGCCGAAGCCGCTAAACTGATGAAAGTCGGCTTCGCCGCCGCTCCCACGGCCGACCCCATCGAAGTCGCCGCCTGGACGCAGGCGTGCCGCGTCATCCTCAATTCCCACGAAGCGATTACCCGCTACTAATCATGAAGCCTTACGACCCCATCGCCCACGCGCTGTCCATCAATCGGCGCAGCTTCCTGACCAAGAGTGCCTACGGGCTCGGTGGAGCGGCCTTTGCGATGCTCGCCGCCAAGGCGAGTGCCGCCGTCACCCCGCCCGCCTCCGGCTTTTCCAAAGGCTTCCTCCGTTCGCCCCACTTCCCCGTCAAAGCTAAGCGCGTCATCTTCCTCTGCATGGCTGGCGGCCCGCCTCATCTCGAGCTTTTCGACAACAAGCCCGTCCTGAAAAAACTCGATGGCCAACCCTTCCCTGAGTCATTCACGAAGGGGCAACAAATCGCCCAGCTTCAAAATACGGTGCTCAAGGCCCGCGGTGGCTCCTTCGAATTTAAGAAGTGGGGTAAATCCGGCATGGAGATGACGGATATTTTCCCGCACATCGGCAGTGTCGCCGACGAGATGTGCGTCATTCGCTCGCTGAAGACGGAGCAGATCAACCACGATACGGCGCACGCCTTTATCAACACCGGCTCCATCATCAAGGGCCGCCCCTGCATGGGTTCCTGGCTCCTCTACGGCCTCGGCGCGGAGACTGAGAACCTGCCTGGCTACATCGTCCTTACTTCCACTGGCCGCACCGGCCAGCAGCCCATTTCGGCCCGCCAGTGGTCCAGCGGCGTCCTTCCGAGCAAATACCAAGGCATTCAGTTCCAGTCCAAAGGCGAAGCCGTCCACTACATCGGCAATCCGGAAGGCGTCTGCCAAAGCACCCAGCGCCAAGTCATCGATGAGATTCGTCGTCTCAACGGACAACTCGCCGAAGAAACCGTCGACCCCGAGATCGCCACGCGCATCGCGCAATATGAAATGGCATTCAAGATGCAGTCGAGTGTGCCGGAGTTACTTGATTTCAAGAGTGAGTCCGCCAAGACCATCGAATCATACGGCATCAAGGAAATCGGCGACGGCTCCTTCGCCTCCAATTGTCTCATGGCTCGCCGACTTGCCGAACGCGGCGTACGCATGATCCAGCTCTACCACCGCGCGTGGGATCTCCACGGTAATCTTGAGAACGGCATGAAGATGGGCGCCGAAGATGTGGACAAAGCCACCGCCGCCTTGATTCGTGATTTGAAAGAACGCGGCATGCTTGAAGACACCCTCATCCTCTGGGGCGGAGAATTCGGGCGCACGCCCATGGGCCAAGGTTCCGGCCGCGATCACCATATCGCTGGTTACAGCGTCTTCATGGCCGGCGGCGGCGTCAAAGCCGGCACCACTTACGGCGCCACGGACGAGCTGGGCTACCACGCCGTTGAGAACGTCGTCGATGTGCACGACCTCCACGCCACCATGCTCCAGCTGATGGGTATCGACCATCGGCAGCTGAGCATGAAGTACCAAGGCCTCGACGTTCGCCTGACAGGCATTGCCGGAAAGGCCGTCAAAGGGATTATTGGCTGAGCGGTAAACGACACTTATACGCCGTTAAAATTTGGCGTTTTTCCTTCATAGGTGGACGCTAAGTTGTAAGTTCAAGGGATGCACCCCACCCGCCTAGCCCTCCTAGCTACCCTGCTGTTTGCGAACTTCGCGAACGTCTTCGCCGCTGACGCCATCACCCCTTCCGCTAAGACGGAGCTCTTCAATGGCAAGGACACCGTCGGCTGGGTGGTCTTTCCGGAAGCCACCTCCAAGGACACCTGGAGTATCAAGGACGGTTTGCTTGCCTGCACCGGTAAGCCCAACGGTTTCCTGCGAACCGAAAAGAGCTACAAGCAGTATCGCTTTACGGTCGAGTGGCGCTTCACCAAAGTAGGCAATACCGGTGTGGTCGTCCACATGACCCCGCCGGACGCCATCTGGCCGAAGAGCATCGAATGCCAAGGCATGCACAAGAACCAAGGCGACTTCTACTTCTGGAACGGTGCGACGCTCACGGGCGGTACGGAACTCAAAGACAAGAAGTCGGGCAAGATCCGTGGCTACCGTCTGGGCAAACAGGTCGACGCCGAGAAGCCAGCGGGCGAATGGAACACCTTTACCACCATCTGCGACAAGGACACCGTCACCATCATCGTGAATGGTAAGGAAGTAAACAAAGCTACCGGCGCCAACCTAACCGAAGGCTTCATCGGCCTCCAAGTCGAAGGCGGTGCCTTCGAAGTCAAGCGCTGCACCCTCGAACCCCTCTAAACACTCCTGCCTTCAGGCCCTCCTGTCCTCCCTTCCTCGATATATGCGCCTCCTCACCACCCTCCTCGCCGTCGCGGCTTCCGCTCTCTTTGCGGACTCGCCCGCCGGCTTCACGCCTTTGTTCAATGGCAAAGACCTCACCGGCTGGTATGGCTACAACCCCCATTCCGTCGGCAAGCAAACCGGCGAAAAGAAGGACGCCATCCTCAAGAAGATGCGCGACGAATTCCCGCAGCACTGGTCCGCAAAGGACGGCGAACTCATCAATCCCGGCACCGGCGCCTACGCCACCACTGACAAGGAATACGGCGACATCGAACTCGTCCTGGAATACAACATGGCTCCTCTGGGCGACTCCGGCATCTACCTCCGCGCCTGCCCCCAGGTGCAAATCTGGGATCCCGCTAATCCCAAGGAAGTTAAAAATGACGCCCAACTGGGTTCAGGTTCCCTTTGGAATAACACCAAGGGTGCTCCCGGCAGAAACGCCCTAGTCCTCGCGGATAAGCCGCCTGGCGAATGGAACACGATGCGCATCCTGATGGTTGGCTCCCGCGTCAGCGTCTGGCTCAACGGCAAGCAGACCGTCGACCACGCCATCCTCGAAAACTACTACGACCGCAAGTCGGCCATCCCCACTAAAGGCCCGATCTGCCTGCAAACCCACGGTGCTCAGATTAAGTGGCGCAACATCGCTATCCGCGAAATCGGCGGCGAAGAAGCGAACAAAATCCTGGCCGCTCATGGCAACGAGGGCTTCAAGTCCATCTTCAATGGCAAGGATCTGACCGACTGGCGCGGCGCCCTGACCGAATATGAAGTCGTCGATGGAGCCATCTTCTGCAAACCCAAGAAAGGCGGCAACCTCTACTACAAGGATGACCTAAAGGACTTCTCGGTTCGCTCGGAAATCAAGATTCCCGTCGGCGGCAATAACGGCTTCTGCATTCGCTTCCCTGGACAGGGCAACACCGCCTATGTCGGCATGTGCGAAATCCAGGTGTTGGATGACAACTACGACAAGGTGAAGGGCAAACTCGACCCGCGCCAAGTCCATGGCTCGGCTTACGGCATGGTCGCGGCCCAGCGCGGCTACCAGCGCCCCATCGGCGAATGGAACTTCGAAGAAGTCACCGTCGTAGGTTCCACCATCAAGGTGGAACTCAATGGCTACCTCATCCTCGACTGCGACCTCTCCAAGGTCGATATGGCGACCGTAATGGCCAAGAGCGCTCACCCCGGAAAAGACAATACGCACGGCTACTTCGGTTTTGCTGGCCATGCTGATCCCGTTGGCTTCCGCAATCTGTCCCTCAAAACAATCGAGTCAAAGTAAGGAGCTCCCCAGCTCGCTTCAAAACCCCTCGTATGAGGGGTTTTTTATTAACTACTCGTTGCAAGGGTGTGGAGGGCACCTAACTTTTCAGAACTCGCACACCCCATGCGCCCCTCGCTCCCCCATCTGGTCGCGCTCAGCGCCCTCGCCCTTGGTCCCTTTGCCTCGGCCGAGGAGCGCGTCGAATTCAACCGCGACATCCGGCCCATCTTCTCCGACACCTGCTTCGCTTGCCACGGCCCCGATGTCGCCAAGGTCAAAGCCAAGCTACGGCTAGATTCATTTGAAGCAGCGATCAAAGGCGGCAAATCCGAGAAGCCAGCCATCGTCCCCGGGCACCCAGAAAAGAGTCAAGTCATGGAACGCCTCCTCACGAAGGATACGGATGAGCACATGCCGCCCGCGGATTTCCACAAGGTGCTGTCTGCAACCCAAATTGAGACGGTGCGGCGCTGGATTAAGGAGGGTGCCGAGTACCAAGGCCACTGGGCATTCATCCCTCCCAGCAAACCAGCCACTCCGACGATTCCGGCCAACGGTAACGCCATCGACGGGTTCTTAGCCCAAGGGCTGACCGCCAAAGGCCTCACCCCGAACGGTGATGCCCCGAAGGCCACCCTGCTCCGTCGCGCTGCGCTCGACCTGACCGGCCTCCCCCCGACCGACGCCGACCTCCAAGCCTTTCTCGGAGACACCTCCACGGAGGCCTGGCCGAAAGCCGTTGACCGCCTGCTCGCCTCGCCGCGCTACGGCGAGAACATGGCAATGCAGTGGCTCGACTTCGCCCGCTATGCGGACAGCAATGGCTTCCAGAGCGACACCCAGCGTACCATGTGGCCCTATCGCGATTGGGTCATCAAGGCCTTCAACGACAATAAGCCGTTCGACGCCTTCACAGTCGAGCAGCTCGCCGGTGATCTGCTTCCGAGCGCCAACCGCGACCAGATCGTCGCCACGGCCTTCCACCGCAACCACCGCCTCAACGGCGAGGGAGGCCGCATCGTCGAGGAATGGTTTGCGGAAAACGTCATCGACCGCGTGGAAACCACTGGGTCGACCTGGATGGCCTTGACGATGAATTGCTGTCGCTGCCACGACCATAAATACGACCCGATCACACAGAAAGAATTCTACCAGTTCTTCGCCTATTTTAATTCTAACCAAGAATCTGGCGTTTTGGGAGATTTCGGCGGGGCCGGCACCACCCGACGCGGTGGCAACACCCCGCCGCTACTCTCGCTGCCCACCCCAGAAGAGCAAAAAAAGATTGATGACGCCGCCAGCGTCTTGGCGACGGCGGAAGCTGCACTCAAGAACACGCCCGCCGAGCAGCCTGAACTCTACCACAAATGGTTGAGCGAAAAACGCTTGGCCTTCAGCCAGAGCGGCACTCCTTGGAATATCTTAGAAGGCGAGAAAGTCACGGCTCAGCAAGGAAGCACCTTCAAACGACTCGAGGATGGCACCTGGCTCGCGCTCGGGATAGCACCAGCGAAAGAAACGTATCTCATCGAATCCCAGCCAGCGGCCGGACTTCTCACCGCGGTTCGACTGGAGGCTTTCCCAGATGATAGCCTCCCGGAAAAAAGCCTTGGCCGAGGCTCTAACGGAAACTTCGTGCTCAGCTCTATCGATGTGCGTCTCGTCACGGCTGACGGTAAAACCTCCTCCCTGCCGATCACCAAGGCGGAAACCGACTTTGACCAACCCGGCTGGTCCATCGCTGGCCTCGCTAAAGCTCCTCCCGCCAAGGGCAAAGCCAAGAAGGCCGCGCCTGGCAGCGTCGGCTGGGCCATCGGCGGCAACATCCCCGAAAACCGCGTCCACCGTCAGGCCATCTTCACCGTGGCACCGACCCTCATCCCAACGGGTGCTAAATTAATCGTGGTGCTCCGCCATGATTCGTTCGGCGGTCACAGCATCGGGCGCTTCCGCCTCAACACCTCGAGCCAAGATGCCAAACTCCTGTCGCTAAAATCCGACCCCAAGTCGGAATCCCTCCGCCGACTTCTCGCGCGCCCAGACGCCGAACTCACGGACATTGATCGAAAGGCCATCGTCAAGCTGTTCACCGAAAGCCCGGAACACCCCCGCCAACAAGCGATGGAAAAAGTCGCCGCCGCCAAGACATCCCTCGATAATGCCACGGGCGCCCCAGTGAATATCATGGTGATGAAGGAAAACGACAAACCCCGCGACGCCTTCCTCCTGCTCCGCGGAGAATATGACCGCATCGGCCCCAAGGTGGAACGCAAACTGCCAGCCTTCCTGCCGCCGTTGCCTGAAGGCGCCCCCAACAATCGACTTGGCTTCGCCTCCTGGCTCGTCAGCGGCCGCCATCCACTCACCGGACGCGTCTGGGTTAATCGTGCCTGGGAACGATTCTTCGGTGTCGGCTTAGTCAAAACCTCTGAGAATTTCGGCTCGCAAGCCGAGTGGCCGAGTAACCCTGCGCTTCTCGACTGGCTGGCCGTCGAGTTCGTTGACCGCAAGTGGGACATGAAGGCGATGCATAAACTCATGCTCACGAGCGCCGCCTACCGCCGCAGCGCGGCCGTCACCAAGGACATGCTAGAGAAAGATCCCGATAACCGCTTACTCGCGCGCGGGCCTCGCTTCCGCATGCCAGCTGAACTCATCCGTGATCAAGCCTTGGCCATCAGCGGCCTGCTCATCGAAAAACAGGGCGGACCGAGCGTGAAACCTTACATGCCCGAAGCCGTCTGGGACGAAACCAGCGTCTATGGTGACATGCGTAATTATAAACCCGACATGGGTGAAGGCCTCTATCGCCGTTCGCTTTACACCATTTGGAAACGTACCGCGGCCCCGCCGTCGATGCTCCTGTTTGATTCGGCTGGCCGCGAAGTCTGCACGGTCAAGCGCTCACGCTCGAATACGCCACTTCAGGCGTTGTCCCTGTTGAATGAAGTCACCTACGTCGAGGCTGCCCGTAAATTAGCGGAATTAACCCTCCGCCAACCCGGTGACCTCTCCGTGCGCTTGGCTTGGGCCTTCCATCGCGTGACGTCTCGGGACGCCAACCCGAAGGAGCTAGCCGTCCTCCGCCAGGGACTTGAACGGCGCCTCCAGACCTACGCCAGCGACCCAGCCTTAGCGAAGAAGCTCCTCGCCGCCGGATCCTCTCCAGCCGCCGCGGACCTCAAGCCCGAGGAAGTCGCCGCCTGGACCGTGACCGCCAACGTTCTCCTTAACTTAGACGAAACCGTGACCCGCGAATGAACTGCAACGATCGACAATTCCAAGGATTAGACCTGGCGACGCGCATGGCGCTCTCCCGGCGGACCTTCATCAAAGGCTCCGCGGGGGGGATTGGCCTCGCGGCCCTCGGCTCGCTCATGAGCACGCCAGGCTTCGCCGCCAACCCCGGACTCGGCTTCCCGAATTTCAAACCGAAAGCCAAACGCATCATCTACCTCTTCCAATCGGGTGCTCCCTCGCAACTCGATCTCTTCGACCCAAAACCGGAGATGGAGAAGATGCGCGGCAAAGACCTCCCCGAGACCATTCGCAAAGGCCAGCGACTGACGACCATGACATCGGGCCAGAAAAACTTCCCGGTAGCTCCGTCGATGTTCAAATTCGCCCAGCACGGCCAAAGTGGCAACTGGTTCAGCGAATTGATGCCGCACATGGCGGGCAAAGCCGATGAATGGTGCGTGATTCGCGGTATGAATACCGAGGCGATTAATCATGACCCGGCGATCACCTTCATGCAGACGGGCAGTCAGCTCGCCGGCCGACCCAGCATCGGCTCATGGTCCGCCTACGGTCTCGGCAGCGAAAACGCCAACCTGCCTGCCTATGTCGTGATGAGCTCTTTCGGCAGTGGGCGTCCAGATGATCAACCCCTCTACGATCGTCTTTGGGGGGCCGGCTTCCTACCCTCGAAACTCCAAGGCGTCAAACTACGCAACAAAGGCGAACGTGTCCTTTACCTGAAAGACCCCGAAGGCATCCCCCGCGAAGTTCGCCGAGCCGAACTGGATGAACTCGCCGAACTGAACCAACAACGCCACGGCGTGCTCGGTGATCCCGAGATTCAGACCCGCATTGCTCAATACGAAATGGCGTTCCGCATGCAAAGCAGCGTGCCTGACCTGCTCGACATCTCTAATGAACCGCAACACGTCCTCGATCTTTACGGCCCTGATGTGAAGCGCCCCGGCTCCTTCGCCTCTAATTGCCTACTCGCCCGCAGGCTGTGCGAACGTGATGTCCGGTTTGTGCAACTCTTCCACATGGGTTGGGATCACCACGGCGGCCTCCCCAAGGCCATCAAAGGCCAGTGCAACGACACCGACCAGGCCACCGCCGGCCTACTCACCGACCTCAAACAACGCGGACTACTCGATGACACGCTCATCGTCTGGGGGGGCGAATTCGGACGCACAATTTACTCCCAAGGCGCGCTGACCGAGACGAACTACGGCCGCGATCACCACCCACGCTGCTTCACGGTCTTGATGGCTGGCGCGGGCGTCAATAAAGGCACCACGTTTGGCGAGACCGACGATTTTAGTTACAACATCGTCAAGGACGGCGTCCACGTGCACGACCTCAATGCGACCATCCTACATCTCATGGGCGTTGACCACACTCGCCTGACCTATCGCTACCAAGGGCGCGATTTTCGCCTGACTGATATCCACGGCAAAGTCGTGAAGAAGCTTCTGGCGTAAGCCTCGAGCCCTCAGGCCCTCCGGCCCGCGAGTCCTCGGTTATGGAGCATAGGCCACCTCGCCTATACTCTATACTCGCCCGCCTACTTCCCCGTCTGCTCCCGATACATCACCCTAAATGGGTTCTCGGCTGGGCCTTGCACGTTCTCATTCACCATCATCGGGCGACATTCCTTCCACCAAGCGTCGTGCTTAGCGATGAGGCTGGCGACGACCTCAGGATGCTGCGCAGCAACATCGGTGGTTTCGCCATAATCCTTACTCAGGTCAAAGAGCTGCCAGTTAGCTACCACCGCCGTAAAGTCAGCCGGCACCCGCTGAGCTTTCTTTGTCGCCTTGCTCTTACCCATCGAAACGAGATGCCACTGGGCGGTCCGGACGCTCGTCTGGGCATACTTCCCAACCTCAGGATCGACTCCCTTCACCATATTCCCCCAGCGACCCACGTGGGTGAAAAGCGTGCGGTCCGGCCAAGCGATATCTTCGCCCACCTTAGCACGCAGCAGCGGCACCAAGCTCCGACCTTCCATCTGAGCTTTCATTTGCTCCGAGGCTGGAGTACCGGTGAGCTCCAGAATCGTGGGAGCGAAATCAAGGTGTGCAGCAAGTGCCTTGATATCGGCTGGCTGAAATTGTCCCGGCAGACGCCAGAAGGACATCGCCCGGATGCCGCCCATAAAAGGCGTACCCTTGGAGGCGCGCATGCCCGCATTAAAAACATCCACGCCGGCCGTACCGCCGTTGTCATTCATGAATACGACGAGAGTTTCGTTCGCGACGCCCAGGGCATCAACCTTGGCCATGAGCTGCCCGACATTCAGGTCGATGTTATGCAGCATGCCGAAGAAGTTTTCCGTATCTTTACCAAGCTTCTTGCCTTCATAAAGTGCGGCATCCTCCGGCTTGGCGTGATAGGGTCCGTGGGGCGCATTGGTGGCGATATAGGCATAAAACGGACGCTTGGCCGCGACCTCCCCCTCGATCCAGCGGGTGGCCTGCTTAAAGAACATGTCGGTACAATACCCCTCGGTCTTCACGAACTTGCCGTTATGCAACAGGGTCGGTCCGTAATAAGAATTCTTGGGTACGTCACCGCAGCTGCCCGGGTAGCTCTGACCGATACCACCGGCGCCATGGATATAGACTTCGTCAAAGCCTCGCTTGTTCGGTTGATACTCCGCCTCATCCCCGAGATGCCACTTCCCGAAGATCCCGGTGCGGTAGCCAGCCTTCTGCAACTGCTGAGGTAAAGTCGCCGCCCCCAAGGCCATCCGCTCACGCTCGAGAATGGTATGGGTGATGCCATTCTTAAACTCATGACGTCCCGTCAGCAAAGCACTGCGCGTCGGCGAACAGGTGGGTGAGACTTGAAAGTCGGTAAAGCGAACGCTTTGCGTCCGCAGTTTATCAAGGTTCGGAGTCTTTAAGACGGGGTTACCGTGGGCGCTTAAGTCGCCGTAGCCCTGATCGTCAGTCAGGATAAAAATGATGTTGGGGCGGTCCGCAGCGAGAGCGGTCAGGCCACAGAATAAAAGTCCGGCAAGGAATCGCATGGGGATTTACCAGCGTGAGCCAACCCCACCCGGAAGCAACCTCAAGCGTGACGCCGCTGCAACCTAAACGAACGATAAGTCATCTCCCCGGAAGCCGCATCGCGGTAAAGTCGCGACCCCTTCACACCGGCAAAATCCATCGCCACTCCGTGCAGATAACGCGGCAACGCCTCCCGCACCATCGCTTCATATCGCAGCGTATTTAATTCCATGCCACGCATGACCTCGGGATTGATTAAGCGCATCTGATCTAAGCGCATTTGGGGATGTCGGGCCAAAGCATCGACCCATTCAGCCAGCCCATTGGGGTAGCGCATATCCGCATGGTAAAACCAGCCTCCGGGTTTCAAGACCCGGGCGACCTGATCCACGAAGCCAGGGAAATCGGGGTAGCAATGGGAGGCCTCGACGTTGATGACGACGTCGAAGGAAGCTTCGGGAAAAGGCAGCGACTGGGCATCTCCCACCATGAAATGCAGCCCCTCGCTGCGGTGCTTGTCCTGACAATAGCGAATGGCTTCGGGATTCAGGTCCAGCCCGATATATTCGGCAGGACCAAGATATCGGGTGAAATAGGACGCACCGCCGCCATGGCCGCAGCTCACCTCTAGCACCCGCTTACCCCGCAAATCAACTCCGCCCAAGACATGGTGGTAGAGCTGAATGTTTGGTCGGTCGGCTTCGTCCTCAGGTCGCAACTCAAGTCGGGGCTCACCGACAGCTGCGAATGAATAATTTAGAAAACTGATGCCCTGTGCCCTAACCCGACGCGTAAAGAACGGATACCACCACTGCCAGAGCTTCTGCCTCAGCTTCGGGCGGACGAGGATTTCTTCGATGAGTCCCATCTTAAGCCCAGACTCCCTGTTCGATGAGGGCCTTGGTCGCGGCGGCGGACCAACCACGATTCGCCACCGGGTTGGCCGGACTCGGATGCGGCACCTTGGCAAACTTCACCGCTAATCCATCCAAGGCTTCCCGGGCTCGGGTCTCGGCATACCCACCTACCCCGACCACTGTCGTCACGCCCAAGGTCTCCACCATAACGCGCAGGAGACGATTGCATTCGGCGTTCACGGGAGCCATCGAGTCGGCCGGAAGCTCCTCGGGGATGACATTGCGACCCTGCTTCGTATTTTCAAGAAAGAGGAGCGGACAATAATTATGCACCAAATGTTCAGTGAAGAATTTGTCGGCTGTTCCAAAGCGCTCCTGGCAAAGCCCCCAGAGCCGCCGCCCACTGACTTCGGAACGATGGCAGGCAAAACCGGTGACCTTCTTGCCGGGATGCTCGACCTCTGGACAGCCGATGGGTAATTCGATGCCCATCCAATCACGGACTGCGGCAATTTCACCGAACGGCACGCCGGTCTGGGCCATCCCAAACGGACCGGGATTCATCCCGAGGAAGAGAACTTGGCGAGGGCCAGCCGCCGCGTACCGCCGCAAGTAGGCCTCATGGCCCGCCCAGGCGTAGTCCAACGGGCGGTAGACAAAGTCAGCGGGCGAAGGGAACGAGAGCCCCGCAAGGGCTTTTCGTAACGCGATCGTCGCCCGGATGACTGGTTCGGCAGACATAGCGAAAGACAAACAGCCCATGCCACCGGGTCGAGCCGTAAGGCGGGCGCCGGGGTGCGATTTCCCCTTGCGCTTCCCCCCGCAGGATAAAAAGTCCACCTTCCTACCGACGTGAGCAAACCGCAGCCCTGGACTACTAAAGACGCCGAAGACTATTACGGCTTCAAACGCTGGGGAGGTAATAACTTCTCCGTCGATCCGCAGGGAAATCTCTGCGTACACCCCAAAGGTGACCATCGGAAGATCCGCATCTCCGACATCATCAAGGAGGTCGAGGCCTCTGGCCTGAAGCCGCCGCTGACGATCCGCGTCCAGGATCTCCTCCGCCATCGCGTCACCCAGATCAACGAAGCTTTCCGCCGGGCTATCGAAGAAGAGGATTACTCTGGTCGCTACCGAGGCGTCTTCCCGATCAAGGTCAACCAGCTGCGCGAAGTGGTCGAAGAAATCCTCGATGCCGGCGAAGAATATGATTTCGGCCTCGAAGCGGGCTCCAAGCCCGAACTGATCATCGCGCTCGCCCTCCTCGAGAACCGCAAGGCCCTCCTGATTTGCAACGGCTACAAAGACGAAGAATACATCGAGCTCGCGCTCATGGGGCGCCGCCTCGGTAAACAGACTATCATTGTCGTCGAGCAGCTTTCCGAAATCGACGCCATCATCCGCATCGCCCGCCGCATGGGCGTCCAGCCCCACATCGGACTGCGCGTTAAGCTCACCACCGCCGGCGAAGGCAAGTGGGCGGAAAGCACCGGCGAGAACGCCAAATTCGGCCTAACAGCCTCCGAGATTGTCGAAGTCTCCCAGCGCCTCGCCAAGGCGAAGATGAAGGACGCCCTTCGTCTCGTTCACTTCCACATCGGCTCGCAGGTCCCGAATATCGGCACCATTAAGAAGGCCGTGGTCGAAGCCACCCGCTTCTACTGCGAGCTCAAGCGCATGGGCTTCCCGATGGGTCTACTGGACGTCGGTGGCGGCCTCGGTATCGACTACGATGGTAGCCGCTCCGCTTACGAATCCTCCATGAATTACAGCATGGAAGGCTACGCCCGCGACGTGGTCGCCAACGTGAAGCAGATTTGCGAGGAGAGCGGCGTCCCGCTGCCTGACATCGTCTCGGAGTCCGGCCGCGCCCTCGTCGCTCCCCACTCGATTCTCATCTTCGAAGCCGTCGACCGTATCACCCGCGATAAGCTAACCGTCCAGCCGCCCAAGGGAAAACTTCACCAACTCGTCCGCGAGCTGGAGGCCATCCGCAAGAACAAGCGCAAGTACGACCCACTGGAACGCTACCACGATGCGAAAGAAAAGCGCGAAGAAGCCCACGCTCGCTTCAGCCTCGGCCATCTCCGTCTGGAAGAACGTGCACACGCCGATCGCCTCTTCTGGGATATCTGCCGCCAGATCCGCCAGGACCTAAAGGACATCTCCGACGTCCCCGACGAACTCGCCCGACTCGATTCGATGCTGGCCGAGCAATACGTCTGCAACTTTTCGGTCTTCCAATCCCTCCTCGACCATTGGGCACTCGATCAACTCTTCCCCATCGCGCCGATTCATCGACTCAACGAACGTCCGACCGTCGAGGCCACCCTCGTGGACATCACCTGCGACTCCGACGGTAAGGTCGATGACTTCATCGACCTGGAAGACGTCCGCAAGACCCTCTCGCTCCACCCCCTCAAGGAAGGCCAGCCTTACTACATCGGCGCCTTCATGGTCGGCGCCTATCAGGATATCATGGGCGACCTTCATAATCTCTTCGGCCGCGTCAACGAGGCCCACGTCTTCCTCGAAGATGATGAAGAAGACGGCTTCTACATCGAAGAAAGCATTCCAGGCTACTCCGTCGAACGTATCTTGGGCATGATTCAGTACAACGCCGAAGACCTCTGCCGTATGCTGAAGCGCCAGGTGGACCGCGCCACCAAGGCCGACTCGGTCCGACCCCGCGAAGGCGTCGCGATGGTCGACCTTTACGAACGACTGATCCGCAGCCAGACCTACCTTATCCCTGACCGAGAAGAGGCCAAGCCGAAGAAGGCCTCGAAAAAGAAGTAAGCGGAGCCAAAAGGGAGGGGCGCCAATGCGTGGCGTCCGATTTTACCCGTTCCACGTGCCCGCCTGCCCCTGCCCCACTGGCCCTTAGGCCAAGATCAGTTTCAGACGCTTCAGCTCGTCGAGCGTAAGCGGAGGCGCCTCGCGGAGATTCTCGTAGGAATCAACGTTGGCCAGCCAAGCCCAATGATCGCCACAATCCATCCGTTCCGCGAAGCGGAGGCGGAGTGTGGCGATGGAGCCTTTGAGGAAATATAGCCCATCGCCGACGTGTTCAATCTGGTCACCGAGCTGCGCGATTTTGTCCGTAGAGTTGCCGGACTTCTTCCCGAGCAATTTGATGTGGTTGGCCTGATCCTTCGCCATGTAGTTTAATAAGCCGACCGGATTGATCTCAAGATTGGCGAGCGTCTTGGTATCCTTATAGACCCCGACAATAAAACGCTTCGGCTTCAGACTAATCGGCGTCACGTAACTGCAGATGTTAAGATTCCCCCTACCATTTGCGGTGGTCGCAAGGCTGTAGATAGGGCCGTCCACACGGTTCCATGGCTTGACGCGGATTCCAGGCATTAAATCGGGGTAAGGATAATACCCGCCTCCATGGGTAATGTTCCCTAAATTTTACTGACCTATATCACTGGCCAGCTTATCCCTACCCCCGATGACTTGGCCCTTTCGCCTCCCTTCCCTATCCTTTCTGGGTGGTCTGGCTGGCTCTACCCCCTGGACGACCTCCGAACACCCCCTTAAAGACATCCCCCGCCTCACTGCAGGCCACGCTAGGCAGGAACTCGACTTGCTCCCCACAAATCACCCCCCGCCGCCCCAGCGGCCTGCCCCTTAGGCCTCAAGGGCTGACCCATGGCCACCATTATCGCCATTCACGGATTTACGGGCTCCGCGGAGGACTTCGACCCCTTGCGCCAACATTTGCGCCCGGAAGACGCGCTGCAGGCCATCGATCTACCCGGCCACGGCAAACTCTCCGCCCTCCGCCAACCCGCCGACTTCTCAATGGCCGCCCACCTAGCTGCCATCGACGTAGCCGCCGGTAACTCCCGACAGATCACCCTTCTCGGCTATTCGCTGGGCGGAAGACTCGCCCTCCACTGGGCCGTGGCCCACCCCGAACGCGTCGCCCATCTAATCCTAATCGGCGCCAGCCCGGGACTCGCCACCCCGGAGCAATGCGATGAACGTCGACTCGCGGATGCCTCGCTGGCGGGCTTCATCCGCACCCAAGGAATCGAGGCCTTCTTCAAGTACTGGCACAACCAGACGTTCTTTGAAAAACTGCTCGAACTCCCTCCAGAAAGACTTGCTCCAATCCTAGCACGCCGGACCCGCAATGAACCCGAAGCCCTCGCCCTCAGCCTAGAGAACGTTGGCACCGGCACCCTGCCTTCGCTCTGGCATCGACTCAAAGAGCTCCGCATGCCCATCGATATCGTCACGGGGGAACACGATTCGAAATTTACGCGCCTCGCCCAAGATATGGGCGCCCACCTGCCGAAAGCTCGACTGAGCATCATCGAAGACGCCGACCACGCCGTCCACCTCGAGCAACCCGCCGACCTGGCGATGCTCCTACGGTAAAATAAAAGACCCGGTCAAGTGACCGGGTCTTTTTCGATAAACTGCTTGGTCTTAGATAAAGACGCTCATGGCGGGCTTGGCCTTGTTCCCGACCTGCATCGGACGTCCCGCCGGCGTGATGATATCCGTCTGTACTGGCAAGCCGGCAGCATGCGCGATAGTCGCGTGGAGGCTACCAGGCGAAACGCCGTCCCCATCTGGAGCGTAGCCCTTGGCATCGCTGGCACCGTTCACAAACCCGCGCTTCACCCCGCCGCCAGCCAAGACGGTGGAGAAGACGAGCGGATGGTGCCCGCGACCGCCGCCACTGAAATCAGGCTTCCGGCCGAATTCGGTAGTGACCGCGACCAACGTGGTGTCGAGCAAGCCCTTGGAATCAAGATCCTGGATCAACGTGGCAAAGACGCGATCGAAGTCGCCGCCGAGCGTTTCCATCCGATCACCCAAGGTGGCATGCATGTCCCAGCCGCCATTAGCGACCTCGACGAAGCGGACGCCGTTCTCAATGAGACGGCGAGCTAAGAGACAACCTTGTCCAAACTTGCTCTTACCGTAGCGGGCGCGCACTTCGGCGGGCTCGGAAGCGAGATCAAAGGCCTTGAGGTCGGTGCTCTTCATGAGCTGGAAGGTCGTGTCGTAGAATTCGTTGTAAGCCTTCACGTTTTCATCTGCCGCCTTACCCCCAAACCCGGAGTCCAATTGGGCCAATAAGCCGGCACGCTTGGCCGCAACTTCCGTCGTAACCGGGCTCTTGGTATCGAGCAGGCCGTCGTCCGGATTCTGAATCGGCAAAGGGGAGAATGAAGCCGGGAACCAAC
The DNA here is from genome assembly GCA_903889525.1 of uncultured Opitutia bacterium. Lineage (GTDB taxonomy): Bacteria > Verrucomicrobiota > Verrucomicrobiia > Opitutales > UBA953 > UBA953. The sequence continues at coordinate 30,896 of CAISXT010000153.1, read as the reverse complement.
CGTTCCCATGATTCGACGACCGATTGACGGCCACCGAGGAAGGCAAAGTCTTGTGGCTCGCTCCGAGGAAGTGCTGCGCCCACGCGCCGAGCGTCGGGTGCTGCAAGGTTCCCCGCTGTTCAAAGCCCGTGCGCATGAGGTAAGAGGCCGAAGCGTGCACGCCGACCTTGGCCGTCATATTGCGGACGACGGTGATCTTGTCGCCGATTTTGGCGATCTCCGGAAGGTATTCCGTCAGCTGGTAATCGCCTTTGGCGGAAATCGCTTTGCCCGGACCTTTGTTGGCACCGGTCTTCGGGTCAAAGGTGTCGATGTGCGACATGCCGCCCTGCAACTCCAAGAAGATGACGCGCTTGGCCTTACCGAAGCCTGGGAGGCCGGCATTCGGCGCCGCGGCAACGCCTGCCTGCTCCGCCGCCTCCGCGATTCCGGTGAAGAACGGCAGGATACTCAGGCCGAATGACATTTTCGCGCACTTCTCAATGAAGCGGCGGCGATCTTCGGGTTCACGAAGGAGACTGGCGGAGGTGAGGATGCTCATTGGACGAAGAGAAATTCGCGGGTGTTGGCGAGGACCCAGGCCAGATCAGTCAGACCTAGGCCGTCCTTTAGGGACTTATTGGCGGAGGCGAGTTCCTTGGCGGTGGGCGTACGGGATAAATATGAAAGATAAAGTGAGCGAATCTGCCCGTCGGTGGTCTTCTCCTTGGTGGCATCCATGACCGCAGCCGAACGGGGGTCGGCGATCATTTTTCCGACGCCACCATTCATCATCTGCAGAACCTGCGGGACACTGCCGTCGTTCGTGGCCGAATCAGCCAGCAGTCGGTCACCCTGACCCCAGACCCGCAAGAAGTGCGTCTCGCCGGAAGGCTGCGGCAATTCGCTCGCCCGGGCCAGCATCATACTGAAACGGGTCACCGGCTTGTCACCCTCGTAGCCATTCGCCAAGCCGAGCGTGGAACCGCCCGCGCCTTTCTTGCCGGCGACAGCCTTACCCTTAGAGGAGCCCGCAAAAGCCGCCTGCGTGCGCGTGACGGCCTCCTTGACCTCCGCCAGGGTGATTTTGCCCGGAGGCAGCGCCATGGCCTTAATATCGTTACCCCGACGCAGGAGCACGTTGTCGGCATAAGTGCCGAGCGCATTGACAATGAGACTGTCCCAGGCCTCCTCGGCCGTGAAGCGACGGACAACCGGCCCCGGGAAGAGATACTTGGCCTTACCAAGGTCAGGCGTCGGACTGGCCGAAGCCTGATAGGTCTTCGAGTTATAAATAACCCGCTGAACCTCGCGCAGGTCGAACTTGGCCGCCTTCATGATGAAAGTCAGGTGCGCCAGTAACTCCGGACTGCTCGCCTGCTTAAAGTCGTCGATATCATTGACGGGCTCGAGTACGGCCACGCCGAAAGCTTTCTTCCAGATCCGATTCGCGATATTAGTGGCGAAGCGCGGATTTTGCGGACTAGTCATCCAATGACTAAACTGGGCACGCAGCTGGGCGGGGTCCTTGATGGACACGTTATAAATCGGCAGGGCCTTATCCCCCTTCTCCCAGGCAATGAGGGCAGGCGTGACCGGCGAGCTGGGCTTGGCATCCTTATATTTATAATCCTTCGGGAAGGTGAGCTTCTGCTTGGTGGTATCCTCCATGCGGAAGGCATTCATTTCGCTGATCTTGGTTAGGAGTGCCTTGGGCAACGAGGTATCCGCTTTAGTCAGTTTGGTAATCGCGCCTTTAATCGATTCATCCTTGCCGTCCGTCGCGCCAAAAAATGCAGCCATCTGATAGAAATCGCGCTGCTTCCAATCCGCCAACGGGTGATCGTGGCATTGGGCACACGCCATATTAGTCCCGAGGAACGTGGTCATCAGATTCGCGACGCCATCCAATGGCATCTCGGCATCGAACAGCATGAAGCCCGTCGCCCCGTTATCGCAGAGCCGCCCATCCGCCGTAATCATCTCATACACGAGCTTATCCCAAGGAGCGTCCGCTGCGATGCGCATCTTGAGCCAGTCTTCGAAGGTGAAGGCGGGGACGCCCTTGCCGAAAGTGTCTTTTACGCGGAGCAGGTCGGCCATCCAGTTGAACATCTGCATCGAGTAGCCGGGCGAGAAGACCAGGTCATCAATGAGCTTGGCACGCTTATCGGGGGCGGTGCTCCTCAGAAAAGTGTCGGCCTCCTTGGCGGTCGGTACGCGACCCGTCGCGTCCACATAGATACGACGCAGGAATTGCTCATCAGAGGAAGGAGGATTCGGCTTCTGTTCGTTCGCGACCAAGATGGCACCGACCAGACGATCAATATCCGCGGCGGCCGAGGCGATAATCGCGGGACTGAAACTGGCATCGCGATTCTTAGTGAGACAGCTCTTCGCGAATTCGACATCCTCCGGAACCAGCAGGCTCGTGGAAAAATGGTAGGTCCGGCCATCCTTCGTCTGCATCGTGATGAAGTCGCCGGAAAGACCGCAGAACATCGCGTCGATCTTACGGCCCTCGGTATCCGTCCAAGTGTGCCAGATTTGCGTCTTGTCGGCCAAGGCCTGCACCGGCTTGGCGACGGGGGCGGCCACCTTAATGGAGGGTCCGTCATCCTTCTTGCCGGCCTTTTTAGCAGGCACCGCGGCGAGGCCGTCCAAGGGACAAAGGGCCAGAAGGAATACCGAAAGGGCCAAGCGATAGGGGTAAGACTTCATGGGGTTCTTAAGGTTCTCTTAATGATTAAACCCCAGTGAACAGCGAGAGGTTTCACCCAGATGCACCCACCAGCATCCCAGCCTTACAGCCTTAAGCCGTCCCGACCCTTAAGGCCGGCGATACCAAGCTGCGTACGGCGAAGTGTGGAAAAAGCCCAGCAATTGCTCACCTACCTTCACCCTTCCTCCCGGCCCGGGATGCGTACCATCCTGGGCGAAATCTTCCGCCTTCCAGACCAATCCATCCTGCTTACGAGCCCGGATGCCATCCGCCCAAAGGTAAGGGCCCCAGAGCAACACGGAGTCGGACTTGGCGGCCGCTGGCTCCAACTGTTTCAAAATCGTCCAGCGCACCGCAAAGGCGCCCTCATAAGCATGCGGCTCGGGGTTGAGGCCGGTGGTAGCGTAGCCGGCATAAATGCGGCTAGAGAGATAAATGATGCGCAGATTCGGGTAACGCTTCCGGGCGATGGCGACATCCTGCTCCAAGTAACCCGCCAGCCGACGAGCCTCTACTGGAAACTCCTCTCGCGGACCCGGGAAAGCCTGCTTCATCCAGATGGCTTGAACTTGCTTGGGAGAAACTCCGGCGGACGCGAGACGCTGATCGATAACTTTCCAAAAGGGCGCGGCTTCGTCCGCAATGCGATCCGCTGACTGTCCGCCCTGGGCACCGTCGACGACCACAACCGCATCAGCCTTACGCTTATCTATCTTCGCTAACTCCACGAAACCACTGAACTCCATCGTGGTATTAGACATACCGATCGAAAGCAGGACTACTTTCCCGCCCGAATTCGGCTTACCCTCCGCATCGAGCGGAGTGATCTTAGCCATGGCCGCCCGCGCCATCACATCCAAAGCTGGCGGCGGCAGGTTCTGGCCAGCGCCATACAAGCCGCCATCCTGCCCGTTGTAAGTTGTCGTCAACTCAGTCAATGGAATGAACCCCGTCTCCGCCTTAACTGGGCGGCCCCCTACCTGGCCACGCGGAGCTTGCCCGCCTTGAGCTGCCCGTACGGCTTTGGCTTTCTCAAGGTACGCCCGATCTTCCGCACTGACCTCCTGCCCCTGCTGGACTTTCTGATAAATTACACGGGCCTTGTCCCAATCGATAGAATCAGCGGCGCTTAACGGCGAAATCAACAGGGCCGCCACCACGGCCATCCGAGCCAGTAATAACATCCAACGACTCACGCAGCGTGATTATCATCACGGAGAACATCCGTGAAGAAGACGAGGGTAATGACCATCCCCGTAAGGACGTCACTCCAGCTTCCGATGAACGAGGAAATTCCTGGCTCCACCGCGGGACTGGCCAGGAGCTGAAGCGAGAAGACGGCGGTAACAATCGTGAACATCCAGGCCGCCCATCGCTGATAAAAGAAGATGCCGATGGAGCTGACGAAAAACAGGAAGAGGCCAAGGCCCCAGAACAATAAAGCGATAATATCGCCGAAGCCGAACTGGCCAGCACTCGACTTATGCCATTCGACCAAGGCATCCGGGAGCAGCTTATCCTGAAGAAACGCTAGAGCAATCGAGAGGACGACAGAAGCCCACAGGGCCAGCAGCGAGATGCGCAGGATGAGGCGTAGATAGGATTTATCCATAAGTGGATAATCCATGCCAGGTGCTCACCTGCAACGCCAAACCCTATTCCACAATCAGCACCCCACGCATCATTTGAGAATGCCCCGGGAACGAACAGAAGTACGGGTAACGACCAGGCTCCTTCGGCGCATTAAAGTAGACGGTGGCCTGCTTCCCCGGGTCGAGCATACGCGAATAGCAGAGCACCTCGGGCGACTCGGGGACGTAATGTCGGGCATAGCCGTCAGGCATGGCCACCATCTTCGCCGAAAGTTCTCCTACCCGATCCACCGCACCAGGGGCGACCAAGACGAAATTGTGCGGCATGATATCCGGATTATCGAACTGCAAAGCGATACCCTCACCTGCCTTGGCTCGTAATTCCTTCTGGAGGTATTGCAGACCCGTGGCGGCCTGCAGTTTCATTTCACGGACCGGGCCACGACACATCTCGATTTCCCATTTAACGGGATTAACTTTACCGGTCGCAACCGGAGCGACGTGATCATGCCCCATGACCTTAGGCACCGCAACATAACCAGGGTAATCGGTATACGGCTTACCCAGGTGATGGGCGGTCAGGAAAACATCCTGAGAACGTACCGGCATCACCCCAACATGCAGATGAATCTGGTTCGCCGGGGTAAGCTGTGGAATTTCTAAGAAGATGGCCCGGCCCTGCTCCACGACATGGGCGCTCCGAATCTCCAGCGGGTCGTGACCGATGGAGTCGGGATACTTCACGGAATATTCCGGCGAACCATAAGCCGGCCCGAAGAGGTAGTTCCAACATTGGGCGAAATGCGAAGAAGCTTTCGCCGCGAACGATGCATCCACAACACGATTAAATCGAAGCAGCACGCCGTTATCCCGGGCTTCATGGCCAATGAGGGTCGGATATTCTCCGCCAGTGTGACGAACTCGATGGAGAGCCCCGTCTTCAGGTGTATAGCTCCCCCACCCCACCATGCCGCTCACATACAGGTGGCCGTCATGCGGGCCGAAGCGGCCATGCTGAGGTCCCGTCATAAAATTACCGGTAATCTTCACGGCTGCCGACTGCCAGACGCCCTCGAGCAACTGACGTGAAACCAACCAGGCGCTGCCAGTGCCAAATGAGAAGTGGAGGAAATTGCCATCACCCTTTAAGCCCGACCAGCCAGACTCAGAGAGGAAAATCTGCCCACCACAGGAATTGTCTTCCCCGCGCGGAAGCTGCAGAATCGGTAACGTATTCATGCCAGATGGCTTGAGGCCACCTGAACCGAAGTGCGTGCCTTCATTGCGACCCACTTCCACCTGACAGACCGCGGAAGCGGGCGTCCAATTGCCTTCCTGCACATTGGAAAGGATGAATTTGCCATCCGGCGTGACGGTGATCCCGTTGGGATTACGTAAGCCAGTGGCGAGCACTTCTACTTTATTGGAATCGCTAAGCCGTAAGACACCTTGATTTCCCGACGAGGTGTAGAATCGCCCCTGGGCATCTGCATCCAGGCCAACGATGAAGTCATGGCCGCCTGGTGAAGTGGTCATCGCGTTGTTCACACACTCGTAGAAGTCCGCTTCGCCATCCCCGTTAAGGTCATGCAAGCGGGTAATCTGATCACGCCCCAGCACGTAAAGCTTATCGTCGATGATTTTGACCCCGAGGGCGTGGTGCAGCCCGGTGGCAAAACGCTTCCAGCGCACGTGATCAAACTGGGCGTCCAGACCCTTCACCAACCAAACCTCACCGGTCATGGTGCAGACGGCCGCCGTGCCATCCTTAAAGAAGTCGATCCCGGTGATAAAGAAGAGCGTCCCATAGGGATTCTTGAACGGGGGCAGCACCGTATCCGTGGCAAAGGGCTGCTGCGTACCCAATTTCCCTGTCGTTTCAAGCCAGGCGGGCCACTGTGCAGGGCCACCCTTAGTGAAGGCAGCCAGTTTCTCCGCCGGCTGCTCACCCTCCCAAGCATCGGCTAGGTATTCGCTGCCGCCTTTGTTATAGGCAAAAATCGTCCGTTCGCCGTGGCGATAGAAGCCGTGGTATTTCCAATCACCCTTAGGCTTTTCGGCTAAAGTTTTCAGGGATAACTTCCCGGCCATGTTCGCACCGCCCCCGAAGCCGTGCCGGCCATCTCCAAGTTTAATGAAGTCACCCGTCCAGCGAACCGGGAAAGAAAGCGTGAGTGGATCGAAGCAAGCGGCTTCAGTACCCTTGCGTACGCAAACCGCCTTGGGAATCGTCAGCCCGGCACCACGAAAGACGCCGCTGAACAGAACCCCATGGTCGGCCTTATCCCAGCGTCCGTCCTTCCAGGTGACCGCGTCGTTCTGATTGCCCCAATGCCCCTGACTGCCTCCATCTAGGCCAGGATAGGAAGGAAGCATGACCGGTGCCGGCTGATGTCCCATAAACTCCATCGCCTCCTTGGCGTAGTAATCAAACACGCGGTCGCGATTTACGAATTGATCGGCGATGATATTATCTTCCCGTCGTAAAGGCGCGAGCCCCGGAGTGAACGGCGCGGGTGCGGGTCCAGCCCGGCGGGCCGTAATCTGATCGATGTCATCAAAGTTCCAAAGACCGAGGGAGATATCCATGCGCTTACGCGGGCCCTTAATCCAAGTCGTGGGATCATTCGCTCCACGCGAAATGCGGACGTCATCAATAATGCCGTCACAGCCCACAGAAGCATCAATCAACTGTCCAAAGCCGAGCTTATGTTGCTGTGGCGGGCGGAGAGGGCCCGCCGGGGCTGTCGCCCGCTCGAGCACCATTTTACCATCCACCCAGAGGCGAACTTTCTCCGCCGAGACGCTGGCGAGAATGTCGTGCCACTTGCCGTCGCAAATATCCGTCTCGCTACGATACTCACCGCCGAAGCCTGGCAGGTAGATACTGAGGTAACCTGTTTTGACATAACTATAGACCTCCCAGTGCGTACTGGCGGATTTTTCATTATTTGAAACGAGGATATTGAAACCACTCTTGGAATTTAGTTTGGCGAGACACTCAATGGTGAGCGGCCATTGCTCAAACTGAGCTCCGCCATCGACGACCCAGCCACCCGCGAGAGCCTTCCCGAATTCAGAACTGACAGAAGGCACCCCGGCGGGTCGCCCTGAGGGGATGGCCGTCTTCTTCATGACGGATTTGTCCGACCACGTCCGATACTTAGGCTTGGGGCCAGTCGGCGCGTCGTCGAGTTGCGGCACGAGCCACTTGAGTCCGTCCAGATTGTCGAGCAGACGGCCTTCGGCGTCTTCCATGGTATGATTCAGAATGCCAATGACACCGGCGTAACCGCTGGCGCGGACCTGTCGCAGCACCTTGAGGTCTTGGGTGCCCGCGCCGACCGGCAGGATCTTGCGCCCCTTGGCGTCTCCCTCGATGTCCATGCCATTGATATTGAGACAGAGCAGATGAGGGAGCATCAACTTCAACGCTTCGTCTAACCTGGCAAGATGGCTGTGACCGTGGTGCAGATTGTAAACAATGCCGACGTTGGTGACGCCGTGGTTCTTCTTTAGGTATTCGCAGATGGCTACCATGTTCTCCGGCTCACCGGACCAACCGCCGTGATTATAAATCGCCAGCTTGCTCCCAATCTTCGCCGTCTTAGCGATCGTCGGCAGCAACCCTTCCGCGGCGTTCTTCACCTTGGCTTCTTGGGTGTCACCCTTGACGCCGGCGATTACCCAGATTTGCGGGTGGAGCTGGTACTTCTCGAACAGACGAAAGGCCTCGTCGTGCTGCGCCCAGAAAGCGAAGTATTCGATGCCATTCTTCTGGTAGGCGAGAATCTCCTGTTCGAACTCGGCGACATGTTCGCTCCGCCAATCGTAGGCAACCTTGGTCAGGCCCATCTTCGCCACCATCGTAGCCCGTTGCTCCGGCGTGCGCTTCTGGTTGTCGAACGGCACAATACACCACGCGGCTAGATTCTTCTGGTCGTAGAGCGGCTCGGCGGCCGGTAAAGCCAGCAAGGTTAGCAGGAAGGCGCAAAGCAGTCTCATTGGGGTATCCTTAAGACAATGAGATCGACCAAAGGTTACCAGCCTTTCCGACCAAACCTCCCGCCACGGAGATGACTCCTTGCCTCGGGTAGGGATGGCTCTCCGAGCCGTCCGTTCGCGGACAGACATGCGCACCTCACCCGACAACCTATCCTCCGCACGGTCAACGGCGGGCGCGGAGAGCCACGCCCTACCCCATAACCCCGTGCCAGCTTGCCCCCTCGCGGCTCCGCCGCGCCTGCTTCGCAGTCGTTCACCATGCCAGCCGAACCCCTACCGATACTCGATACTCAAAACTCTATACTCTATTTGCCAACGTACTTCATGACCGCCTGCCGCATGCCTTCGCTTGCCTGCGGAGAATTCGCATGGCCGCTGGGGATATCGTTATAGATTTCCTTGGGGATGGTGAGCTGGTTATAGGCCGCGTAGACACTCGTGGGTGGGCAGACGGTATCGATGAAGCCGACGGTGAAATAGCAGCCCGCCGCCTTGGTGCGCGTCGCGAAGTTCATACAATCGATATAACGGAAGGCCTCGACGACGCTCATGTCCGGTTTGCCTTCCTTCATCGGTGCGATCTTCGGCCAGCCGGCGACACGATTAGCCATCATGCCGCTGTGATCACATCCGGCGGGGACGCCGGCCACAAAATAAGTGACCCGGGCATCGAGGCCGGCCGCAGCAATGGCTTGGTAGCCGCCCTGACTAGCGCCGAAGACAATCACCCGCTTACCATCCCACTCTGGCTGGGCGGTCAGGACGTCGATACCCCGAATAAGGCGCAACATCATGCCGGTGAAATAGGCCTTCTCTGGATCGTCGCGGTGTTCATAGCGATAGGGATTCATCGGGCCGGCATACAGGTCGGTGTAAAACTGCTTCGGCTGACCGTTAGGTAGCCCGTGTGCATTCATATCCATCGCGATAAAACCCCGGCTCGCCCAACCCGCGGAACCACCGAGCGAACTATCGCTCACCCCTGCGCCATGCACGGTCAGGATAATCGGCAGGCTCTTGGGCTTCGCCCCAATCGGCTTGGACATGTAACCGGAAATCTGGAGGCCAAGCGCCGGAGCGGTGACGTCGAATGACTCAATGCCTTTGACTGGCGACTTGACCGGGACGAGCTTCGGATCGACGGGGATGGCGGCCAACTTTTTCTTCATACTAGCCCAGAAGGCATCAAAATTAGCGGGGACCGCCAGGCTGGGCTTAATCTCCGTCGGGTCGATCGCGGCACCGCCGAGTCCGACAAAGACGGGTGATTTGGGCGCGGTGCCCAGCCGATAGGTGACGCGTACCTGAATAAACCCCGGCTCCTTCAACGAGCCTTCGGCCACGGCTTTGCCGTTCGCGAGCTCGGCTTTACCTTTCTGATCCGTCGGCAAGCCGTCCTTGACGATGGCCCATTCAATCATGCCGTTCGCTGGTCGCCCCTCATCTGTGACACTGACATCAAAGACCACCTTCTCGCCCTGATGATAAACGGCATCCGCACGTTGGGCGCGGGCCGTGATTTTAATCGGGGATTCAGGCTTGGCGACCTGCGCCGCCAGCGACGACAAGCAGAGGGCAGCGACGAGGGGTAAGAGTCGGTTCATAAGTTTCGTATGAACAGGCCGCCGCCCGGGGTCAAACCTGCCCTCGCCTTGGCCCACAGATTCCGCCAAACCTTACAGCCACCCCGCTGTCCCACCACTTACCCATGAAATCAGCCGCCTTATTGCTACCGTTCCTCGCCCTCGCCGCCAGCGCGGCCGAATACTTCCCCCCCTCGGATGCGCAAGGCGGCTGGCGCACACCAAAGGATGCCACCGAAGCCCGGGCGCTCGCTGGCGTTGACCTGGACCGGCTGGAACAAGCCTATCATGCCACGGAGTTTTCGAACGCCCCGAACGGCGGCCTCGTGGTGATTAGCAAAGGCTACCTGGTGCTGGAGAAATATTACGGTCTCGCCCATCGCCATGCCAATCCGGACATGGCCTCCACAGGCAAAGCGTTCACCAGCATCGCCTGCGGCGTTATGCTGGAAGAATTTAAAGTAAAGATTCCGCATGGCCTCGACACCAAGGTGTACACAAAAGAGTTCCTGCCCGAAGCCCTCCCCTTACGCGATCCACGTGAGGCTGACATCACTCTCGGCCACTTGCTCTGCATGACCTCGGGCCACAACGGCGAAGGCGCCACACCTTCCGCGGTCGTCCAAGGAGAGTTCCGCCAGCTCAAGTCGGGCAAAGGACAGGACATCCGCGATGTCGATGGCTCCTCGCTCCGGGCACCGCTCTGGGCGGGCCCCGGTGAAGGCTACTCCTACTCGTCGCCGGCCCCGCACATCGCTTCAATGGTCCTGCGCCGCGTCACTGGCCAAGAACTTCAGGACTATATCGGCGAGAAGTTTGCTAAGCCCATGGGTTGGGGTTCCTGGGGTTACTGTCTCTTCCGCGGCGATGTCACCATGAAGCACGCTAACGGCGCGGGTAGTATTGCCCTCCATTCCACCGATGCCGCCCGTTTCGGCTATTGCCTCGCGCATGATGGTCGCTGGGAAGGACGCCAACTCGTCCCGTCAGACTACCTCAAGCTCTGCCGCTCCCCGCTGCCCTACAATCCCCACGGACCGTTCAGTTTGCAATTCGAACACAACGCCGATGGCCACATCGTCGGCGCCCCACGTGACGCCTTTTACAAAACAGGAGCCGGCGGCTTCTGTCTCTACATCGTGCCCTCCCTGGACCTCGTCATCTACAAGATGGGCGGCCCCGATGGCCAATGGAACCCTGACCTGACCCGCCTCCCCCAGGGTCCAGATAATTTCGGTACGCATACGACCCCGCCTGCTCACCCGAAGAACAACTTCAACGAGAACTACAGCATCGCTCGCATCCTCGAGATGGTCTGCGCGGCGACGGTCCGCTAAGCGTTCAGCGCAAAGGATGCAGTCGATCAACCAACGGGAGCGTGACCTTCTTCCCGCCGGTAGCGAACGACGCGAAGACCGCTTGGGTCAGTTCGACGGTCTCGCGGCCTGCCTCCGGTCCGCAGAGAGGGTCGCGCTTGTCGGCGATGGAGGCTAATAGATCACGGACGGCACCATGGTGGCCGGCGTTGACGAGCTTAATGTCCTTGATGGGCTCCGGCTTCCCGATGCCTGCCGTGGTAATCGGGATCTTGGTTCCGTCGCGCTCGAGGATCGCCAGAGGCTCCTCGTCGACCTGCAAGGAGATAACACCCTTGGTCCCGATGAGGCGCGCCCCGAATGGAACGCCGCTCTTCCAAGTCCCTTTCTTTGAATCGAAGTACAACGGAATCCCACTCTTGGTCTCATAGCGGGCATGGACTTCGTCGCCGACGATCGGACCGACGCCTTCGTCACCCGGATGAATATCTGCCTTTGTCGCCGGACGGCTTTCGACGAGGATCGTGGCCTCGCACGAGATTGCCGGACCGGTGAAGAGGGTCGCGAGGTTGAAGCCATGACCACCCAGCACCCAGAGGTCGAGGCCACCCCCACGCTGGTCTTGCTTCCCGCGCACGCGGACTTCCTGGAGGGCGCCGATTTCACCGGCGGCGATAAGCTGCTTCACGGTATCGAGGACAGGGTGATAACGATTGCGATGAGCGATGGCTAGGCGCACGCCCTTATCTGTGCAAAGTTTCGTAATCTCGTCCGCCTCGACCAAGGTACGCACGAAAGGTTTTTCAATGTAAACACCCTTCACGCCCGCTTCGATAGCCGCGACGATCATGTCGCGATGCTCATGGATATGCCGGGTGCAGATGGCTACGATATCCGGCTTGGCTTCAGCGAGCATGACTCGGTAATCGGTATAGGCTTTTACGACCCCGAGCTTCTTGGCTTCAAGCCCCAGGCCCTTGGCATCGGCGTCCGCGACGGCGATGATTTTCGTCTGCGGAATCTTCAGCCAGACGGCGTCTTCGCCATGCCCGTAGTTACCTTGGCCAGTATGACCGATGACGCCGACCGTGAGCGGACGCTCGGCGGTCTGAGCACGAAGGAGTGAAGCCGATAGGGCTAACGCCGAGGCGGTGAGGAAATCACGGCGTTTCATGGGGATGAGCGATTGCTGTCGTATATCATTAATCTAGCAACCTGATAAGGTTGGCGATGTCCTAGGGTCACCCCATCGACGCAATGCGCCTGCTCCTGCCCTTCTTCGCCGCGTTGGCGCTGGCCGCTGACCCGGTGAAATCCCCGGTTGTGCCGACGGCACTGCCCTCAGAGATCCAGATTCTGCAGCCTGGCATAAAACTCACGCTGCTGATTGAACATCCCGATATCGCTACACCGACGGGACTCGATGTCGACGCCCAAGGCAACCTGTGGACGATCTCCTCGCATACGCATTTTCGCCCGGCTGATTACGTCGGACCGGCCCATGACGAAATTCTGGTCTTCGACAAGTCCGGCAAGAATCGCCGCGTCTTTTACAACCAGACCGATAAGACGATGAATCTGAAACTGGGGAAAGACGGCTGGGTCTACGTCTCCCAACGTAATCGAATTCTGCGCCTCAAGGATACCGATGGCGACGGGAAGGCCGACGTCGAAGAGAACGTCACCACGCTCGCGACGGTGACAGACTATCCGCACAATGGTCTATCCGGCTTAGCGTGGGCGCTTAACGGCGACCTCGTGTTTTCACTCGGTGAGAACTTCGGCAAGGACTGGGTGCTTTCAGGCCGCGATGAGCGGAAACTTAACGGACGAGGCGAAGGCGGCTTCTTCACCTGCCATCCCGACGGCACTGGTCTACGGCGCATCGCCCGCGGATTCTGGAATCCCTTCGGTATCATGGTACGTAGCGACGGCGAAATCTTCGCCGCGGATAACGACCCCGGCAGCCGCCCGCCCTGCCGCCTACTCCGCGTGCATGAAGGCGCCGACTACGGCTTCCAATGGGTCTATGGCTCCGGGCCGATTCACCCCTTCGTGGCCTGGAATGGCGAACTCCGCGGCACGCTCGGCATGATTCGCCCCTCAGGCGAAGGCCCGTGCTCCGTCGTCGAGCTCGGCGGAGGCGTCCTCATCCCATCCTGGAGCGATCATTGCGTGGAATATTATCCACTCACCCGCCAGGGCGCCGACTACACAGCCAAGAAAATCACCCTTATCCGGGGTGGAGAGTTCTTCCGGCCAACCTGCCTAGCGGCCGGTTCTGACGGCGCCTTCTATTTCAATGACTGGGTCTGGAGTTCCTATCCCATCCACGGCAAAGGCCGGATTTGGAAGATGGAAATTGATCGAAGCAAGGCAGCCTGGCTGAAGCCCGCGATTGACACTCCGAACGCAACGTCACGTCTCGCCGATGAGCTACGGTCAGGTAAAAGCCATCTCGCCGATCCAGAACTCCACCAACACGTCCGCGGCACCGATCGCATTCTGGCCGACTCCGCCTTGGCGGCCCTCGCCCGAAACTGGTCCCAGCGCCCACCCGCTGACCTGCGTTCTTTGTCCGCCGGAGATCGCGCCTGGACGCTCGTGGCCCTAAGACGCCTCGACATCGCTGACGACCGCTGGATACGCGCCCTCCTTGATGACAAGGATGTGGAAGTACGCTTTGAATGCCTGCGCTGGATCGCCGATGGCGTCCTCACCGCCTTTCTGCCCCACGTCGAACAGACGCTCCATCAACCCGACTTGGATTACCGGCTGTTTGAGGCAGCCCTCGCCGCCCGCAACACACTTCTCGGCAAACCTGAAGCCGGCGTCACTGATGCCCAAGTGCTCGGTAGCTATATCGTCAACCCATCCGCACCCCCGCGCATCCGCAGTTATGCGCTCCGATTGATGCCCGAGGTCTCCAAGCAGCTTACGGTAAATCTGATGCGCGAGCTTCTGGCTGTCGGTGATCCCGAACTATCCCGTGAAACCGTCCGGAGCGCCGTCGGCCGGAACTCAGCAGATGCCCACGCTTTACTCGCAAAAGTTGCGGCCGACGAATCGGCTGATGCCGCCCTGCGGGCCGATGCCATCGCGGGAATCTCGACTTCCGATCGCCCTGAGCACGCGGTCTTGCTACTTTCCTTGACCGCTCACGCTAAACATCAAATCCGCGATGAAGCCCTCCGCGCTCTGCGCTTCAGCAGCCTCAGCGCGACGGATACTAAAGCGCTCAAGAGTCTAGCATCCGCCAGTCCGGAAATACTCCCCTTGGTCAATGCACTCACAGATACTAACACGCTCTACGCGGGTCGGCCTGATTTCAAGGATACCATCAGCTGGTTACGCCGGCTCGACGCCCTGCCCGGTAAACCCGATCTGGAAGTGGGTCGTCGACTGTTCGCCCACCCCAAACTGGCGATGTGCGCAAGCTGCCACCGTCACGATGGCCGAGGCAACGTCGTCGGCCCTGACCTCACGCTTATTAGCCGCCAGACTGACCGGGCCGGCATCTTGCAATCAATTCTCGAGCCGAGCCGTGAAGTCGCTCCGCAATATTTCCCAACGCAGCTCAAGCTCGCCGACGGCACAACGTTCGTTGGCATCCTGCTGCGCTCATCAGAAGTTGAGACCTACCGCGATATCGCAGGCAAGGAACGCACTTTCCGGAAGAAAGAAATACTCTCCCACGAAGAACTCAAAACCTCGCTGATGCCGCCAGGCCTCGTTCTCACCCTGACCGACAGCGAATTACGCGATTTGCTAGCTTTCCTTTCCCAACCCCACTGAACCGCCATGAAATCCCCAGCCGCCGAGGCCGCCCGCGCCCAATCTCGCCGTGAGTTTATCCGCTCAAGCTCAACGCTCATCGCCCTAGGCACCGCCCTTGGGCTGAAGGCTCAGGACGGCCCAGCATCTTTCATCGAAGGCTATGCAGGCAAAGTCAGTTACGCTCAAGGCGAAGAGGCCACCTTGCACATTTCGACTTCTGCGCCGAGCTACACCGTTGAAGTGAGCCGTATCGGGGCGAAAGAAGAAATCGTCTGGAAATCCCCGAAGCCCATTGCCGGCAAAGAATATCCGATTCCGGAGCTGGCCTCCGCCCAAGGCTGCGGCTGGCCGGCCGCGACGACCGTCAAGATTCCGATGGAATGGCGAAGCGGCTATTACAAAGTCACCCTACGGGCCGATGATCGGGGCGGTAAGTTCGTCCACCGTAGCGCGGTGTCGGCCATCGGCAGTTGCTTCTTTGTCGTCCGCCCAGCGGTGCCCGGCGCGAAATCCAACATCTTACTCCAACTTTCCACCAACACCTATAACGCCTACAACAACTGGGGCGGCACGAGCCTCTACGCCTACAACGGGCGCGGGGGCGTCCAAGGCACGCGCGTCTCCTTCGAGCGCCCACCCGCGAGCCAGTTTTCACGCTGGGAGCAGGGCTTCGTCCAATGGGCAGAACGCAACGGTTACGAATTCGAATACGCCGCCAATAGTGACCTCGAATTTCATCCTGAAATTCTAAAAGCCTACAAACTCGTACTGAGCGTCGGGCATGACGAGTATTGGTCCGCCCCGATGCGCGACCATCTGGAGGCCTTTATCGGAGCGGGCGGCAACGTCGCCTTCTTCAGCGGCAACACCTGCTGCTGGCAGGTACGAAGCGAAGCCCAAGGCCAAGCCCTGACGTGCTTCAAACAGAACTACTTTGTGGATCCGATGTTCAAGGCACGGGAGATGGCGACTCTCTCGACGGCGTGGAGTCACTATCTGCTGAAACGTCCGGAGAACTCCCTGACGGGGGTCGGCTTCCTCTGGGGCGGCTATCGCAAGAGCCACGGGCAATTCATGACTGAACCAGCGGCCTATAAGATTCACCGCCCTCAGCATTGGGTCTTTGCCGGCACGGAGCTGACGCAAGATGCCGCCTTAGGCGCCAAAGATTCCATTGTCGGTTATGAATGTGACGGTTGCGAACTCATCTGGGACAACGGCCTACCCCGCTCCACGGGCAGCGACGGTACCCCAAAGAATTTCGAAGTCCTCGCCACCTGCCCCGCCCGCTGGGAAGCTGGCGATTGCGAGTGGTACGAGAAGTGGGAAAAGGGTCGTGTCGGCAACTCGGTCATGGGGCTTTACACCCGTGGCGGCACCGTCTTCACGACTGGCTCCACGGACTGGGCGCACGGGCTCCAGGGCAACGACCCGGCCGTGATGCGCATCACCCGCAACGTCATCGACTGCCTTTCCAAATAGGCCAGCGGCTCAGCGCACCGGTAAGTGCTCGTGCAGGAACTCAAACGTTCCCACACCGTGAATCATGTGACCAGCGTTGAAATATTCGATTCGCGTCCGGGCGGGAATACCTTGTGTATCGTAGAGTCGACGCACCTTGGCATACTCATAGCTGACCCACTCATCCGTCCCTACGCCATCGCGATGGCCGCGCTCCACCATGAAAGGTCGCGGGGCGATCAGGGCCGCCATCTCCGCATAGTTCGCCTGGCGAGCGAGATTCCATTCCCAGATTTCGTACTCCGGGGCGAAGAGATAACTCATCGGCATCTCATCGCTAACGCACTTGCGAATCCATTCATTGAAATCTCCGCTGCAGATACTCAGGCAATACCCGGGCAATAATGCGGGCGTCCGCATCGCACTCTTGCCCCCATAACTCAATCCGTAGAACGCAATCTTTTCGCGATGCACGAAGGGCTGTGAGCCCAGCCACTCCAGGATGCGTTGATGTTGGCCATTGATCACGCTGTAAAGCGTTAGGCTCAACGGGTTCAGCTTACGTTGCAAGGTGCGGAAAGCATCGAAACCGCGGTAAGGGTTATGGGGCGCGAAGGTCACATAACCCTGCTCGGCTAAACGAAGTGCGAACGCCTGATAGTAGCCGAAGGCTTGGGCTTTAGGGTCGGCGGCGAAGACATCGGCGGGCAGCCCTTCCAGGCCATGCTGACAAACTACCACTGGTCGACGTTCATCCGGCCCGATATCCTTGGGCACACACAGCCAACCCCAGGCCATGACGCCCTCCCAGACGTCGAGCGTGACCTCATAAGCGCGGACCTTATCGTTCTCCCAGAGAAAACGACTGCGGGCATTCATGGGCACATTTGGGTCGGGTAATTTGCCGATCACCTCCTCGGTTAAATGCCGTCGATAAACCGCGGTGTATTTCGCAAATTCGGCGACATTAGCCACCGGCAGCTTTTTCCAGAAATTCTGGTCGCGCTCAGCTTCGGTCAGCCCAATGAGCTTCTGCGAATACGCCCCCAACTCTCGGACTAGCCGTTCCTGTCGAGTCACATCAATGGCCACGTGCATTGGCTCGCGGGGCTTGGCCTGACTTAAGATTTCCTGCACTGCCGTTTCGCCCAATAACTTTACGGCCATATCACGCCCGAGGTGCCCGGCAGGCAGCACGGTCAACCAATCACCTGGCGCCAAGCGGCGGGCCTTCTCACCTTCGGCCTGAACTGAAGCCCAATCTGGGGCAGTCACGCGTCCGGGGGCGGCGATTGCTCGGCGACCTGGCGAGGCGGCCGGAGGCCCGGACACTACCGGAAAGCCCTCGTTACTAATGACCAGCGGGCGCGGAGCGATTAACGAGGCCACCTCCGCATCACCGAAATCACGGAGCAAACCGAAAACATTGCGATCGATAGGCTCAGCCCAGACACCTTCGCGCGGTCCAAAATAACCTCGGACCAAGGCGCCATCGATGCGGGGATCGAGGGCGGCGGCATGCAAGGCGAGGAGGCCACCCTCTCCATAACCCGCGACGATCAGACGCTTCCGGTCGGGCAACGCCTTGCACCAATCCACCAAAGCTAAAGTTTTCTGGAGCTCATATCCAATGATATGACGCCCGAACACAAAGGACTGACGGTAAATCCACTCCCGATGCGGGACATTGGTCTTTATCCCTAACCGAGGGCTATCACTGAACTCCGGCGCCCGACTAATCAGGGCGGGAATGATGATTTCGCAACCGTCTAACCAGGCGAGCTTCGAGACCATCTGCTCCGGCTCGGTGTCGGCATCGGGCAGGCAGATCACGCGGGCGAGAATCCTACCCTTGGGGCGGATATGGATGCCTTCTCCCGCAACCCCATCCAGCACCCGCCAGCGCACACGGGTGACCATCATCTCATCATTCTCTACAAGTAACGCAGGGTTCTTTGAATCTCCCACCGACTCCAGAGAGACGCCCGGCAGGCGCACGTCGACCAAACCCAGGATATTTTTCAAGGTTTCACGATTAGGCTTACGACTGGCACGGGAGGCTTCGATGAGACGTAAAGCCATGCGATCAATCCCGCTCACCATGGTTGCAGAGTAATCCCCCTGCGCTTCCAGCGGCGTCGTACCGGGCAGTGACTGAGCCGACAGGACACTTGCGCCTGCGACTAGCAATAAACCCAACACGTAATAAAAGCCGGATTTCATTATTTAGGCCAAGCCGCGCCCTCCATGGGTCGGGCGACGATCTTGGACGGATCGATGATGACGTGCTTCGCGAGCTTGCGCTTCCAAGTATAAGTGGCGTGCACCAAGCCGTCTGCGGTCTGGATAATCGCAGGATAACTGAATTCTGCCTTCGGCTCGGTCTCCAGAACCAGGGCGGCATCCCACCGAACGCCGTCCTTACTAATAGCTAAATTCAACGGACTACGACCCTTGGCCGTGTGGTTGTAAATCAGGAGATGACGGCCGTCTTTCAAGGTCACGGCATCAGTCCCGGAATTTGGATTGGGCAGATCAGCGAGGTCCACCTTCGACCAAGTCGTCCCTTGATCATTGGAAACCGTGCTGAAGACCTTAGCGTTCTTGGTGCGGCCGACCGACATCAGTCCGCCGTCGCGTAAGAAGAGAATACTCGGCTGGATCGACGCCGGACCGGTGGCCGGCTGCTCCACGGCGACCTTCTCCCAGGTGAGGCCACAATCACGGCTACGCTCAAAATGGATCTGCCACGATGGGCCGACTTTTAATCCTTCGGCGCTGCTACCTGATAAGATCGTTCCATCCTTCAGCTGCACGGGCTTGTTCTTGATTGGGCCGAGGATACCTTCCGGTAGACGGCGGGCGGCACCCCAGGTCTTGCCGTTGTCTTCGCTCAAACGGAGCACGCCCCACCATTCGACGGGATTGGGTCCAATCTTGTAGTAAAGCTGCAGCGGGCCTTCCTTGGGCTGAAAGAGCACCGGATTCCAACAGGGGATTCGCTTACCGTCCGGCTGAATGCCTTCGGCCACCTTGACGGGAACCGACCATTTACCGTCCACCTGCCTGGCCGTCCAGATGGAGACGTCGGGCTTACCCTCGGCCTCACCGGCGAACCACGCCGCGACCAAGGTACCGTCCCTCGCCTCGACAATTGTCGTCGCATGGCAACTCGGCACCGGATTTGTCTCAAAAATAAACTCCGAACGCACCAAGCCCGGCTCGGCCGCGAAAGCGGTCAAGGAGAGGCAGGCAATCAGTAGGCGCAAGCACATGGCGGGGCAGACGCAACACTCCGCAGATTCCGCTCAGACACAAGCCCGCACCACCGGCGGGCTATTCGCGCAAGCGAGAGACGATGATCTCGCGGCTCTTACGCTGAATGGAATAGAGTTCAGCCGGCTGGGACGGATCCCAGGCAAAAGCCTGACCGCTTGAAGCGAAGGCTGCCGTCCCCTCCCACTTGGCCACCCCACCACCCTCCGGTAGCATCAATCGATAGAGCTCCTTGGCATCATGGCCACTGACCCAGACTCGACCATGGGCGCCCAGTCCGCCACCCGAGCTGCTGAATGAACCGAAGCGAGCGACTAGCTCCGGCGAAAACGCCCAGGCCGCTAGGACCTTCCAGTCCGCATCATAGCGGACAATCCGACTCTTAGCCGTATCGCTGTTAAACTTATAATGGACAAAGCAAGCGAGCCAGCCACTCCCCTCCGGAACGGCCCACGTCAACGATCCAACGGGATGCGCAAACACCTTACGACCGGTCGGGCGTAGCGTCGTGGTGTCAAAATACTCAAGCGAACTCTCATCGGGCTTGGATGGGAAATTGGAGTGGGCAACCATCAGCCTGCCTTCAGCGACAATCCCGGCATTCATGTGGATGACCCCAGAGCCGGCGAGGGCGGTCCACTCGGCGACTTTACGTCCGGTCGCCTTCTCATATTTACCGAGAGCCCGATCATCAATGACGTAGAAATGCGTCGCATCTACAGCGACCCCTTGGTTGGCCTCCTTTGCTGGCCAACTCCGGATCACCTCCAGACGACCCACATCGACGCCAGCGACCTGGGCCCGCAAGCATGCACCCACGCAGGCAATAAAGAACAGGGCGACAAGCAAGGGGCGGGGCTTCATGACTGAACTCCGACATTACGGCTGAACGCTCCATCGCCAAACGAATTACGGAACCAAATACATTGCCGTCTCACCGCGATCGCATTGGCTTACCTTCATGCGCCCGCCCCGCCGCACCGCCACCCTGGCCCTGGTTTACTGCATGGGGCTTTCCGCCTTAGCGGCCGCCGCCATCAAGCAAACCCTAGGCGAACACTGATACGACCGATGATACCGAAAGTTATATGAAACCACACCTCACAGCTTTCTTTATTTTATTCAGTGTAGCTTGCCCCAGCCTCCACGCACTCGAAGCGGGCACGGCGATTGTCGACGTCACCGACCGGACAATCCCGGTCCATGACACGCTGCACGCCAAAGCCCTCATCCTCAAGGAGGGTGACCGTACCGTCGTACTCCTGACCATCGACGCGGTTGCGCTCGGCGAACTCGGTCGAATCAAGTCCGACTTCCTGCCGCAACTCCGCACCCGCATCGCCAAGGAGCTGGGCCTCGCGCCCGAAAACCTCCTAGTCAACGCCAGTCACTGCCACGGCGTCCTCCGGCCAGACTTCCCGGAACTATGCTTCCAGGTCATCAAGTCAGCCATGGCTGAACTCGTGCCAGTCCGTGCCGGCGTTGGCAGTGGGCAGGAAAGCGGCATCAGCGAGAACCGTCGACTCCACATGCGCGACGGCAGCGAGGTTGACATGCGCCGCACTTACTCCCTGCCGAACGACCAAGCCATCGCGAGCGTGGGTGCCATCGATTCGCAGATCGGCCTGCTTCGCCTCGATCGCCTCGACGGACGCAACTTTGCGCTCATCTACAACTTCGCCTGCCATCCAATCATGAATCCGCCGAGTAGCGGCAATTCGGCTGACTACCCAGGCGTAGCCTCGGCCATCATCGAGGAACAACTTGGCGGCACCGCCTTCTTCATCCAAGGATGTGCTGGTGACATTAATCCCGTACGCTACAAAGAAGTCACCCAGCCCGCGGATAGCACCCCCTTAGGTAATCAACTGGCCGCCAGCGTCCTCCGGGCGGCCCGCAAGTTGACCACCCTTCCAGACAGCCCGCTCCGCTTCGTCCACCAGAACATACTCCTACCCCGCGGCGCTGACCTGACCGCCCGCATCACCAAGCTGGAAGCAGAACGCCTCCGCTTGGTCCAGTCGTTACGGGCCACCAACATTAACTTCAAATCCTTCCTCCCGCTACTCCTGCAACAGAAACTCAATCCAGACTACCCTTCGCAATCTGCTCAAAGTTACCTGCACGAACGCTCCGTCGGCAAAGATAGCCTCGCCAAACTCGACGCGGATAACCGCGTGGCCGTGGAGACCTACCTCGCCAATCTGGCCATCATGGAGCAGATTACGCGTCTCAACACGAATCTCGGCCTCCTAAAGATGCACCTCGCGCAGAATGAGAAGGCCAAGGAACAGCCGATCGACGTCGAACTTACCGCGCTGCGCGTCGGCGACTTCCGACTGGTCACCTTCCCGGGCGAGCTGACGAGCGAGATCGGGATGAATATCAAGAAATCCTCGGGACAGCCGGGCACGTTCGTCGCCGGCTATACCAATGGTTATATTTATTACGCCCCCACGACGAAACAGCGTCTGAACACCGGCTATGCCCAAGAAGACTGCGACTGTCTCGTTGCTCCGGAATGGCAAAAGGCTTTTGAATCCCAGGCCCTCGACATGCTCAAGGGTCTCTAATCTCCCTCTATGCGCTCCCTCCTCCCGCTCCTCGCCACCTTCAGCCTCGCCCTCGCGGCCGACGCACCCGCTTTGCTCGCACCGATCAAGGCCGATGTGCCTTACGCCGGTACGACTGAATTCCGCCAGACGCTCAACGTCTACGCACCTGCCACCAAATCGGCCAAGCCCGCGCCGGTCGTCTTCTGGATTCATGGCGGCGGCTGGCAGGGCGGCGAAAAGACCAGCGTCCAACTGAAGCCGAAATTCTTCACGGACATGGGCTACGTGTTCGTCTCCACCAACCACCGCTACGTGAAGGCGGTCCCGATGAACGAAATCTTCGCGGATATCGCCAAGTCCCTCCATTGGACACATGACCACGTCGCGGAATTCGGCGGCGACCCTAATCGCGTCATCATCATGGGCCATTCGTCTGGTGCGCAGCTCGCCGCCTACATGGCCATCGACGAACGCCCGTTGAAGGCCGAAGGACTCTCTCTCTCCATGTTCAAGGGCTGCGTCCCGGTCGACGCCGACACGTTCGATATCCCAGCGGTCATCGCCATGGCCTCCGCGGCTCGCCAAGCCGCTGGCAAGCCGGAGCCGAAGTACGGCCACCGCGAAATCTTTGGCGGTAAGCCCGAGCTCTGGGCCGACTACTCGGCAACCCAGCACGTCGCCGCTGGCAAAGGCATCCCCCCCTTCCTGATCCTCTACGACTCGGCCTCAGCCCTGACGCCGGACCAAGCCAAGCGTCTCGAAAGCGCACTTACCTCAAAAGGTATCTCCGCGAAAGCCTTCGGTGCCACCAACACCAATCACGGCAAGATCAACAATGACATCGGCTTGCCGAACGACCCTTCGACCGCCGAGGTACTGGCGTTCCTGAAGACGGTGCTGGCAAAATAAGCTAAAGGCGGCCATTCCCGCCTCATGCCTGAACGACGCCGCATCGCCGTTATCGGCGGAGGTGCCGCTGGCTTCTTCGCAGCGATTACTTGTGCGGAAAGTCTGGGCGACAAGGGAGCCGTCACGCTTTACGAAGCCACCCCTCACCTTCTAGCCAAGGTACGAGTCTCGGGCGGAGGTCGTTGTAATGTCACGCATGCCTGCTTTGAGCCCGCCGAACTGGTGAAGAAATATCCGCGCGGTGGTCGCGAACTCCTCGGGGCCTTTCATCGCTTTCAACCGCGGGATACCATTGCCTGGTTTGCCGCCCGCGGCGTGGAGACCAAGACCGAAGAAGATGGTCGAATGTTTCCGATCACGGATGACTCCGCGACCATCGCCGAGTGCCTGCTCACCTCCGCCGATAAAGCGGGCGTAACCGTCCGGCTTAAAACCGGCCTCCGGGCCGTCGAGAAAACCGCCACGGGATTTCGGTTAATTCTCACCGAAGGCGCTACGGCTGAATGCGAGCGCCTCATCATCGCGACGGGTGGCAATAAGTCCTCCGGCGGTTTAGCTGTCGCTGAGCACCTCGGGCACTCGATCATTCCGCCCGTGCCGTCGTTGTTCACCTTCCACATCACCGACCCTCGACTCGCAGACCTCGCCGGCATCTCGTCGGAGAACGTGGTCGTTACCGCCCCGGGTACTCCGCTCAAAACAGATGGCCCCGTTCTCATCACCCATGCCGGCCTCAGCGGCCCAGGCATCCTGAAGCTCTCCGCCTGGGGCGCCCGCGAGTTCGCCGCGAAGAACTATGCGTTCCCGATCACGATCAACTGGGTACCGCCACAGAATCGCGACTCCCTCATCAAGACGCTTTCCGTCATTCGTGAGCAGAACGCCCGTAAGCAAATCACGACCTTCAGTCCCGTAGCGATGCCGCAACGGCTCTGGGAACGCTTCGTGGCAGCGGCGGGCATTGCTCCGACCACCCCTTGGGCGCACGTGAGCAACCCAGGCATCCAGGCCCTCGCCACGCAGCTCACCGCAGCGGACTTCAAAGTCGAAGGGAAGAGCATGTTCAAGGACGAGTTCGTGACCTGCGGCGGCGTTAAACTATCCGAAGTCGATTTCAAAACCATGGAGAGTCGCCTCTGTCCGGGTCTTCATTTCGCGGGCGAAGTACTGGACATCGACGGCGTCACCGGTGGGTTTAATTTTCAGAACGCATGGACCACCGGCTATCTCGCGGGCACGGCGGCCGCGAGCTAAGCCCTTTCCCCTTGCCCCCAACGGCCCATTCTCCCTTATCCCCCCTTAATCATGTCCGACTCCACCCCTCCCTTCGAAGGCCCGCAGATCGGCGACACCGTCGAAGGCCTGAAGCTCGTCGCTGTCGGCATCCGCGACACTTTCACCGAAGTACTTCCCGCCCACCGTGAAGCCTTTACGGTCCTCAATGAATGGATGAGTGGCATCCGTCTGTACGACCTCGAAGACACCCTCGATCTGGAAGCCAATTTCTGGGACGAGCTTCTCGATTGTGATTATGAAGTCGGCGAAGGCGAAATCGAAGGCGAGACCCCAGGTGAACTGGTTACCATTTATGACGTCTGGGTCGATGCCGCCGAACCGGACGCCGCCTTAGACAAGCTCTGCTTACGCCTCGAGGAATTGAAAGCGCTGGCCATTGAGCAGTTACCCGCGGGTTTGCATAACGCCGCCAAGTCGCACGCCGCACCGCTGGAGACCCTGAAGCTCCTTGCGCAGTTGGCGGACTAAAGCTGGGCTGGCCTACTTATCGGCGAGCTTCTTCTTGCCGGCCTTCTTGACGACCTGAACAGGTACGTCGTTTTTTAAATCATCGCCCGGCGTGCTCCGACCGTGGGCGATGATCTTATCGAGTTCGGCTTTCATCGCGGCGACACGTTCGGGGTACTTATCGTGAAGATTATTCCGCTCGCCGATATCCTGCGAAAGGTCGAACAGCTGCACCGCAGGTAATCCGGCCTCTTCTTTCGTGCCAGGGTGAGGGGCACTCCAACCGCCGGAGCCAGGGCACAGGATGAGTTTCCACTGTCCGTCACGGATGGCGAAACTTCCGTTAATCGACTGACTGACGATACCCTGACGGGCGGCGGCCTTCTGGCCAAAAAGCACGGGGAGGAAACTGGCACTATCCTCGCCCGCCATGGGGGAACCCGCGCTGCCGACGATTTCGGAAAACGTCGCCATGAAATCAATTTGTCCAACCAAGGCACCGCTCACACCCGGCTTTACTTTACCCGGCCAGCGAACCACGAACGGCACGCGGTGACCGCCTTCATAAGCGTCGGCCTTATTACCGCGATAGACGTAGCTCGGTTCATGGCCCGCCTTCTGCAGCTCGGGAATATTGGCCGCCGTCGAGCAGCCATTATCCGAGGTAAAGATGACCAGCGTACTCTCACTCAACCCCTGCTTGTCTAATGCCACCAGTAATCGACCGACATCAGCATCCACTTGCCGGACGAAATCCGCATAGGGGCTGATACCGCTCGAACCTTGAAATTCCTTCGTAGGCACAATCGGTGTGTGAGGGGCATTGAGCGGTACATATGCGAAGAACGGCCTGACGGGATTGGCCTTCTTACTCTCGGCAATGAAGTCGATGGTGTGATCGATGACCGAAGGTAGCACATCAATCGCTTCAAATTTTGGGCCAGCCGGCCCGGAGCGTAGCCACTTCTTCGTGACGCTCGGAATCTCCGTCACCCGCCGATCCTTAATCCAGACAAACGGTGGCATATCAAGTGACGCACTGATACCGTAGAAGGTGTCGAACCCGTGTTCGAGGGGGCCGTCCTTGATGTCGGCGGCATAATCAATCGATCCCATCTTCTGATACTCCTTCGAGTAATCGCCCCCATCGTCAGCGACTGACCCATCCTTCAACGGCCAACCGAGGCCGAGATGCCACTTACCGAAGCAGCCAGTCACATAACCCTGAGCTTTCAGCATGCCCGCAATCGTCAGGCGGTCGCGACTGATGAGTGGCGGCGAAAAACCCCCGAGCACTCCGGACTGGAGCCGCGTCCGCCAATGGTACCGTCCGGTGAGGAGGCTGTATCGGGATGGCGTACAAACCCCAGAAGACGTGTGCCCATCCGTAAACCGCAGCCCTTGTGCCGCCAGTCGATCTAGCTGAGGCGTCGGGATTTTGCTTTGCGGGTTATTGGCTGAAAAATCCCCGAAGCCTTGG
The DNA here is from genome assembly GCA_903889525.1 of uncultured Opitutia bacterium. GTDB lineage: Bacteria > Verrucomicrobiota > Verrucomicrobiia > Opitutales > UBA953 > UBA953. The sequence goes on along the minus strand of CAISXT010000153.1, from coordinate 4,498 downwards.
TCGTCGGCGAGGATGACAATAATATTAGGCCGTTCGGCGGCGGTCACCACGAGGGACCAGCCAAGAAAAAGCAGAATGATTAAGCGCACCATAGGATAGGTCCAAGCATCCCTAAACGCCGATTACCTGCAATCTGAACCCTATCTTGTTTGCCTCACCCCCGCTCACCCCCCTATCTCGTAACCTCTCTTATGTCCTCCCTCCTCGGCCAATCTTTCATCGGTTTCACGCGCAGCCAGTCTCAAGCCAAGCCCTACCGTGCGGTAAACCCGGCGACGGCCACCGCCTTGGCACCAGACTTCTTTGCCGCCACCGCCGGGGAAGTCGATCGGGCCTGCGAACTGGCCGCCCAAGCCACCCCTCAGCTGGCCGCGACCTCGGGCCATAAAAAGGCCGTCTTGCTCCGTGACATCGCCACGCGCATCGAGTCCGCCACGCCCGCACTCGTCGCCCGTGCCACCCAAGAGACCGGGCTGCCCGAGGCACGCTGCCAAGGCGAAATCGGCCGCACCATGGGCCAACTTCGCCTGTTCGCAGACCTCGTAGAAAAAGGCGACTGGGTGGATGCCCGAATCGAAACCGCCAACCCCGACCGCAAGCCCCTGCCCAAGCCAGACCATCGCTCGATGCTGCGTCCGATTGGACCCGTCGCCGTCTTCTGCGCGAGCAACTTCCCCTTTGCTTATTCAGTAGCTGGCGGGGACACCGCTTCCGCCTTGGCCGCTGGTTGCCCTGTCATCGTCATGGCCCACCACGCCCACGTGGGCACTGCCGAAATCATGGCCAGCCTGATCGTCGAAGCCGTTAAGGCCAACGGCCTGCCTGAGGGCACCTTCTCGCTCATCATGGGCGAAGGACGCGTCGTCGGTCAGCAAGTCGCCAAACACCCCGCCTTGCGCGCTATCGGCTTCACGGGCTCACGCACCGGTGGGCGGGCCTTGATGGATTCAGCGGCAGCCCGCCCAACGCCCATTCCGGTCTATGCCGAGATGAGCAGCGTCAATCCCATCGTCCTACTCGAAGGAGCCTTAGCGGCCCGTGGTGACGCCATCGCCACCGGCCTCCTCGGCTCTTGTACGCTAGGCGTTGGGCAATTCTGCACCCAGCCTGGCCTGATTGTACTCGTGCGTTCGGCAGCCTCCGAAGCCTTTGTCGCCAAACTCTCCAGCCTCTTCACTGAAGCCGCTGATGGCGTCATGCTCACGGCGGGCATCCACCAAGCCTATCAGAAGGGCGTCACGACTCGCTCGGCTCAAGCGGGCGTCAAACTCCTCGCCCAAGGAAAATCCAGCGGCCAGCCCAATCGTGGCGTGGCCGCGCTCTTTGCCACTGAAGCCAAGACGTTTGTCGCCGAGGCATCGCTCCAGGATGAAATCTTCGGACCCAGTTCGCTCATCATCTGGTGTCACCACGCCCAGGAAGTTGATGCGACGATTGGCGCACTGCACGGCAACCTTACCGCCACCCTCCACGGCACCGACGTCGAACTAATCGCGAACGCCCCCTTGCTGACCAAACTGGAAGCGATCGCTGGACGCGTGGTCATCAACGGTTTCCCGACTGGCGTGGAAGTCTCGCACGCTATCGTGCATGGCGGCCCCTACCCTTCGCTGTCCGACGGACGCACCACCTCAGTGGGATCAAATGCCATTTATCGTTTCACGCGGCTGACCTGCTACCAGACCTTCCCGGATGCGGCCCTTCCCGCTGAACTTCAGAACGCCAATCCACTCAATCTCTCCCGTCTCCTGAACGGCACCCGCTCCTCCGCTGCACTCTAAGCTAACCGCCAACCGCTGACACCTTCTACGTATGTCTCCCTCCGAATTAAAGACAGTCCTCTCATCTGGTCTCCTCTCCTTCCCGATCACCGACTTCGCTGCGAACGGCGACTTCAACGCCGCGGGTTACGCCAAGCGCTTGCAGTGGCTGGCCCCCTATGGTGCTACGGCGCTCTTCGCGGCCGGCGGCACGGGCGAATTCTTCTCCCTCGAGCCAAAGGAATATTCGGACATCATTAAGACAGCAGTTAACACCTGCGACGGCCTTGTGCCGATCCTCGCTGGCGCTGGCGGCCCGACGCGCGTCGCCATTCAATACGCCCAGGAAGCTGAGCGACTCGGCGCCAAGGGCATCCTGCTACTTCCGCATTACCTGACAGAAACGAATCAGGAGGGCGTCGCCGCACACGTCGACCAGGTCTGCAAGTCGGTGAAGATCGGCGTCGTCGTCTACAACCGTAACGTCTGCCGCCTCCAGCCGCATCACCTCGAGAAGCTCGCGGCCAACAACCCGAACCTCATCGGTTACAAGGATGGCTTCGGTGACATCGAGCTCATGGTCTCGGTCCGCCGCCGCATGGGTGATCGCTTCAGTTATCTCGGTGGCCTACCTACCGCCGAAGTCTACGCCGCCGCCTATAAGGCCATGGGCGTGCCGGTCTATTCCTCCGCCGTGTTCAACTTCATCCCCCAGGCTGCGATGGATTTCTATTATGCCGTCGCGAAGGATGATGTCGCCACGCAGAACCGACTACTCGACACCTTCTTCCTGCCTTACCTTGAAATTCGCAACAAGAGTGCCGGCTACGCCGTCAGCATCATCAAGGCCGGCGCGACGATTGTTGGACACAGCGCAGGACCCGTGCGTGCCCCCCTGACCGACCTCAAGCCGGCCGAAGTTGAACAGCTCGCCGCCCTTATCGCCAAGGCTGGCGTAAAGTAAGCATTGATGCACGAAGCGAACCTCCAGTCGGCAGTTTCCAAGGTCAAGTGGCGTGTGCTGCCGCTGTTTGTCGTGATGTTCATCGTGAACTATATCGACCGAGTAAATATCAGTTTCATCAAGGAACACCTGCATACGGACCTAGGCCTTAATGACGAGGCCTTCGGCTTCGGTGCCGGCCTTTTCTTCATCGGCTACGCAGTCTTCGAAATCCCTTCCAACCTTATCCTCCAACGCATCGGCGCGCGCCGCTGGCTTGCTATCATCGCCCTACTCTGGGGTGCCGTCGCAGCTTGTATGGCATTCGTAACGACAGCCCACGAGTTCTACTGGTTGCGCTTCCTGCTCGGTGCGGCCGAAGCCGGATTCTTCCCTGGCGTCATCTATTACCTTAGCCGGTGGCTGCCCTCGGCCGACCGCGGAAAGGCCATCGCCATCTTCCTGAGCGGATCCGCTATCGCTTCGGTCATCTCAGGGCCGCTCTCCGGCTACCTCCTACAATTCCATCCCTACGGACTCAAAGGCTGGCAGTTCATGATCTTCGCCGAAGGCGCCTTCTCGGTCGTCCTCGCGATCTTCACCTGGCGCTGGCTCGATTCCCTTCCGCAGGAGGCCCGCTGGCTGCAAGAGGGTGAACGCCAGGCCCTGACGTCGACCCTTGAAGCTGAGTCCGCCGCGGCGCAGCGTTCCGTCCGCCCCAACTTCTGGCATCTGCTCGGCGATATCGTGCAAATCATCCTTTTTTGCGTCATCTATTTCGCCATCCAGCTAACCATCTACGCCGCGACTTTCTGGCTACCCACCATCATCCGTTCCATGGGTAAGCTTACGGAAATGCAGGTAGGTTGCCTCAATTCCTTGCCATGGCTGATCTCCATCGCGGGCATGTATCTCGCCGCCGCCGGCGCCGCCCGCTTTAAGAACCAACAAGCGTGGGTCGCTGGCGCCTTGCTCATCGCCGGGCTCGGAATGTTCCTGGCGACCACGGGTGGTCCGGTCTTCGCGTTTGTGGCCATCTGCTTCGCAGCGCTGGGCTTCAAGTCCGCTTCTTCGCTGTTCTGGCCCATTCCGCAAGGATACCTCGATGTACGTTTCGCCGCCGCAATCATCGCCTTGATCAACTCCTTGGGTAACCTCGGTGGCTTCGTGGCTCCGTATACATTCGGCTGGCTCAAGGTACACACTGGGTCGATTCAAGGCGGCCTCTACGGCCTGGCCGTAAGCTCGATCCTCGCCGCTGGACTGGTCTTCCTCGCCCGCACCAAGCCCAAGGCTTGAGCCTACCCCCCACCCCTGCCCCTACCCCTTTTGTAATGTCCTCTCCGCTGATTCAATCCATCCGTGTCGTGCCGGTCGCCGGTCACGACAGCATGCTACTCAACCTGAGCGGCGCGCATGGTCCGTTCTTCACGCGCAACATCGTTCTAATCACCGACAGCTCCGGCCACACGGGTCTCGGCGAAGTCCCGGGCGGCGAGAAGATCCGCCAGACGGTCGAGGATTCCGCGCTATTACTCATCGGCAAAGAAATCGCTGATTACGAAAAGCTCCTCGCGACGGTCAGCGCCGCCTTCTCGGACCGCGATGCCGGTGGCCGCGGCCTGCAGACCTTCGACCTCCGCGTGACGATTCACGCTGTCACGGCGATTGAGTCCGCCCTGCTCGATCTCCTCGGACAACATCTCCAAAAGCCCGTGGCGGCCCTCCTGGGCTCCGGCCAGCAGCGCAGCGAAGTCGAGATGCTGGGGTACCTTTTCTTCATCGGTGACCGCTG